>JBGSLW010000074.1:0-2939 GCA_041740495.1 Pirellulaceae bacterium
GCGCTGGCGGCGATGCTGGCGGAGAGCGCGGCGGCCGACGCCCGCGGCGAAACACGAATTCCTCACTTTCGGCCCCGTGCCAAACGGGTCGTGCAGTTGTTCATGGCCGGGGCCGCGAGTCACATCGATCTTTGGGACTACAAGCCGGAACTCGAGCGGCGGCATGGTCAGCCGGCGGACTTCGGTGAGGAAGTACAAACGTTTCAAGATGGGCTGGGACCCTGGCTGAAGCCGATTTGGAAGTTTCGCCCCTACGGCCAGTCGGGTAAGCTGCTGAGCGACGTGGTGGCTCCGCTAGGCGCTTGCGTCGACGAGATCGCGTTCGTGCACAACCTGGTCGGAAAGACCGGCGTCCACAGCACGGCGACGCTGCTGCAGACGACCGGCTTCACGCAACCTGGCTTCCCCGGGATGGGGTGCTGGGTCAGCTACGGACTGGGGAGCGAGAACCAGAACTTGCCGACGTTTGTGGTTCTACCCGATCACCGAGGATTGGCATCCAACGGCGTGAAGAACTGGGACGCCGCGTTCCTGCCGGGAGCACATTCTGGAACGATGATCTACCCGGGCGGCGATCCGCCGATCTACGACTTGCACCCGCACCCCGCGGGGAATTTTCTCAACTCGACGGCCGAACGGGCGACGCGCGAAGTGCTGGAACAACTCAATCGCCAGCACGCCGCCAGCCGGCAGGATGACGCCCGGCTGGAGGCTCGGATTCACGCCTACGAACTCGCCGCGAAGATGCAGCTGGCCGCACCCGAAGCGCTCGACCTTTCCGGCGAGCCCGACTACATCCTTCGCGAGTATGGGATTGCGGAGGCGGGGCACAGCTGGCCGAGTGAAATCAACGCGGCGGAAGAAGCCGACTGCTTTGGTCGCAAATGCCTGGTGGCGCGACGTCTGTTGGAGCGCGGAGTGCGTTTTGTCCAGGTCTGGTCGGGGAACGATAACGGCTTCCCCCGCCGCAATTGGGACAGCCACGAGAATGTCGAGCGCGATCACGGGCCACTCGCGCGGGGCATGGCCCAAGGGGCCGCCGCCCTGATCAACGACCTCCGCCGCCGCGGCCTGTTGGACGATACGGTCGTCTTCTGGAGCACCGAGTTCGGTAGGATGCCTTCGTCGCAAGGAGGCGTCGGACGCGACCACAACCCGTTTGTCTTCACCCATTGGTTATGTGGCGGCGGAATCCGCGGCGGAATCTCTTACGGTCCCAGCGACGACTTCGGCTATAAACCGCTCGAGCGCGAGCACGCCACTCAAGTCTACGACATCCACGCCACCGTTCTCCAGCTGTTGGGGTTCGATCACACCCGCTTGACGTATCGCCACAACGGAATCGACCGGCGTTTGACCGATGTCCACGGCCATGTGATTCCGGATTTGCTGGCGTAACGGCTAATCCCAGTACCCTCTCCCCCGCGCCCGGGGGAGAGGGCAGGATCAGGCGCCGAACGGTATTGGGAAAGGCTTTTGTCGAATGAGAGCATTGGGAGTGATCGGAGTCATAGGAATGATGGTGTCCTGGGGAAAGTCGAGTCCTGTCCGACGCTGGGGAACCGGTTTGCTCGCAACGATCGTCGCTACCATTGTCCGCGGCGCCGCGGCGGCTCAGCTGAGGTACGACCATCACGTCCACTTGCTCAGTCCCCGATTGTTTCGCGATTGGGGCTCGCTGGGAATCACGTTCAGTCGACCGGCCGAAGACTATAGCGACCCGGCTCGCGTTCTGGCGAACGTGAAAGCCCAGCGGGCCATCGCCGTCTCGATGGCACATTTGTACGCCTCCGAGTGGTTCGCGGAATTGCCGGAGATCGGAGAACACGAACAGGCATGGGTCGCTGCAGAAAACGACTTCATCGCCGCCGCGGTGCGCACTGCCCCCGATCGGCTGATCGGTTTTTACTCGGTAAATCCGCGCCAGCCCTATGCGCGGGAAGAGCTGGATCGCTGTCGCCAGATCGACGGCCTGGCCGGATTGAAATTGCATCTGCCGGCTTGCGGAGTCGATCTGATGCACCGCGAACACTACGCCGCGTTGGCACAGACGATTGGCTGGTGCGCGGACCATTCGGTCCCGATCCTGGTCCATCCGTTTTCCGGCGAGGAACCTCTGGCGGCGGTCGAGCGATTCTGGTCGCTGTTTGAGCCCTACCCGCAGTTGCAGCTGATCGTGGCCCACGTCGGCAGCAGCGGCGGCTTCAACGACAGGTCGGCAGCGCTCTTGGCGGGTTTCCAACGCCGCCGCGAACAGAACCCCGAGTTCGGTAAAGCGATGTTCTTCGATCTCAGCGGGGCCATCTTGCTGGAAGAAACCGACGGCATCCCGGCGACGACCCCCGAACGCGTCCGCCAATTGGCGAACGCCATGCGGGAGCTCGGCTTGCAGCACTTTCTGCACGCCAGCGACTATCCGGTTTTCTCGGTGGAGACAGGTGAGCGAATACTCCGCGAAAAACTCCAGCTCACGCCGCAAGAAATCCAACAGCTGGGCGACCAACATGCACCGGTCCTGGCCCCCACCGATCCTGGGCGATAACTTAGACAACCGGTACGATCAAGGTGCGACTCCAAGTTCCACTTGCCTCGTCACCCAGAACCCGTTCCGCACAACGTAAACGTTCACGGGATGGACCACGTTTGGCTAACTTTCGAGGGGGTCATCGAGGGGGTCAGACCCGTTTTTCGGTGTTGGCTAACGTGTTGCGAATTCCCAAATAGCCGAAAAACGCGCCAAACCCCCGGCTCGTGAACCGTTACCGCAAAACAATAGAATGACGCGTAGGTCAACCATCCACACGACACTTTACTCTCCCCTCTCCCGCCACGTTGAACGCGCCACCACGATCCACACCACACTTTACTCTCCCCTCTCCCGCCACGTTGAACGCGCCACCACGATCCACACCACACTTAACTCTCCCCTCTCCCCGCTG
>JBGSLW010000075.1:0-15348 GCA_041740495.1 Pirellulaceae bacterium
GAGGCGTTCGGGGTGCGCGCGGCGGAAGCGCCGACCGCCGAGGACGAATCCCGCGGACCCTTCGACCGCAGTCAACTCGATCCGCGGAGCTACCAATCCAAAACGGTCCTCCAGCGGATGGCGATCATTTCGGCCGGCGTGATCATGAACCTGATCTTTGCCGTGTTGTTCGCCACCTGCGCCTTTTGGTATGGCGTCCCCTACATGCCCCCCGTGATCGGTCACACGATGCCGGGTGGACCAGCGTACGTGGCCAACTTGGGACACTCGGAGGTCGTCGAAGTCGATGGGCAGTCGACCGAAACCGAGTACTTTCCGTTCGAGTATCTGCAGGAATCGATCCTGCTCAACGGCGGTCAGCAACCGGTGCACTTCAAGCTCAAGCCGGCCGGCGGGGAGGCGATCGTTGAAAAAACAGTCGTCCCTCAGTTGGGACTCATCCCGCAACGGGCCGACTTCGCGGCGCTCGGGTTCGGCAATTTGCTCTCCGCCCAACTCGCCGATCCCCCGGTAGTCCAGGGGACGGCAGCCAGCCAAGCCAACCCACCTCTTTTCGGCGGAGATCGCATCGTCGCAATCGGTGGTCTTCAAGTCAACTCGCTTGCCGACGTGCAAAGGTACTTCGCCCGGAATCCAAACGAGCCGGTTCAACTTCGCGTGCAGCGCAAATCCAAGTCGGGGCGCGAGCAACCTGCGGAAGAACTCGAAGTCCAAGTCCCCGCGGAACCGTATCTCGACTTTGGGATCGAATTGACGCTGGGGCCGATCCAAGCGATCCAGGAGAACTCCCCGGCAGCGGCTGCCGACTTGAAGGTCGGCGACCGCTTGTTGCAAATCGACGGCCAACCCATCGGCGACCCGCTGACCCTGCAGTACCGGTTGTTGGACTCGGCGCGGGGCGGACGGCCAGTCGTGCTGACCATCGCCCGGTCCGAAGGCTCCGCTTCCCCCGAGACCTTGGAAGTCGAATGCGCGACCCGCCTCCCCGATTTCTCCAGCTGGGGATTCGATCTCAGAAATATCTCGCTGGAGAGCCTGGGAATTGCACTCGAGCTGCAAGATGTCGTCGCGGGCGTCCGGCCCGACTCCCCCGCCGCAGCCGCAGGAATTCAAGTCGGCGATCGTTTGGTCGGCGCTAAGTTTCAACTTGCCAAAGAGCTCGCCCGCGAACCGCTGTATCGAGCCGCAGTCGAAGCGATCGACTTTGCGAAAGATCACGTCGGCTGGGCTAACGTCGTCAACCTCGCCCAATCGATTCGGCCGCCGCAGCCCGTGTCGATCCAAGTGAAACGCGGAACCGAAACGAAGGCGCGGGAATTCACGCTCACCCCGGAAGCCTCGGCAACGGCGTTCATCGACGACGAACGCGGAATCGTCTTTGCGCCGATCGAGCGCACGTACCGCGCCCCCACTCTTTGGGCAGCGTTCAAATTGGGGCTCGATCGAACCCGGCGCGATATGGGTCGCGTCGTCAAGTTCTTAGGGAAACTCGTCAGCGGGGAAATCGGCGTAAAAAACCTCGGAGGACCAGGGACCATCGCCGTCGCCGCAACCTCGGAAGCGACCTACAGCCTCTCCCGCCTCCTCCTCTTTCTGACTCTGCTCAGCGCCAACCTGGCCATCGTCAATTTCTTGCCGATCCCTGTTCTCGACGGCGGACATATGGTCTTTTTGGCTTACGAAGGGATCTTCCGCAAACCGGTCAACGAACGTGTCCAGCTGGTTCTTATGTATGCTGGATTACTTTTTATTGTCGGGCTAATGCTGCTGGTCATTTCGCTGGATATCTTCCGGTTTGTCTTCTGACGAACGCTGAAATCCCCAGTTCCGGTCAACTCGCGCAATCGATAAGTGGTACCAGTTGTACCACTTATTTTTGCCTTCTTTTTGGGCAACCACGTGCTCGGCGTGTGCAGCCCATCTTTGGATCGCTTCTTCGGATTCCCAATAAGACACGGTAATTCCCAAACCGTCGCCGTCGCGGACCGACACCAGATGGACAAAACCAGGTTGTAGTCGCGCCAGTTGCTCCATGCGTTCCGCAGCCTTGGAATACTCCAATTGCCCCGACTGGGAGCGTTGGGAAACAAAGATTGCGGCGTAACGGGCAATTGTCGGTAATTGCATCATTGAATGCCTCAATGGGATCGAAATAGGTCTTGTAGCTGTTTTAATGGAATAAATCGCGCCCTTAAAAAAGGTGCTCGTTTCATTGCGATTAACTGCCGGGGGACTAGAGTTGTAAAATATGAACGCAGTTCGTTCACTTTCGTTCTTTGTTCGCTGGCATGATAACGCTCAACACGCAACATTTCGAGCATCGATATGCCAACGGCCTGACGTTGTTGGCCGAGCCCATGCCATGGCTGCGTTCGGTCTCGTTCACGATCATGCTGCCGGCGGGGAGTTCGTTGGACCCAACGAATCGCTTGGGGCTTGCTAATCTCTGTTGCGACATGGTTCAACGCGGCAGCGGGGCGCGAGATAGTCGGCGGTTTCTGGAAGATCTGGAGATGATGGGGGTCGACTATGGCATCTCGGCCTCGGACTACCATACGTCGTTGATGGGAACGGTTCCAACGGGGCGGTTGGGTCCAGCGCTGCAGATTTTTGCGGATATGGTGGCGCGGCCTTGGTTGCCCGAGTCCCAGTTGGAAGAGGCCCGTCAAGTTTGTTACCAGGAAATCCGCGGGATAGAGGACGATCTGGCGCAGAAAGCGTTTTCGGCCGTGCGTTTGAAGCATTACGGACAACCGTTTGGCCAGTCGAGCGTCGGGACGATGGCGGGGGTGTCGGCGATCGAGTCGCGGGATGTCGAGTCATTTTGCCGGGAGCATTACCGACCGAACGGGATGATCTTGGCGGTGGCGGGAAACTTCGAATGGTCGACGTTGGTCGACGAGGTCGAGGCGTTGTTTGGCGGGATGCAGCCTCGGCCGGTGGGGGAGGTTCCGACGGTCTTGGGTGAACGGGGGGTCACCCACATCGAATTCGACAGTCTGCAAACGCACATCTGTTTGGCGTTTCCGAGCGTCACCTACGGCGATCCGGCGTATTTTCAGGCGCGGGGCGCTGTCGGGGTGATGAGCGATGGGATGAGTTCCCGACTGTTCCAGGAGGTCCGCGAGAAGCGTGGTCTCTGCTATTCCGTCTTCGCCACGCACCACAGTTTGCGCGATCGCGGTTCGGTGATCTGTTATGCCGGAACCGGCGCCGAGCGTGCCCAAGAGACGCTGGACGTCATCGTCCGCGAATTCCAGCAACTCTCGCAGGGGATTCGGACCGATGAGTTGGACCGGTTGAAGGTGCAGATCCGCAGTCATCTGGTGATGCAACAGGAATCGAGCCGGTCGCGATCGGCCTCGATCGCCGGTGACTGGTTTTACCTGGGACGTGTCCGGCCGCTGGATGAGTTGAATCAATTGATCGCGGGTCTGTCGGTGGATGAAGTAAACGCCTTCGTGCGGCAGAACCCGCTGGGGCAATTCGACCTGGTTACGTTGGGGCCGACGCCGTTGGAGGTGCCGCATGGAGTTTCGTAGCCATGTCACCCCCAATGGCTTGAGCGTGATCGCCGAGTGCAATCCGCGGAGCCAGGTGGCTGCCTTTGGCGTTTTTGTTCGCGCAGGTTCGCGCGACGAGACGCCGGAGGTCAGCGGAGTGAGTCATTTCCTGGAACACATGGTGTTCAAGGGGACCCGGCGGCGATCGGCGGAGCAAGTCAACTTGCGGCTGGACGAGTTGGGGGCGGCGAGCAACGCCCGCACCAGCGAGGATTGCACGATCTACCATGCCGCGGTCTTGCCCGAGTTTCAATCGCCGATCGTCGAGTTGCTCGTCGATTTGATGCAACCGGTGTTGCGGGAGGAGGACTTCCAGACGGAAAAACAGGTGATCCTGGAAGAAATCTCGATGTATGAGGACCAGCCTCCGTACGGGGGGTACGAACGGTTGATGGCGGATTACTTCGGGGCGCACCCACTCAGCCAAAGCATCCTCGGTTCGGCGGCGTCGCTCGCCAACCTCACGCCTCAGCACATGCGCAGCTATTTCGAATCGCGATACGTCCCCAACAACATGGCGATTGTGGCTGCCGGGAACGTCGATTTTGGACTCCTGGTCGATGACGTGGAACAGCGATCGGCGGATTGGGTCCCCGGTCCGGTGGATCGCCGCTTGGAACGCGTGGCGTCAGGTGAACGATTCCACACGCTGCACAAACCTCAATCGACCCAGCAGTATCTCTTGCAATTGGTGAGCAGCCCGTCGGCGGATAACCCACTCCGCTTCGCCGCGGGTCTGCTGGCGTCGATCGTGGGAGACGATAGCGGGAGTCGACTGTATTGGTCGTTGGTCGATTCGGGGCGCGCCGAAGTCGCCGCGATGGCGACCTACGAGTTCGAAGATGCGGGCTTGCTGATGACGTATCTCTGTTGTGCGCCCGAATCGGCTCAGGAAAACCTGGAAGAATTGTTGCGGCTGCAACGGGAAGTTGCAGAGTCCGGCGTCACCCCGCGGGAACTGCAGCTCGCCAAGAGCAAGATCGTCTCCGATATCTTGATATCCAGCGAACGGGCGGAAAATCGAATGTTCGGGATCGGGGGGAACTGGTTAAAGAATCGTCCCTACCTTCCGGCCGAAGAGGTGGCGAAGCTGTTCGAAGCGGTGACGTTGGACGACGTCCACCAGGTCTTGGCAGAATACCCCCTCCACGGCGGCACGATGCTGGCAGTCGGTCCGCTGGATCTGTGGAATGCAGCGCTCCCAATTTCCCCAATTGCATCAAATTGCGGGCGGCGGTAGCATGGGCGCACGGCCTTCGGGCGCTCTCAGCTTTCCGGGCCCGTTGTTCGTTGTGATGCGGAGTGTAGCTCAGCCTGGATTAGAGCGCCTGCTTTGGGAGCAGGAGGTCGTAGGTTCGAATCCTATCACTCCGATTCTGCCTGTCCACAAACGACGCAGCAAGGATGCCCATGCCGGATCAATTCTACTTCGAGGATGTCGAGGTCGGACAAACCTGGAAGAGCCCTTCGCGGACGGTGACGGAGTTCGATGTGATTGGATTCGCCCAAATGACGGGGGATTTCAATCCGCTGCACGTCGATCAGCACTTTGCCGCCGAAAGCGTGTTTGGCCGACCTATCGCCCATGGCTTGTTGGGACTCAGTTGGGCCGCCGGCCTCAGTAGCCAAGCCCCCAACATGCGGACGGTCGCATTTCTCAAAGTCATGGAGTGGAGCTTCCTCCGGCCGATTTTCTTTGGCGATACGGTGCACGTCGTGACGCGCGTGCTGAGCAAACTCCCAGGGGGACGGCGTTCCGGAAAGGTCCACTGGCAACGGCAGCTGGTCAATCAACGCGGGGAAGTGACCCAAGAGGGAATCTTCGAGACCCTGGTCGAGTCGCGTTCTGTCGTTTCACGTCCCCACCTGCGGAATGACGCGCTGAATCGCACCGACTCCCATCCCAGTCCAACTTCGGGTCAAGACGTCGGCTCGTAAACACCTGTTCGAGTTCGGTGCGGCGCGCCTCATGGCGTCGCCGTACACCCCTGCGAATTCATCGCCCCCTGCGACGCCCGAAGACAGGCCGCCCGGCTTTGCACCGCCAGCACCGGCCGGACGCGCCACGACCCCCGCTGCTAGCGGCGCGAGGCTTCCTGGCCTTCTCTTGGCGGGCACGCCAATTCGTTACAAACCGCAAAATCGATTTTTTTGGCTCAAGCGTCCAATTTCGCCGGGACGATGACCAGAAAACGACCGTGTTCGGTTCGGGCGCAGAGGTCGTGTCGACAAGTCATTCGAGGCTTCCGCCGAACCGGATGCACGTCTCAAGTCGCGGAGTGGTAGGAGGAGTGTCGTCGATGCCCAGTAATGACCTTCGGCTTCCCGTCAGTTCCTGGCGGGTTCTGTACGCGTTCGCCATCGTATGGATGGCGACGTTTGCGGGGCTGGCGATGTTTCGCTCGTCGCATCAGCACGAGTTTGTCTCCAGTTCGCTCTTGAAATTCAACGTAGCGGCCACCTCCTTGGATCCACCGTCGTTCAGTCGGTTGGCCCACGACGCCTCGCAGGCGGTCGTCAGCGAGGAATCGCTGGCGCGTCTGGCGGCGCAGGCGGCGCGTCGCTGCGGGATAAGTTTGGCGGACCTGCCGGCAGCAGACGAGTTGCAGCAGGCACTCCAAATTGTACTGAAAGACGACTCGGTAACCTCCCTCTCGGTTTCGCTGGTTGGCGATGGTAAGCCGCACGAAACGGCCTTGGTGAATGCCTTGGCCAGTGAATTGATCGTTGAGTTGACTCGACAATACGACGGGCAATTTGTGCAGAATTGGCTGGACGATTTCGACGCGACCACCGACGCCACACGGTCCGTCCATCTGACCTCGCAACTTCACGAAGAGATCGACAGTCTGGACAGGCGAGTCGGCTCGATCGCCGATGCGTTGGCCGCCCAGAATTCGCCGACCGAAATGACCGAACAAATGAAGCGGTTGGAAGTGGAATTGACGGGACTGCTGGCGGCGGGTGCCAGCGACTCCAACCCCAACGTATTGAGTATTCGACAACAGTTGGAGTGGCTCCGCCCGCAGGTGGCTGCGACTCCGGCGGCCGAACCCCTGGAGGTTGAAACAGGCCCGATCGAGTCGATACACGAGAACGCGCGAAAGAACCCCTACTTCACCGCATCGGAGCGGCGGCCGGCCGATCCCCCCGCACGGGTCGAAGCGCCGCCACTCCAACCGCTCCCTCCTCCGATCGACTTGGCGCCGCTTCGAGACAAGGTGGGGGAATTGCTGGCCGAATCGCAGTCCGCCGCGGACGTCAAACACGATCTGGTCGATCAGCTTAGCCGCCACTTCGATGCCGGCTCGCCGCTGGTCGATTCCCTCTACGCCGTCGAATGGGCGGAACAGCCACAGGTGCAGCTCAAACGAAACGCCATCCCCAGCTGGGCGATCATGTTCTCGTGCGTGTTGGCCGCAGCCGCCGCGTATTGGTATGACCCGGTCCAAGATCGCCTCCGGCTCAAGAATTTGGACGATGTCGCTCGCCGTTTTCATGTCGAGATTTTGGGGCGACTACCGACGGAACTTCCCAGCAAGCCGCCGCGAGCCAGCACGCGGATCGCTGCCCGCTGCATCCGCCTCAGCGAATGGGGAGTTGGACTGACATTGCTTATCGTGGGATTGGCTTGTTGCGCCAAGCCGGCGCTGATTCAGATCTTCCTGCAGGATCCGTTGTATGGACTGTCGCATTGGCTTGCGCTGGTCCTGAGTTAACCCGCCCCAGGCATTTGGACGCCGTTCCGACCATGTACCAGCAATTTGGCTTCCAACATCGTCCTTTTGGATCGATCGCCACTGCGGCTTCGTACTTTCCTGCGAGCACCGCGGAGACAGCGCTCGAGTCGATTCGAATCTGCATCGATCGCGCCGCGGGTCCGGCTCTCTTAATCGGGGGCACCGGATTGGGAAAGTCACAAATCCTGGCGATGCTCCACCAGGAATTTCGCTCGAACTTTCGCGTGGTGAACGTGCAAGCCTGCAGCCGGATGAGTCGCCGTCACGATCTGTTGCAGAACATCTTGTTTGAGCTAGGCCAACCCTACCGGCAACTCTCCGAAGGGGAGCTGCGCCTGGCCTTGATCGACTTTTTGCGGCCCACACCGCAATGCCCCCACGGCATCCTGTTGCTGGTCGATGACGGACACACGCTTCCAGGACGCTTGTTAGACGAATTGCGCCTGATCCACAATTTCGTGCGCGACGGCCAACCGCGCGTCCGCCTGGTGATGGCAGGGACGCAGATCTTGGAAGAGCGTTTGACGCATCCCCAACTGGAACCGCTCCACCAACGTATCGCCGCCCGTTGCTACTTGGCGCCGCTACGGCGTGATGAAATCCCTGCCTATTTGCAATTCCAGTTGAATCGCGCGGGAGGACCGGGCGCCGATCTGTTTGCCCCTTCCGCGATCCAGGCCGTGGTACAGCTTTGTGAAGGCAACCCCCGATTGATCAACCAAGTCTGTGATCACGCGCTGATGCTGGCCGACAGCTGCGGCGCTAAGAACGTGGCCGGCGATTTGATCGCCGAGGCGTTCGGCGATATCCAACAAA
Source organism: Pirellulaceae bacterium (assembly GCA_041740495.1). GTDB lineage: Bacteria > Planctomycetota > Planctomycetia > Pirellulales > Pirellulaceae > JANMEB01. Next base: position 8,120 of record JBGSLW010000075.1, read on the forward strand.
TCCCCGTCACCCCCTGGACCATCCGCCCCAGCGGCCGGCGGTCGGTCAGCGAATCCTCCGCATCCGAGGCAGCACCCCTAGTCGCCAACCAGATCGCCAACGGCCCGATCCAGGAGTCCGCGACTTCAGCGACCGAGGGAGAATGGTCGTTCATCGAATTCGGCGAATTGGACCAGATCGACAGCAAATCCAATCCCGACGTCGGCACAACTCCGCTCCATGCGGTGGCAACGGCCAGATCATCCGCTCCGCAACAGAATTCGAGCGAACTTCGGGCGGAGGTTGTGCAACCGTCCACCACCCCCCAGGTACCCCCCCTCTCCGCGAATCCCTTCGCCGAGTCGTTTGAGCTGGAGCGGCAGATCCCCAACGAGGCCAAACAGATTGTTGCGAAAATGGCCGCGGCTGCGGCCGCCACCCCCGAGTCGTTGCGGCAACGCATCGATCGCCCGCTCGAATCGTCCCTGCGCGGTGCGCACCTGGCCGCCGCCACCGACGACCGGGATATGATCGTCGTCAGCGATTTCGCCCAGGCGCCCTCGCTCGAACCCGGTCCTGCCGACGAATTGGAATTCGATTCGGGCGACGTGTCGCGCGGCCGAGCGGTTCGGGTGGAATACAATGCCTTGTTTCAACGCTTGCGCAGCGGCAAGCCCTAACCGACGATCCCGTGTCCATTGCATCACACCCAACTTCTCTAGTCCCCTGTTTGATTCACGAGCAATTTCGGATGGATCGAGAACAACCCCGCAATCCGGCCCCCACCACCAATTCCGACCTCTTTGCCGTTCGCGAATCCAATCGCGCGTCGGCCTACTTGCCGATGGGCATGCTGGAACCTTTGAAATTCCTGCAATCGACGACCCCTTCGTTGGCGCCGGAGATCAGCGTTCTGAGCATCCCCGCTGTCGACGTGGGTCCGGATGATCTGGAGGACCCGACCGACGGTCCATCTCCGCTGACGCTGCCGGCCAAGTCCCCCGTGTTGCAGGATCCAAGCGCGGAGCAGTCGCCAACCCAAAGTGGATCGTCCCCGACCGGAGGCAACGTTGGGCCTGCGGCGACCAGCGGCGTCGGCGCTCCGGCCCCCCCATCGCACGTGGCTTCGCCCGGCGGAAGTGGCAACACTTCCCCTGCCAAGCCGCACCATCCGACCACCACCGTGCCGCTTCGTCGGGGGACCAGGTCGGATGCTCCCCCCGTCGATTGGTACCAAAGCATCTCGTCGGTCAACGATGACCGCCCGATCCAAGAGATCAGCCAGCGGATCCTCCACCAATTCCCGCGCCAAGCCCACGCGCAGCTACTGTTTACCAGTGCCGATCCAGCGATCTCCACCAACCGCACGGTCGGTAAAATCGCCAGTTGCTTGGCGCAGACGACCAGCGGCGATGTCCTGTTGATCGACGCCAATTGGGAAGCGAACTTGACGATCGCGAAAAGCCGCGAGAAGCCCCAAATCGGCCTGGCCGAGATCTTGGCGCAAGGCTTCGATTGGCGGCCACTGGTGCTCTCCACCCAAGTCGTCGGACTGCGCGTCCTGCCGTGCGGCGCTTCCGATGTCCCACACCGCCAAATCAACAGCAATCTTCTGCTGACGTTGTCCGCCGAGTGGCGTCGGGACTACGCCTACGTCTTGATCAATGGCGGCTATGTCAAACAACTGCTCGCGCGGCGTTTCGCCGGATGTTGCGACGGGGCGTACGTGATGGTCGAGCTGAATCGGACGACCAAGTCCGAGGCCCAAGCCGCCTCCAGGATGCTGGCTGAAAGCAAGGCCCGCACGATGGGCGCCATCGTCTTCGACACCGCGTCGGACAGCTAACGCTTACTTTTGCACCAGCGGCAGCACGCCATCCCAGTCGACGGGCGCCGTACCGCGCCGGGCCAGGAACTCGCAGACATAGTCTGCCGGACCCGACTGCGACCGGAGCGGTTCGAGTTTCTTGCGCGCCGCGTCCCAATCGCCTTGAGCAAAATGCGCGAACCCTTCGAGGTACTCCCGCTCCCAAGTCGGAGCCGGCAGATCGCCCCACGCCGGAAGCACCTCCGCGATTGAGACCGCCGCCGTAAATCCTACTGGCCGCACGGCACAAATCGGGCGGACGCGAAACTCGCCCGATCCGTGAACCGCCAGCCATTGGGCGGATTCCTCGTCCAACAAGACTGGAACTCGAAACGCCCTCGTCAATGATTCGAGCCGCGCTGCTCGATTCACCACGGGACCAAACGACGTGACCTTGACCTGATCGTCGCTGCCGATTTGGCCGGCCACCCCGCGACCTGACGCGATTCCGATCCCGATCGAGAACGCTTCGCCCGGTGCAAGCGTTGCGCCCCACCGGGCGAATTCCAGCTGGATCGCCAGGGCAGCCCGGCAGGCCTTCTCGATCGCGAGGGGCTCGGCCAACGGCCACCCCCAAAAACCCATCGTGGCATCGCCGTGAAAATCGCCGACGACTCCCCCCTCCTTCAAGAGATGGTGGGTGACCAGGCTCAACGCCTTGCTGACGTGTTGCAACAGTCCCAATAGATTCGCCGCCATTCGCTCCGACGTCCGGGAAAACCCTTGGAGGTCGCAGAACATCACCGTCAACTCGCATTCGCGCGGCGCAAGTACGGCACGCGGATCCTGGCCGCCGATCGCCTGCAAAACGATCGGGGAGAAGAAAGGGCGGAGACTGGCGGCCTGGCGTTCCAACTGCTGCAGTTGACGCAAGTTCGCCAACATGCCTCCGACCAACTCCGCAAATTTCACATCTCCCTGCATCTCGACCGTCGCGGCCAACGGTCCGCTCGGAGGGGACGGTCGTGCTCGGCCAGCCACGTACAACGTCCAGCCCTGGCTGGCCGGTCCGCGTACGGGAACGGCCATCGCCCACTGATGGTGCGGGTCGAGCGTAATCGCGGAATCGGCCACGTTTCCATCCCAGAGATGCAAGATCGTCTCTTGTTGCGTCTGGGCGCGGCGGATCAGACGTTCACTCGGCCGGAACGGATACTCGGCGAAACGCCGCCGATCCCAATCCAGCACCGCCACCGGAGTGTTCGGCTCCGCGGTCGCCACGCCCGCCACTTCTGCCGCGTCGATACCCGCCAACAGAACATTGGCAATCCGATTCAATAAGTCGGCTTCGTTCGCCGCACTCGAAATCAGGTCGGGGACCTGCCCCAGGACCGCCATCCGTTTCTCCGCATCGACGAAACGGAACTGGTCCAGGCTGGCCTGCGCAAAAATATGCTCGCGGGACGGCGGTCGAATATCCAGGGTAGGGTGGGCTTGTTCGCTGCGAACCTGGAATGTGGTTTGGCCGATGACGAATTGTTCACCGGCGGCAACCAGAAACTCATCGAGCGGCGCCCCTCGAAAGAAGATCGGGTTTCGGGCGGACAAATGACGCCGGACTCGGACTCGCCCCGCTTCAACCGACAGCGTTGCGTGACGGCGGGAAATCGCCGGATCCCAGACGATGGCAAGATCGGCGTCGCGCCCCAATTCGACGATCCGTCCGGCGGCCAGCTGGCATTGGGCTCGCTGTCCCGTATGCGAACCACATGCAACCAATTCCCACATAGGTCACGCCGGCGACATCGGACGCAATTAACGACTTTCCATCGGCGTTACCGCCCGCGGTGCGGGGCCCACGTACTCGGCGTCCGGTCGAATCAGGCGGTTGTCCGCCCGTTGCTCGAACACATGGGCGCACCAACCCGTCACGCGCGCCAAGACGAAGATCGGCGTGAACATCGGTGTGGGAATCCCCATCCGGTGGTAGACGGAGGCGCTGTAGAAATCCAAGTTTGGGAAGAGACGTTTTTCGCGCCACATCACCTGTTCGATACGCTCCGAAACGGGATAAATCCGCTGGTCGTCGGCGGCGTCCGCCAGCCGCCGCGCCCAATCCTTGATCACTTCGTTGCGCGGATCGGATGTGCGATAAACGCGATGCCCAAAGCCCATGACCAACCTTTTCTCGGTCAACATGCTCAGCAATCCGGCCTCGGCTTCCTCGACCGTCTCGAACTGTTCGATCAACTCCATCGCCGCTTCGTTCGCCCCGCCGTGCAAGGGACCTCGCAGCGTGCCGATCGCCCCGGTGATGGCGGAGTAAATATCGGACAAGGTCGCCGCACAGATTCGAGCCGTAAACGTCGACGCGTTGAATTCATGCTCCGCGTAGAGGATCAATGAAGCATCCATCGCCTCGACGTGCATCGGCTGGGGAGCCCGACCCCCATGAAGTTGCTCCAGAAAATACGCCGCCAAACTCGTTTGGGAGGACTTGCCGTCCAACCGCTCGCCGTGATGCGAATAACGATACCAGTACGCGAGAATCGTCGGGAAACAGGCGAGCAACCGTTCGGCGATCGCCCGCTGTTGCGCAAAGGACCGTTCCGGCTCCAGACAACCCAACATCGAACAGCCGGTCCGCAACACGTCCATCGGGTGGGCGTCCGCAGGGATCGCCTCCAGCACCTCCTTCAGTTCAGCAGAAATCGGTCGCGCGTTTTGCAGGCGAATGACAAATTCATCCCGCTGTGCTCGCGTGGGTAGCTCCCCCCACAACAACAGGTAGGCGACCTCCTCAAATGTTGCGTTGGCGCAGAGGTCCTTGATGTCGTAGCCGCGATACGTCAGCCCCACGCCTTCCTTCCCCACCGTGGCGATCGCGGTCTTACCTGCGACCACGCCCGCAAGCCCCCCCGCCTTCTTTGGTGAAGTTGATGTCGTCGCCGTCATGATTTCCCCTTCAGAAACAACCTATCCAGTATCGCTTCGTATCGATGATAATCCAGGATCTTGTAGAGTTCCTCTCGTGTTTGCATGTCGTCCAACATCGACCGCTGCGTGCCGTCTCGCCGAATCGCGTTGTACGTGCACCAGGCAGCTTGGCTCATCGCCCGAAACGCGGAGAGCGGATAAAGGACCATCGCGACCCCCGCTGCGCCAAATTCTTCGACGGTCAGCAGCGGAGTCCTCCCAAATTCGGTCATGTTCGCCAACACCGGCACAGACAGCGCTTGCGTGAACCGCCGATACTGGTCGAGATCGCTCAACGCCTCCGCAAAAATCAGATCGGCCCCCGCTTCGATGTACCGCTGGCACCGTTCGATCGCGGCCTCCAAGCCTTCATTGGCAAACGCGTCGGTCCGAGCCATAATCCCCAAGGGTCGATCCCGAGCATCCACGGCCGAGCGAATCCGATCGACCATTTCCACCGTTTCCACCAAAGCCTTGCCGGGACGATGGCCGCACCGCTTCGCACCCTCCTGATCCTCCAGGTGGATCGCTGCGACACCGGCCCGGCCCATCTGCCGGACCATCCGGGCAATGCTCAATGCGCTCCCCCAACCGGTATCGACGTCGACCAACAGCGGAAGGTCGCAGGCGTCGGTGATCCGCTGCGCTTCATCGCGAACATCATTCAGAGTGGTCACGCCCAAATCCGGGATGCCGAAGGTCGCGTTGGCCACCCCGGCGCCGGATAAGTAAATCGCGCGAAAGCCCGCCGCCTGCGCCAGCAACGCGCAATAGGCGTTGATCGTCCCCACAATCTGAAGCGGCTGCTCCTCGGTCAATGCAGCAGACAATCGATTGGTCGTACTCGTCAAAGCTCACCACTCCTGAGTTGGTGGTCAATCCACAGGTGGTATTATGCCAAACGGCCGCGGTTTTGATAACCCGCAGTTGGAGCAGCCCTATCAATGAAATGCAGGGAAAAGCGAGATGAAGAAATGCTCGAACTCGACTGGGGAGGTCGGCTCAAGATCATAGGAGGCTCAGCGTTTTCGCGAAGCGCGGTACTGGCGACAGACTTCCAGCGCGGTTTCCGCCAACCGTTTCCCGTGCGACTGCAACGATTCCGGGACCTCGCTGTCCGGCGCCGCATCGTAGAGCCAGCAGTAGAACGTGAGGGCGGTGAGATAACCCCCGTGGCTGCCGGAATGGTTGCCGTCCCCGGCATACAATTCCAACTCGGGGATTTCGTCCAACACCCGGTCCCAAACCAAACCGACAGGCACTACATCGACCGGCACGTCGGGACGTTCCAACTGGGCCTCGTCGGCGATGCGTTCGTAGATCTTCGATACACGTTGCGCTTCCCCCAGGTTCCCTTCGGTTCGCCATTCGGGCATCAGCAGCACTCGGCAGCCGCGGCGGTTGAATTGCTCGACCATGCGGATCGCTGCATCGATCGGGTACTCGTTGCGCCCGGAGGTGCTGTATTTCTGTCCTTGGAGAATCACGAACTGGGGCGGGAAGGGCTCGAATAGGGAGGGAGTTTGCGCCGCCGGCTCCAAGAAATCCAGGAAGGGTCCGCTGAGCGTTTGATACTCCACTTCGTCCATGTTGGGTCGCGCTTGGATCATCGTCTTTAACTGGGGAAAAGGGGCGCCCCCGCCAATATGGCTATTTCCTAGAATCAGGGCGACAAAATCGTTTTCTGCAGGGGGCGATGTCCGGACCGGCTTGGGCTGTGCCGCCGCACCGCCGGTGACCGATTCGCGAAATTCAGACAGCGGGTCGCCGCCTTTCGCGGACGCTTGGGTCGCGTCGTTCCCGGAAACAGTTTCCTGCGGGGAACTGGGCGAACATCCCAGCCCCAGCCCTAGCCCAAGCCCCAGCCCCAGCCCCAGCCCCAGCATCCATCCCCAGCTGATCTGCAGCAGACCGAGCGACATCCTGGCGGACTTTGTGGAAAAACGGGTAGCCCTGCTCGCGGAGAACGTGGAATTCCGCGGTCGGTCGACCGCAGTTCCGCTGCCGACAACAGCTTCGTTCGATCGAGACGTCTTGGGGCAAAGCCCTGGATTTGACGCCACCCAGTCGTTCCAACGCGATTGATCCACGACGTGTTCTCCCGATAATATTGAAATGCCCCTCGATGTTCACTGCCCAACTGGTTGCCGCTTCCGCCTTCCGCTTTCGCGGTCCGGCTCAATTGTCCGCTGCCCGCAGTGCAAGTCCATCATTCGACTCCCGCGTCCCGCAAAGGAGCCGCCGCCGAGCGATACCCAGTTGACGGCCTACGCGACCTTCGCCGATCAAACGATGGCGGCCGATCATCCAGTTCCCCCCAACGTCGAAACCGCAGCGGAGCCCGCGGCGGCGATCGGCGGGGCAGTCGACGGAGCGCCTCGTTCGCCGGATGGCCTCCTGACAGACACCGCCCCTCTCTTGACGGTGCCGGCGCCGAATAAGCTGGCTTTGACGCAGCGGCTGGCGG
>JBGSLW010000076.1:0-3576 GCA_041740495.1 Pirellulaceae bacterium
CCGCCAGCCGCGCCGGAGTTCGGCGAATTGTCTACTTGGGGGGGCTCGGCAACCCGGACCAGCAGCTCTCCAAACATCTTCGCAGCCGGCAAGAGACCGGCGACGTGCTGAGGAGCTTTCATCCGGAGGTAATCGAGTTCCGCGCGTCGATCGTCATCGGCTCGGGAAGCCTCTCGTTCGAGATGATCCGGGCTTTGGTCGAGCGACTGCCGGTGATGATCTGCCCACGGTGGGTGCGCGTCAAAGCCCAGCCGATCGCAATCGAGGACTTGCTCGAGTACCTCGCTGCGGCACTCGACTTGCCGGCGAGCGGATCGAAGGTCTTCGAAATCGGCGGACCGGAGCAAGTCTCGTATGGTGAGATCATGCAGGAGTATGCTCGGCAACGAGGTTTGCGGCGTTGGATGATCCCGGTCCCGCTGTTGACCCCGTACTTGTCCGGACTCTGGCTGGGACTGGTCACGCCGCTGTATGCTCGCGTTGGCAGGAAACTGGTGGAGAGCTTGCGGAATCCAACATTGGTTTCGAATAACCTGGCACAGACGACGTTTGAAATTCGTTGCCGATCGGTGCGCGAAGCGATCGCCCGAGCCCTCGTCAACGAGGATACGGATTTTGCCCAGACGCGTTGGTCCGATGCGTTGTCGGCGGCGGGCGAGCCGCGTTCGTGGGGCGGCGTGCGGTTCGGATCGCGTGTGGTCGATTCCCGCTCGACGGCGGTGCCCGTCCCAGTCGAGCAAGCGTTTGCGCCCATTCGCAAGATCGGCGGAGCCACCGGCTGGTACTACGCCAATTGGCTTTGGTCGCTGCGTGGTTTTCTGGATCTTCTGGTCGGTGGCGTCGGAGTGCGGCGGGGACGCCGCGATCCGGAGCACTTGGTGGTCGGGGACACCGTCGACTTCTGGCGAGTCGAGGTCTACGAGCCTTCACGGCGTTTGCGACTAGCCGCTGAGATGAGACTCCCGGGGCGCGCCTGGTTGGAATTCGAGGTCGAACCGACCGCGGATGGGAGCCAGATTCGGCAGACCGCCATTTTCGATCCCAGCGGGCTTGGGGGATTGCTTTACTGGTACGGGATTTACCCGCTCCATTGGCTGGTCTTTCGTGGCATGCTGCGCAATCTTGCGCGGGAGGCATGCGTCGAACCCGCACATCGGCCGACGGCAGCCACGGCGGATGACCGCAATTGAGCTTCCGGATAAAAGCAATTCGATTGGGCGCGGGTGGTATGAAAATTGCATACTGAGATCCTATGCAAGGGAGTTGACGATGCAACAAGTCGATTGGAAGCAGGCTCGCGAACGATTGGTGGAGAACGAGTTGCGGATGTTGGGGATCCGCGACGAGGCCGTTTTGCACGCGATGCGAATCGTCCCGCGCGAGGAGTTTCTGTCCGAGGAATTGAGAGAATTCGCGTACCGCAACGTGCCGTTGCCGATCGGTTCGGGGCAAACGATCTCGCAACCGTTGATCGTGGCCTACATGGCGGAGGCCTTGGAGCTGACTCCGCACGATCGCGTGTTGGAGATCGGGGCCGGGTCGGGATATGCGGCGGCGGTCTTGTCGCTGGTGGCCCGCGAGGTTTTCACGATCGAGCGGCATGCGCCGTTAGCCGATGAATGCCGGGCCCGGCTACAGCGATTGGGCTATGCCAATGTGGAAGTGCGTTGTGCAGACGGCACGCAGGGATGGCCGGAGGAGGCGCCGTTCGACGCGATCGTGGTCGCGGCCGGGGGACCGCAAGTCCCTCAGACGTTGCTCGACCAATTGGAGATCGGCGGCCGTCTGGTAATGCCGGTGGGAAAGGAGCGCGATTCCCAACACTTGATTCGCGTTGTCCGGCGAGGCAAGGAACAATTTGAGTATGAGGAACTCACGGCAGTCCGTTTTGTGCCGTTGATTGGCGCCGAAGGGTGGGAGGAGGAACGGGCCCCCGCACCCTCGCCGGCCCTGGCGGAGACGGCTCGTCCAAGGCCGGGGATTCCCGAGTTGATTCGCCGGGTCGCAGAACCGATCGCTTCCGTCGATTCGCCCGACCTGGATTCGCTCCTGCGGCGGATCGGAAACGCGCGCGTGGTATTGATCGGCGAGGCGACGCATGGCACGTCGGAATTCTACCGGTTGCGAGCCGCGATCTCACGCGGTTTGATCGAACGGGCAGGGTTCCAATTCGTGGCGGTCGAAGCGGACTGGCCTGACGCGTATCGGATTCACGATTTCGTCACGCATCGGGAGCGCGGCGAACCGCATGACTGGGAAGCGTTCGCCCGATTCCCCACCTGGATGTGGCGCAACCAGGAAGTCTTGGATTTCATCCATTGGATGCGGGACTTCAATCTGCAGCGAGCTCTCCCGCAGCGCGTCGGGTTCTTTGGACTCGATCTGTATAGCCTGTTTACGTCGGTCGATCGCGTGTTGGATTACTTGGATCAGGTCGATCCGGCCACCGCGGCGATTGCGCGGATGCGTTACGGCTGCTTAACTCCCTGGGAGTCGGATCCGAGCAGTTACGGTCGTGCCACCGTCTCCGGACGCTACCGAAGTTGCGAGACCGATGTCGCCAAGATGTTGAGCGAGATGCTCGGCCGGCGCGTGGAACAGGGAATCCGCGACGGCGAGGAGCTCTTTAACGCCCAAGTCAACGCCCGACTGGTAGCCAATGCGGAACAGTATTACCGGATCATGTATTACGGGTCGGACGAGTCCTGGAATCACCGCGATACGCACATGTTCGAGACTCTGCAGTCCTTGTTGGCCCGGTATGGATCGGAGTCCCGCGGAATCGTTTGGGCGCACAATTCCCATCTGGGGAACGCGGCGGCCACCCAATTCGGCAAACATGGCCAGTTGAACTTGGGGCAACTTTGCCGCGAGGCGTGGGGAGATGCACTTTATGCCATCGGTCAGGGGACCGATCACGGGACCGTCGCTGCGGCCTTGTGTTGGGAGGGCCCGATGCAAATCCAACGGGTCCGCCCGGCATTGCCCGGCAGTTACGAACATCTGATGCATCTGACCGAGCAATCCGCTTTCTTCCTCCCCCTGACGCACTCGCCCAAACCTAGCTTGACCTCGGCGTTGGCCGCCCGGCGGCTGCAACGCGCAATCGGCGTGGTGTACCGCCCGGACACCGAGCGGATGAGCCATTACTTCGATGCCTCGCTCTCCGAGCAATTCGATGAATGGATTTGGATCGACGAAACCAGCGCGGTTCGGGCATTGAGCACCGAACAGCGAGCGGGCCATGAACCGCATCACCCCTTTGCTGTGATTGATACTTAGAGCTTATCCGACGACCCTCTCCCCCGTGGCGGCATCGGTATCGACACAACTTGTGTACGTCACGACTGGCTCCGCGTGCCCCACAACGAGGTCGTGTAGTTTTCTTGCTCCACCCTTCCACCATCTCGTTTAACGCCAAGCCGGAGGCGCCGGCTTTGCGTTTGCTGTTCAGCGCCAAGCCGGAGGCGCCAGCTTTGCGTTTGCTGTTCAGCGCCAAGCCGGAGGCGCCGGCTTTGCGTTTGCTGTTCAGCGCAAAGCCGGCGCCTCCGGCTTGGCGTTAAACGAAGAAATTGA
>JBGSLW010000077.1:0-66363 GCA_041740495.1 Pirellulaceae bacterium
CACCACCGTCTCGATCTGGTCGTGGTTGGCGATCCCCAGCAGCTGTTGGGCAGTTTCCAAATCGATCGTACGGCGACCTGTCGAGAGGATTTGTTCCAAGAGAGACTGGCTGTCCCGCATCGACCCGGCGGCTCGACGGGCAAGCAGTCGGAGGGCATCGTCGGCCACGTCGACGTGTTCGGTTTGGGCGATGCTCCGCAGCCGCTCGCAAATCGCCGACTGCTCGACCGGCACAAAATCGAATTGTTGACAACGCGACCGGATCGTGATGGGGATTTTTTCTGGCTCGGTCGTGCAAAACATGAATTTGACGTGGGGGGGCGGTTCCTCCAACGTCTTGAGCAACGCGTTGAAGGCCTCCCGCGTCAACATGTGGACTTCGTCGATAATATAGATCTTGTAGCGGGCTCGGCTGGGTCGGATCGAGACGGTCGAACGGAGTTGGCGGATTTCTTCGATGCGACGGTTACTGGCGCCGTCGATTTCCAGGACGTCAATGTCGTCGCCCGCCGTGATTCCCACGCAGTTGTCGCAAGTCTGGCAGGGGGTGACGGTGGGTCCCTCCACGCAATTGAGGCACTTGGCGAAAATCCGCGCCGTGGAGGTCTTGCCGGTTCCCCGCGCCCCGGTGAATAAATAGGCGTGACCGACTCGGTTCTGCAGAATGGCGTTCGAGAGAGCCGTCGAGACGACCGATTGGCCGACGAGTTCGGCGAACGACTGGGGACGATACCGGCGAGCGACTACCTGGTAGCCGGTCACTTTCGCATGGTCTGCGGCGGGTTCCGGTGGACTCGGTTGATTTGGGGCCATCGTATTCCGGACCGACGGAGCAGCAGGGGCTTTGAGACAGGAGCGAGTGCGCGAAGTAAACTTCCCAGGGTTAACCTTCTGGGGTTGCCTCCCCGAGGCTAACTTCCTGTATCTGGCGGGAAGAGGCTTCGCACAAGAGTACCTCGCTTAGGGCTGCTTCATATTTCAGACCTGACCCGATTCACGGCTCCCCCTCGCGAAGCCCCTTCCCGCCAGCGGAGGCGCAAACGCATCGACTGGAGAGACTTCTTTTTAGGGTACCAAAGCGAATTGGTCAAATGGGCAAAGCTGGCGAAGCGACTTTTCTTACTGTTCCCGGTCGATCTGGGCGGCTAAAATGAGCCGACTTCGCCCGAATGTCGAAATTGCCTCCGTTTTTTGCGAGTTCCCGTCATGCTCGATCAGATCAGCCAAACCGCGGTGGACATCTCCCATCGAGATTTCCGCGATGACGAATTCTGGCGAGTCATCCCCGCGTGGCGCGATGTCGACCGGGACGCATTCGCCGATCACCATTGGCAGGCCAAGCACTCGATTCGCAAATTGGAACAGCTGCGGACCGTGCTGGGGGAAAGGATCGAAGAATCGCTGATAACGGACATCGGCGAGGCCCTCAAGATCGCGCCGATGAATATCCGCATCACCCCGTACGTGTTTGCGTTGATCGATTGGGATCAGCCGCTCTCCGATCCGCTCCGAAAGCAATTCCTGCCGATCGCTTCGCAGATGTTGCCGGATCACCCCTACTGCCTGGCGGATTCGCTGTACGAGGATGTCGATTCGCCGGCGCCGATGTTGACCCACCGTTACCCCGACAAGGTCTTGTTTCTGCCGCTGACGACGTGCCCGGTCTACTGTTCGTATTGCACGCGGAGTCGCATCATCGGGGGTTCGACCGAGTCGATCGAGAAGGAGACGTACGGTCCCAACCCGCAAAATTGGGAGCCGGCGTTTCGGTATATCGCCGAGCATGCGGAGATCGAGGATGTGGTGATCTCGGGCGGCGACGCGTTCAACCTTACGGCCAAATACATCCGCTTGATCGGCGAACGGTTATTGGCGATTCCGCACATCCGCCGGTTGCGTTATGCCACCAAGGGAATCGCGATCCTACCGATGAAGATCCTGACCGACCAGGATTGGGTGGAGGCGTTGCTGGCGGTGCATCGCCTAGGCCGTGCCGCCGGGAAGCAGGTCTTCGTCCACACCCATTTTTCGTCGCCGCGGGAGATGACGACCTGGAGCGTGCGGGCGATGGATCGTTTGTTTGCGGAAGGGATTACGGTCCGCAACCAGGCGGTATTGCAGGAAGGGGTCAACAACGACACGCAGGTCATGGTGGATCTGACGAAGCGGTTGGCCTATATCAACATCCAGCCGTATTACGTTTACATCCACGATATGGTCCCCGGATGCGAGCATCTGCGGACCACGTTGGGGGAGGGGGTCGAGTTGGAGAAACGTGTGCGGGGTGTGACCGCCGGGTTCAACACGCCTACCTTTGTCTGCGATGCCCCGGGCGGCGGCGGCAAGCGGCATGTTGCGTCTTACGAGTATTACGATCGAGTCCATGGGATTTCGATTTGGCGCGCCCCCAACGTCAAGCCGAACGAGTTGTTTCTTTACTTCGATCCGGTGCACAGGCTCTCGCCGGCGGCGCAAAGCCGCTGGCAATCCAAGGCGGAGCGGGTGGAGATGGTCCGCGCCGCGATCAACGTCGTCGATCCGAATTTGCCCCGAGCCGCGCGCGAAAAGATCGCGAGCCGTTTGGAAGGCTCGGTGGGCGGCTGAATTCTTAACTGGTTCCGAGCCGGAGTTTCCATGACGGATTCCCCTTCGACCGATGCAACGGCGCGAAAGCCCTGGACGAAAGAACGGATGGCGGACGAGATCATCGCTCGTCTGCCCGCCGGCAGCAGCTTGAACTTGGGGATTGGAATCCCCACATTGATCGCAGAACGAATGCCCGCCGACAAGGACATTTTTATCCATTCGGAGAATGGAGTCTTAGGCGTCAGCGGCCGCCCGACGCGAGCCACCGCATCGCCGACCTTGATCAACGCCGGCAAGGAGACGATATCCATTCGTGCGGGGGCGAGCTTCTTCGATAGCGCCACCAGCTTTGGCATGATTCGCGGCGGCCACATCGATTACTGTGTGCTGGGGGGGATGGAAGTCGATGTCTTGGGGAATCTGGCCAATTGGATGATCCCGGGCAAGAAGGTGACCGGAATGGGAGGCGCCATGGACTTGGTCAACGGCGCCAAGCAGGTCATCGTGATGATGTCGCATTTCGCCAAAGACGGGAAATGCAAGCTGATGCGGCGCTGTGAGTTGCCGCTGACCGGCGCGGAGGTGGTCCACCTGGTGGTCACCGAATTGGGGATTTTCCGACCCGATGGCGACTGCTTCCGGATCGAGAAGTTGGCGGAAGGCTACGGGCGGGCCGACTTGTCGAACGAATCGAACTTGTTTGCCTAGGAGACTGTGTTGCAACGAGCCATTTTCGTCGCCGGATTGCGGACACCGTTTGCTCGCTCCGGCAAGGGCGCGTATGTCGAATTCCGGCCGGACGACCTGGCGATCGAGCTGATCGCGGGGCATCGCGCCCGGTACCCGCAGCTGTGGGATAAGCCGCCGGAGGACCTGGTGATCGGGTGTGCCTACCCTGAGGGAGAACAGGGCTACAACCTGGCGCGAATGGTCGCGGTGGGGGCTCAGTTGCCCGTGCCAGGGACGACCGTGAATCGGCTTTGTGCCAGTTCGCTGGAGGCGGCGGCGATGGCAGCGGCTCGGATTCGGGCAGGATGGGGCCGCCGGTACTGGGTTGGCGGGGTGGAATCGATGAGCCGGATTCCCCGCCGCGGTGCGAATTTTTCCGAGTCGGAAGCGATCAAACTGGTCGATCCGCAGGCGTACATCCCCAACGGCGCCACGGCCGAGCGAGTCGCAGCGCAATACCCGCAAATCACGCGCCAGCTTCAAGAGGATTTCGCCGCGCGATCGCACGAATTGGCAGCGGCTGCCTACGATGCAGGGTACTACCGCGAGCAGTTGCATCCGTTTCGAATCGAGCGCGACGAGTACATTCGCGTGCCCGTGGACCGAGAAAAAATGGCCAGCCTGGCCCCGGCGTTCGATCCGGCCGGGGTTGTCACGGCCGCAACCAGCTCCCCGTTGACCGATGGGGTCACCGGCGGGTTTGTGGTCTCGGTCGACGAGGCCCGTACGCTGGACCTCGTCTGGGGGCTCGAGATTCTGGACGTGACCGTCGCCCATGTCGCGCCCGACGTGATGGGGCTGGGGCCTGTCCCTGCGACGCGGAAGTTGCTGGAAAGAAACTCGGTCCGGCCCGAGCGACTGGCGGCGGTTGAGATCAACGAAGCCTTTGCGATTCAAGTTTTGGCGTCGCTGGAGGAATTGCAATTGCCGCTGGAGCGCGTGAATTGCTGGGGAGGCGCGATTGCGGTCGGGCATCCCTTGGGGGCCAGCGGATTGCGCTTGCTGATGACGTTGCTCCAACGGTTGGAAGTCGCTGGGGAACCCCACGCGCTGGGGTTAGCTACCTTGTGCGTAGGGGGGGGGCAAGGGATGTCGGTTTTGGGCCGCCTGTTGCCGCTCGACCGCGAATGAGCCGGTAAGCTGTGCCGGTTATAACGGTTCTACCGGATGGTTTCGGAATTCCGGCTGGCACGATCGAATTAATTACAACTGTCATACCGGATTTTCCGACAGTTTTCTAAAGCCATCGATTGCCGCGGTACGCGGTGCGACTTGTCAATCGCATTCGCGAAATCCCGACACTTCCCCTACCAGGAGACCCAGGATGAAAATGCGTTGGATTGTCGCACCGCTAGTTGCGCTGTTGGGAACGGTGAGCGGATTCGCCCAACAAGGAGACTCCCTGCCGCCCATCGTTTCCGGATCGTCCGCCAAGATCCAACAATCGACGTCGTTCCCGACGACGATCTATTCCGATAACGCGGGGATGTCAACGACCGGCAATGTGTATACGCCGGTGGCTCCGATGAATGCAAATCCGATGCCGTATTCGGCGGGTACAAATTGGGGAAACGCCGCTGCCGGCGGCGGATACGACTCGGGCTGTGGAGTCAACGGCTGTGGTGATTGCGCCGCCGAATGCGGTTGCTGCGATCGGTATTTCAGCATGTACGGCGGTTGGAACCGTTTGCTTGACTACAACGGCACAATCCCGGCGCTGGCAACGTCCGTCAACGGCTCGTTCGACGACGGCTACGGGATGGGATCGGCGGTCGGCCGGTACCTGACGCCGCGGCTGCGGAGCGAACTGGACTTCACGTATCGCCATAACGAAGGGGACGAATGGACCGCGACCGGCGGACAGACCGGCCCCCAAACCGTCACCGGCCCTTTGGACGGAGATGTCGACTGCTTCAGCGGCATGGCGAACTTCTTCGTTGATTTCGGCGGACGGGAAATGGGTCGCGTGACTCCGTACGCAGGCGCCGGAGCAGGCTTTGCGTTCGTGGAAGCGGACTTCCAAGCTGCGGGGTTCCAGTTCGCGGTGGACGACTCCGCGTTCGCCTACCAAGGGATCGTCGGCTTGCTCTTCCCGATGGGAGCTCGAGCCGACTGGTTCTGCGAATATCGTTACTTCTGCACCGACACGTTGATCGCCAACAATCTGACAGACGGATCCAACTCCGAGTACGATTACCGGGCGCACGACGTCTTTTTTGGTATTCGATTTTGCCGATAATCGCTTCCGGCGATCTGCAAACCGCCACGGCCTGCCCATGCGGCGAATGGCGCAATACAATCCGCAAACGAAAACGGCTGGAACCACTCCAGCCGTTTTTGTTCGTTCGATGTTTCTACAGCTCCATCACCGGCAGCAATGTTTCCCGCGGTGAAGTCCACAGTGCCCAAATAACCCGTGTCCAAATAACCCGCAGCTATGCTTGGAGCAGCCAGCGTCGCAACTTGGAACGCAAATCGAACAGCACACCGGAGCACAGCTCGGAACACAGATCGTGCGGCAGGTTGTCACGGGAACTCGCACGCACCGGCGAACATATTTCGTGCAACGAATCGTCTTGATATAGCAGCATCCGTTGGCGTCGCGGCATTTCACTCGGCAACAAATCGTTACCGGCACGCACCGCTCCACGGCGACATAGGTCGTTTCGCAACAAACCTGCGGCGCGACAATCGATTCGCCGGAGCAGCGGGGTGCACAGGGAGTGCGACCACAGCGGTGACAGGCATCGGCCGTGGAAACCCACAGCGCCATCGCGACCAAACTCAGCAGAATTCCCTTCATGGTGTCGATCCCCAAATGTTGGAATATGGGAGGTTTGGGTAGAGTTTACCGAGATCCGAGGTTGGGTAAAGTAGGGGTCTGGACCGAAAAATTCAGGGTGTCCGCATCTCCCCGGCCTGATTGGCTTGCCAGACCTGACCGGTTCGGCATTCGAGGGCCGTCAGCCAACCACCCCCCACACAACTGGTGTCGATGATCGCGACATGTCCGAAGTCGTTGATTTCGAAATCAAACTGGGGAGTGTGCCCGACAATCGCGCGCTTTCCGCTGCAATGGGGCTCGGGAGGCTCGTCGAAAATGTGACTCCAGAACAGTGTGGCCTCGGGCTGTTCCGCCAAAGGCAGGAGCGGATCGTAATTCGCGTGCACGAAAAAGTCGTGATCGGATTCGAAATACCGGACGCAGTGGTGGAGAAAAACCAGATGGTGTTGGGGGATATTGGTGAGTCGACCGCCGTAGCTGGCGAGCGTCGCGGCGCCGCCGCTTTGGATCCAGAATTCGTGGCTGCGGCGGCTTTCCATCGCCTTCACCAGCATGATCTCATGATTGCCGATCAAGGGGACCAGATGGCACTTGCTGACCAATTCGCTGAGCGTCTCCAGGACGGCAGCGCTATCGGGGCCGCGGTCGACGTAGTCGCCGAGTGTGACGAGCGTATCGCCGGGCTGGGGTTTGATCGCCTGCAAGAGCGTCGTGAGCGCAGTATGGCAGCCATGGATATCTCCGATGGCGATAAGGCGTTCTGACATAGGTCGGGCGGGTAACGAAGTGGCTCAGCGGCGGGGGGCGCCTCGCGGAGTTGCTCCGCGGCGGCAGACCATCTTACGGCTGGTGGAATCCACTGAAAACGTCAAACTTGCAGGTCCCGGGGAATAATCGTTGCGCCAAGTCCGCCTGGGAGGGTCGAAGGAGGTGATCCAATTCACCATTGGATTCAGTTGAGCGATGGGTCGGGGGGACATGGTTGCCGTGCGGCTCGGTCGGCCAAGATGATTCGCAAACCGACGTGATCGCTGACCGTCCGCCAGAGTTTTTCATCCTCGGCAAACAGGAGTTCGGGTGTGGCGGCAGTCACCAGCCAGCCGCCTGCCTCGATTTCGCCTTCCAATTGGTGCGGCCCCCACCCGCTGTACCCACAAAACAATCGGAATGGCCGGAGGGATTGGGAAACGATGCCAACCAGGTTTTCGCGTCCCATGGAAAAGTAGACGTGTTCCAGGATGTCGCGTTCCCCCATGGAAACGCATTGGTGCACAGCCATGAGCGGCCCGTCCACCGGACCGCCGACATAGATCGGCCGATCGATCGTCGAGAGCGCAGGTTCGTTTTCAAAAACGTCTCCGATGGTGGTGTTGCTAGCGCGATTCAAGATCAAGCCGGAGGCGCCGGATTCATCGTGGTGGATCACGACGATGACGCTTTGATTAAAATTCGAGTCGCGAAGGTCGGGGGTCGCGACCAGCAGACGGCCTGCCAGAGATTCGGTGGAAGACATGCGGCGAATGCCTTGTGGCGGGGTCGTCAGGCTCCTGTTGCCATTTCCGACAGACCCGCGATGGTGTGTACGACGTCGTACTTGGTCAATATTTCGTAGTGTTTGTCCCCCATCCGTACAAACACGGCGGGGGAATCCCCGCGCAACAAATCGGTGATGGAGTCGATCGTGGTCTCCGGTTCAACGACCGGAAAGGTGGGCTCCATGACGTCGCCCACCGTCGTCTTCTTCAAATCGTAACCCTGCAATACCAGCCCGATCAATCGATCTTCGGTGATAGAACCGGTGGGAACGCCGTTTTCAAACACCGGCAACTGGGAGATATCCATTTCTTCCATTTTGCTCATCGCCAACAACGCCGAGTCCCCGGGGCCGACGAATTGCAGCGCCCGCGGGGCGCGCTTGGCGCTAAGGCATTCTTTAGCGCTTAATCGCACTGCCGAGCCGAGGTAGCGGTTGTCGCGCATCCATTCGTCGTTGAAAACTTTGCTGAGATATTGGCGTCCGGTGTCGGGGATCAGCACCACCAGGAAGTCGTCTGCGCTCAATTGCTTGGCGACTTGCAGTGCACCCCACACCGCGGCGCCGGCCGAACCCCCCGAAAAGATCCCCTCTTGCCGAGCCAATTGCCGCGCGGTGATGAAACAATCTCGGTCGGTGACCTGCAAACAGTCGTCGAGGACGTTGAAGTGCATCGTGGAAGGGAAGATGTCTTCACCGATCCCCTCCACGACATAGGTCTGGGCTTCGCCGACAGTCCCCTGGTGGAAGAATTCGTAGTACAGCGATCCGATCGGATCGACGCCGATGATCTGCACGTCGGGTTTTTTTTCCTTGAGAAAACGCCCGATTCCGGAAAGCGTTCCGCCGGTCCCCATCCCGGCGACGAAGTGCGTGATCTTCCCTTCGGAATCCTCCCAGATCTCCGGGCCCGTTGATTCGTAATGCGCCCGAGGGTTGTCTTGGTTGTCGTATTGGTTGGGGTAATACGAATTGGGGATTTCTTGGGCCAACCGCTTGGCGACCGAGTAATACGATCGCGGGTCGTCGGGCTCGACGGCCGTCGGGCAAACGATCACCTCCGCCCCCAACGCCTTGAGCAGGTTGACCTTCTCCTGCGACTGTTTGTCCGTGATCGTGAAGACGACTTTGTATCCGCGGACGGCGGCGACCAGCGCCAAGCCCATTCCGGTATTGCCGCTGGTCCCTTCGATGATCGTTCCGCCAGGCTTGAGATCTCCGCGGCGTTCGGCCTCGTCGATCATCGTAATGCCGATGCGGTCCTTGACGCTCCCACCAGGGTTGAGGTATTCCGCTTTGATATAAATCTGCGGTTTGAGCCCGCGTGTGATCCGGTTCAAGCGAATCAGCGGCGTGCGTCCGATCGCTTGCAGAATGTTGTCGTACTTCATCGCGGACTCTCCAGGTGAGGCGCGGAGTTGAATTCGGTCTCCCGCGCTGGATCAATATACGAGATTCCGTGAATTCGCTCAAACTTGCAGTACACCGGTCCGAAACGGCTCGTCGTCGGCAAAACGCGTGGCGACGTCCAGGCTACGGATGAGTGTTGTGCGCGTTTCTGCCGGGGGAATGACGCCGTCGACCCAAAGACGGGCAGCGGCGTAGCGAATATCGGTGGAATTCTCGTAGGCCGACGTGACTTGCTCGCGAAGTGCCTCCAATTCGGCCGCATCGGGTTTGCGCCCCGTCCGTTTCATCGCCGCGATATTGATGTCCAACAGGGTGGCGGCCGCCTGCTTCGACCCCATCACGGCGTAGCGGGCGTTCGGCCAGGCGAAAATGAACCGCGGATCGAACGCCTTGCCGCACATCGCATAGTTCCCTGCGCCGTAGCTTCCCCCGGTGATCACCGTGATCTTGGGGACTCGGCTATTGGAAATGACGTTCACCACTTTGGCCCCGGCCCGAATGATCCCGATTTGCTCGCTGTCGCGCCCCACCATGAATCCCATCACATCTTGTAAGAAAACGAGTGGGGTCCAGGTCTGGTTGCAATCCATGATGAACCGCGCCTCCTTATCGGCGCTGTCATGGTAAATCACCCCGCCGAATTGCATCCCCTCTTTAGGCGACATAACGGCGGTCCGCTGGTTGGCGACGATCCCCACCGCGTGACCTCCGATCCGCGCGTAGCCGCAGACGATCGTCTGGCCGTATTCCGCTTTGTATTCGACGAACGACTCGGGGTCGACCAAAGCGTCGATCAGCTTGCGAACGTCGTAGCGCTGTTGAGGGTCCGGTGGGACGATGCGGTAGATTTCCTGGGGATCGGCGGCGGGCTCGCACCAGGAGGTGCGACGGAATTGGAGTCCGCGTCGGTCCTCCGGCAGGTAGGAGACCAACTGGCGAACACGGGCGATCGCCGCCGCATCGTCCGGTTCGCGAAAGTCGATGGTGCCGCTGATCGACGCGTGCATTTGAGCGCCGCCCAATTCTTCGCTGGAGGCCTCTTGACCGATGGCGCTCTTGACCAAGGCGGGGCCGGCCAAGTACAGCCCCGAGCCCTCGGTCATCACCAGTTTGTCGCACAAGACGGGGAGATAGCCGCCGCCAGCGACGCAGCTTCCCATGATCGCCGCGATTTGAGGAATCCCCAAGGCGGAGATCACCGAGTTGTTGCGAAAGATCCGACCGAAGTCGTCTTCGTCGGGAAAGATTTCATCCTGCAGCGGCAGGAAAACGCCGGCGGAATCGACCAAGTAGATCAACGGCAGCCGATTCTGCAGGGCGATCCGCTGAGATCGCAGAACTTTTTTGCACGTCATTGGGAAGAATGCGCCGGCCTTGGTCGTTGCATCGTTGGCAATGACCATGGCCTGACGTCCCGAGACTTTGCCGATCCCGCAGACCACACTGGCGGCCGGAGCTCCTCCCCACTCGGAGTACATTTCAAAGGCAGCCCACAACCCGACCTCCAACCAGCCGGAATCGGAGTCCAGCAGCCGTTGGATGCGTTCACGCGCCGTCCACCGACCTTTTTCGTGTTGACGATCGATCGCTTTCTGGCCGCCGCCCGTGCGGATGTCAGCCTCCTGCTCTGCGAATGACCCGACGAGTGTTTGCCACGGGGAAGAAGTCGCTGTCAGAGTCATAAATTACTGTTCGTGCGGCGCGTCGGAGGGAAACAAAACCCAATCGGTGCGGTCATTGAAATTCTGACCCATCCACAGATGGGCGACTTCGTTGACTTGTTCGTCGAAATTCGCCTTGAGGTCGTCGAACCGCCTCAAGTTGCGGGCCTTGGCATACCGCAGATACAACATCCCGGTCTTTAGCTCCTGCTGCTTTTCCGGTTCGGGGATCGTGCCGTTGACGATCACTGAGGAAAGCCGGGCGTAAACGCAGCTGGCGACAAACAACTCGGTCGCAATATCTCCCAAGCGAGCTTGCAGGAATTGGCGGTTGAGAATTCCTTCGCGATGTTTGATCAATGCGAATTCGCAATTCCAAGCGAACTTGGCGATCTGCTTGGCCAGCACTCGCGAGTAGTATTTGAGGTGTTCATGGTTGCAGGGAATGGTCGGTGTGCCCCGCCACAACTTGTACGCCTGCCAAGGGGCTTTTTGGATTTGCTCCATATCCTTCCCCAAATGCCGCAGGCCGACGGCGGCCACGAAGCAACGGAGCACATCGTTGGCCCCTTCGCCGATCAAATTCAAGCGAGCATCGCGCATCATCCGCTCGAACGGCTGGTCGGTGAAGAAGCCTTTGCCTCCCCAGACTTGCAAACAATCGTTGACGATCCGCCACAGCTGGTCGCTGGAGAACACCTTCAGCATCGCGGTTTCGATCATGTAGTCTTCCGCGCCGCTATCGATCAACGCGGCGGTATGCAAGGTGGCCGATTCCATTGCGTAGGTATCGGCGGCCGCTTCGGCG
This sequence comes from Pirellulaceae bacterium, assembly GCA_041740495.1. GTDB lineage: Bacteria > Planctomycetota > Planctomycetia > Pirellulales > Pirellulaceae > JANMEB01. The sequence goes on from JBGSLW010000077.1 coordinate 11,514, forward strand.
ATTTTGCCGCGCACCAAGTCGAAATCTCCCAGGGTCTGTCCGAACTGACGGCGGTGCTTGGCCCGGGCAACCATCCGTTCTACGCAGAATTTGGCGGCCCCCGTGCAGCAGGCCCCAAACGTGGTCCGTCCGAAATCGAGCACGGTTAAAGCGACCCGGAGCCCCTTGCCGATCGGGCCCAATATATTCTCGCGGGGGACGAACATGTTGGTGAATTTCAGCCGGCCGGTGGCGGTGCCGCGAATGCCGACCTTTTCCATCCGCTTCTCGACCGCCTCAAAACCGGGCATATCCGGAGTCACGAGAAACGCCGTGATCTTGCCATCGGGATCGTTGTCGTCGGGGGTACGCGCCATCACCGTCAACACATCCGCGATCCCGCCGTTGGTGATCCAGCGTTTCTCCCCGTTGAGAATGAAGCCGCGTCCATCGGGGGTGGGCTCGGCACGCGTCCGCACATTCCCTGCGTCGCTCCCCGCGTTCGGCTCGGTCAGCGCAAAAGCCGCCATCGCCCGGCCTTCGGCCAATGGGACCATCCAGCGTTCCCGTTGCTCCGCGGTCCCAAACAACTCCAACGCGCGCAAGCCGATCGAGTGATGCGCATTGACGAACACCGCCGTTGCACCACAATGCCCACCGACCACTTCCATGATTCGACAGTACGCCAACTGCGACATGCCACGCCCCCCCAGCTTGGGAGAAATCGTGCACCCCAGGACGCCCAATTCACCCAACCCGCGGATGACCGAGTCGGGGATGATCGCTTCGCGATCGATCCGGTCCGGGTCGATGTGCTTCCGACAGAATTCTTTCACTTGAGCGACCGCCTGGTCCATCTGAGCCCGAGCTTGCGGGTTGAGTTCCGGGAAAGGGAGGACCGACTGGCTACGGAAGCGTCCGAAAAACAACTCCTTGGCGAACCCCTCCTTGTCGACTTCGGCGCCCGAGAACAACAACTCTTCGGCCTGCTCGATTTGTTTCTTCTGCAGTTCGGTCAATGTCGACGACATGCGGTTCATTCCTTATTGGCGGGCGGCGCCCAGCTCCGGCTCACCGGAGGATACGGTGAACAGGCGGCTTGGCAAACGTCGCCGCATCTCTATGATCTTGTAGGCACGGATTTGGTAGGCACGGCTTTGGTAGGCACCCGCGGTGCAGGTCCGATCGGACAACCCACCCGCGGTCACGGGCGTGCCCGCGGTCCCGGAGCTGGTCGCGAAGACCTTGGATGGGTGGCTCATCACTCGGTCGACACCCAACTCGACGCCCACTTCGGCGCCAACAAGGGGCGATTTGCGGGGACTACGTGCGGAGGTCTAAAAGCGGCAGGGGACCAGCCGCCACATTATGTCCGATCCCCCCGAAAACGCAACGCCTGCGACCGCAGTACAAACCTGGGGAACCTGCTTCAAATCCCCCCATTTATCTAACCGTTATTTGCGTGAGGAAACAACATGACGAGCGCCTATCTCATTTCGGGAGCCCGAACGCCGATCGGTGCGTATCTGGGCTCGTTCTCCGGCATGTCCGCCGCAGACCTGGGTGGAATCGCGATTGCCGAGGCGGTCCGTCGGGCCGGCTTGGCGCCCAACCAAATCGATGAAGTGATCATGGGAAATGTGATCACGGCAGGATCCGGGCAAGCGCCGGCGCGGCAGGCGGCGCTTCGTGGCGGCTTGCCGCCCACGGTGGCCGCGGTCACCGTGAACAAGGTTTGCGGCTCGGGTTTGAAGGCTGTGATGTTGGCCAGCCAAGCTATCCGCTGCGGGGACGCCCAAGCGATTGTTGCAGGCGGGATGGAGAACATGTCCTCCGCGCCGCATGTCCTGCAGGGGCTCCGGTCCGGCGTGAAGATGGGAGATGTCCCCTTGCAAGACGCCATGGTCTTGGACGGTTTGACCTGCGCCTTCGAGAAATGCCATATGGGGATCCATGCGGAACACGTGGCCCGCAGCAACGAAGTGACTCGAGCAGACCAGGACGAATTCGCGTTGCAGAGTCAGCAGCGGGCGGCAGCCGCCAGCGCGGCAGGAACTTTCCGCGAGGAGATCGTCCCGGTCGTGATCAAAGAGAGGAAGGGTGAGCGGACGGTGGACGCCGATGAAGGTCCACGTCCCCAAACCACTGCCGAGGGGTTGGCGGCCTTGCGACCGGTTTTTCTGAAAGACGGTACCGTGACGGCCGGCAATGCTTCGATTCTCAGCGATGGCGCCGCGGCAGTCGTCGTCGTCGACGAACGGCTTGCCCAAGCGGCGCCTTGGCGGTTCAAGATTCTCGCAGGCTTTACGGCGGGAACCGAACCCCGGGATTTATTCATCGCGCCGGTCGCCGCGGTCGAAGGAGCGGTTCGCAAAGCAGGCTTGAATCTGGCCGATATCGATTTGTTCGAATTGAATGAGGCGTTCGCCAGTCAGATGGTCGCCTGTGCTCGCAAGCTGAAGCTGGATCCGGCACGCGTCAACATCACCGGCGGCGGCATTTCGCTGGGGCATCCGATCGGCGCCAGCGGGGCGAGGATCTTGGTGACGTTGATGTACGCACTCCGTCGTACGGGAAAAAAACGCGGCGTCGCCAGCCTTTGCTTGGGCGGGGGTAACGCGGTGGCCTTGGTCATCGAGAGCGCGTGATGACGTGCGGTTCACTCGGCCGCGAAATGCCTTTCCCAAGACAATCTCCGCCGCATCGGATGAATAGGCAGGGGGCAGAGTGCAGGGGCAGAGTGCAGGGGCAGAGTGGCTTTGGCTCTACAAACGGCAACGGCGCATCAGGCCGCAGGCCGTGCCGGCCACGATGAAGATCCATGCCGCCGACGGTTCGGGGATCGCAACGGTTCCCAAAAACAGATCAACGCCGCCGATCCCGGCGTTGAACGAACCGATGTCCGTGTTGCCGTAGCCGGTCACTACCGCAAAATACTGGGTGTTTGCGGTGAGCGTCAGCCCCGCGCCGCCATTCAAGTTCGTCGATTCTCCGCTGGCGATTCGCGACGACGCCAATCCCTGCCCGGTACCCGTCAACACGCTGAATGCGCCGTTAAAGTCGTCGTCGCCGTCCAGCAGATTCAACAGCGCATTGTGGGGATCGAAATTGCCGGAGTAGACGTAGGCAAACGTATCGGTCAGTGTGAGCCCGTTGACTTCGAATACAGCGCCCGACTGATTCGACGTCGTGTAGAACGGTTGAACGATGTACGCCGTCGCCGTTCCGACGCCGGAGAGTTGCGTCAGTGTGTACGCGCGATGGAAAGTGGGAGCGCCGCTGGTATCGCCGGTAAAATAGACGTCGGCGCGGGCTGTAAGCCCGCACAGGCCAATCGCCAAGGCGGTCAGGAATGCGGTTGCTCGCATCGTCCTCATCTCCGGGTGCATCTGAATTGCGTGTGACAGGCGAAGTTGGCCGCCTCAGCGAACGGAGCGAGGCGATGAGTTTCAAAGTAGTCAGCGCGACAGACGGTTCCAAGGTCTTTTCGATTGGCGGCGGACTTTTTCCGAAGAATTCGCGCGAAAATCCGCCAGAGATATCCGAAATTCAACGGCCGGAGCGGCCGGAAATCGGATGCCGGTCACACCGCCGCGGAGGTAAACGTATCGCGCAATTCGTTCGCCATCTCATGAAACCGCGTGTAGAAGCCGCGTGCGATCCACCCCAAATACAGATTGGCGCCCAACGAACACATCAAGAACAGGAACAAGAAGAGTGTCCACTTCGTCGATTCTTTGCGTTGTTGCTCTAAGGTCTTGTTGGCGGTTTCCAGCGCGGAAACTTTTTCCATCAGTGTTTTTTCGGCGTCGGACGTGGGAATTGGAAGCCGGCCGACCGAATCGCTGGGCGAGCGGTCGGCATCGGGTGCGTTGGTCGCTGCGGCGTTGCCGGTGGGCGGCGGAGGGAGCGTCAACTGTCCATTCCCGCGACTCCAGTATTCTTCGATGGAGCGGGCCATTTCGCTGGCGGTCGAAGAGACCAGTTCGTTTCGATAATTGGTAGGGGGAATCGATTGCGGAGGGAGCCCGAGCGAACCGCCGAAACCGGTATTCGGCAAGGCCTGGACCTCCGAACGCTGCGGAAAACCCGATAGCCCCATTCCGTTCAAGTTGGCGGTCGCCGGGACTTGACCCAGGTTTCCGGGTAAAGTTGGCGCGGCATTGACCGATGGTGCGTTGACCGATTGCGTGGATGGATCGCGCCAAGGCCCAAACCAGGAAGAATTCGTGGGGACGGTGATCGGACTCGATTTCGCATCGCCGGCGGGTTGGTTTGACGCGAGCTCTCGGTTCCACTGGTCCAGGCGAAGCGGAGGAGTCGTCAAGTTCGTTTGCGAGTTCGTCGGCGATTGAGTCTGCCCTGCATTCGGCGGCAATCCCAGGTTGAGCGGCGTTGTCGGATTCGTGGGGTTCGTACCAGCCGGCAAATTGCCCCAAGCTCCAGAACTGGGGGTTGCCAGTGGAGGCGGATTGGCGCCGCCGGCCACCGTGCCGGAGGGATTTGCTGACGAGTTCTGCGTCGTCTCGCTATTTCGCAGAATTGAATTCTCCGGGGCCGCCTGATTCGCAGCGGGCTTGTACTGGATGCGAATCGTCTTGAATTTGCCGCGAGCGTCCTCGGGGACCTGACTCTCCAACGACATCCCACGTTTGAGCGCATCGATCATCGCGTCGTCAATCGTCAGCACAAAGACATTGCCGTCGTTGGGCGGCGCCTGCTGCGCGCCGGCTCGATTGGGAATTGCCACAAGGGGTATTGCGATGAGCAAACACATTGCCAAGCATCTCACAGGTCCATCTCCTTCGCAGCAAATTTCGCTAGATTACTTGGGTTTCCTACACATCGTAGTCCATATGGATAAGCGGGGTAAATAGCGAAAATTCGATATTCGGCCGTGGTCCAGCGGCCGCTAGGGTGGACAGGCTGTCGCGGTTGGCGAAGGGAAGGTGCATCATGAGTGCTTCGATTGGTTCGAGGATCCGTCGCTGGAAAGGGCCGCTCAAATACATCGTGACGGGATTGGTCGTGGTCGGACTGGTGTGGATGGTGCGGGGGAGTTGGTCGGAACTATCCGCGAGCTCGATTCGACTCGGCGAAATTCGCTGGCACAGACTGCTGGTGGCGGCGGCTTGTTACGGGTTGGGGATGTTGACCGCTGCCGCGTTTTGGCACGGCGTTTTAGCGCGGTTAGGTCTTCAGGTGGCGGCGGGCCGCGCCTACTCCGCTTTTTTCCTCAGCCAACTGGGAAAGTACTTGCCAGGAAAGGCGATGGTGATCGTCTTGAGAGTCGCGGCGATCAGAGCACCCGGGGTCAATACCCAACTAGCGGTCGTGAGCGTATTCGTCGAGACACTGACTTGGATGGCGGTCGGGGCAGCGGTCGGTTGCCTGGCGTTGTCGGCGATAGGTCGGGCAACGACTTGGATAGTGATGGCCGGTGGACTCGTCGCCCTGTTCTCTATCGTCGCGGTGTCACCCCCGTGCCTTCGCCGCGTGTTGGGATGGCTTCGCCCCCCTGATCCGCGGGAGGCCGAGCTGCCCGTCAACGGGTTGACGTGGCGGTTCCTGTTCGGCGGATGGCTGCTGTTGGCTCTCGGGTGGATGTTGGTCGGTGCGAGCCTCTGGTGGGTGGTCGCTGCGTTTCCCGAGGCGCCGGTGCGGGCGGCCGATTTTCCCTTGATGATGGCGTGCGCTGGACTGTCGGTCGTGTTGGGCTTTGCCTCCCTGATTCCAGGCGGGTTGGGCGTTCGCGAGCTGGTGATCATGCCATTGTTGGCAGGGCCGTTCGGTGCGCCGGTCGCTTTGGGCGCCGCGGTATTGGCCCGCCTGGTATGGATGGGGACGGAGTTGTTGTTGGCAGCTATAATGAAGGCGGTTTCCTGGCGGCGGCACGTGGAGGGCGGATGCAGATCTCGGTGATCATTCCGGTGTTGAATGAATGCGCGAGTCTCGAGGCATTGCATCGCGAGATCTCGCAGGCAGGCGCCGCAGCCCAATTGGAACTGGAGTTGATCTTCGTCGACGATGGGTCCAGCGACCAGTCTTGGGCCGTGATTGAACGGCTGGCGGCGAGCGATCCGCGGGTGGTCGGTCTACGGTTCCGCCGCAATTTCGGGAAGTCGGCTGCTTTGGCCGCGGGATTGGCGCGGGCCCGCCACCCCTGGATCGCCACGATCGACGCCGATTTACAAGACAATTTTGGGGAGATCCCCAAGCTGATCGCTACGACCCAGGAGGGCTCCGATGTCGTGAGCGGTTGGAAACGCGTCCGGCACGATCCAATTTTTCGTAGAATATCTTCGAAAATATTCAACGCATTGGTCAACCGACTGACCGGGCTGCGACTGCACGACCACAACTGTGGACTCAAGTTGTTCCGCCGAGAAGCTCTGGACCATGCACCCTTGTACGGCGATTGGCACCGTTTCATACCGGCGCTGGCGGCCGCCAGGGGATGGGCCGTCGCCGAAGTCCCGGTCGAACATCGACCCCGCCGACACGGAAAATCCAAGTACGGGTGGTCGCGTTACTTGACCGGCACGCTGGACTTGATGACGATCCGCTTTCTGACCAGCCATCGCCGCAAGCCTCAACATGTGATCGGTTCGCTTGGGTTGGCGACGGTTCTGATCGGATTGGCGGGGCTGACCTACCTGGCGGTCTACTGGTGGCTGCGGATGAACTACTTTGGCGATTGGGCGCCGTTGCACGAGCGGCCATTGCTTTTCTATTCGGTCGCGACGTTGCTGGTGGGTACCCAGTTGATCGCGATCGCCTTCCTGGCGGCCTTGATCGTAGCGCACCGGACGGATACCTCCCCGGAGTACTCGATCCGCGCCACGGTGGGACCGCCCCGCCGTGCCGTCGGCGCCCCAGATCGACCTCCCCCATCCCTTGGTTGAGAAGGAGTAAGGCTCGTGGCGACCAACGTGAGGAACGTACAACCGCTTCCGGCCCCGGCCGGTCTGGTGGTGAATGTGAGCAGCCGGTGGGGTGTCTGGTTGTTGACAATCACCGCCGTGGCGTTGACGGCTGCTCGAATCTGGACGCTCGAATCTCCCGATCCGAATCGGAGCGGTCCTTTTCTGAGCGCCAACGACCGGAGCCGGTGGTGCACGATTCGCTCGCTGGTGGAGTATCGGACGTACGCGATCGACGCGGTCATTCAGGGGAGCGGCGGTGAACGATGGGACACTATCGACAAGGTCTACCACGCCGGCTCCGATGGCCACATGCATTTTTATTCGAGCAAGCCGCCGTTGTGGCCGACATTTTTGGCCGGTCAATATTGGTTGCTGAGGCAAGGGACCGGTGCGGATCTGGAGGAAGATAATTTCCTCCTGGCGCGCTGGCTCTTGATTCTGAACAACGCCACGGCCTTGGGGATCTTCGTCTGGCTGGTGGGGAGGATTTCCGAATCCCTAGGTGCGAATTCGATGACGACGTTGTATTTGGCGGCCGCCGCCGCCTTCGGAACGAGTCTCACGACTTTTGCTGTCACGCTGAACAACCACTTGCCCGCCGCGGTCCTGGTGGCGTTATCGTGTTGGCTGCTGATTCAGATCTGGCAGCAAGGGGGAAACGTCTGGGCGTTCGCCCTCATGGGTGGCAGCGCCGCGGCTGCCGCAACGTTGGAGCTGCCGGCGACCGGTTGGCTGGCGATGTGCCTGGGGATCAGCTGCTTGCGTTCTCCATGGAAGTGGGGCGTGGGCGCCCTCCCGGCGGCGGCGACCATCGCGGCAGCGTTCTTCTACAGCAACTACGTGGCCCACGGGACGTGGAAACCGGCGTACGACTTCCGGGGCGACGGTCGCGTTGTGGCGACGATCGACGGGGATTTCGCGGACGAACTGAATCGTGGGGTGTTGCCCAAGGCACTGGTGGCCGCAGCCCAAAGGGAGCGGGCGACCTTGGGTTCCCAGATAATCGAGGACGCGCCGGTGGCGCCGGGAGACGGGATCGATGTCGAACAAAACCAGCGGCAGCGGTGGATCGTCAATCGCGACCGTCCCGATCAATGGGTGATTACTCGCGACACGGAAAGCCGCAGCTACCAGATTCGCTTGTGGGCCAACTGGTACGACTTCGAAGGAAGTTATTGGCTCAGCAGCAACGACAACATTTCCAAAATCGATCGCGGGGAGTTGGACCAACGGCTATATGTCTTGCACATGACGGTGGGACACCACGGAGTCCTATCGTTGACACCAATATTCCTGTTGAGTCTCGGGGGAGTTGTTCTGCTCGCAAGTTCGCCTCGCTACGGGATCCGCCTGATCGCGGTCGGCAGCATCGCGCTGACGCTGGTCGTGTTCGCCTTTTATGTCACGCGACCGGCGATCGACCGGAACTATGGGGGGCGGACTAGCGGGTTGCGCTGGGTATTTTGGCTCTACCCCCTGTGGTTGATGTGGATGGTCCCGCTGTTGGACTCGATCGCTCTGCGACGCACAGGGCGGCTGGTGACCAGTTTACTCTTGGGGATTTCGGTTTTTTCGGCTGCGCTCGCCTGGTCGAATCCTTGGTGGCATCCGTGGCTCTCGACCTGGATGCATTGGGGTTGGGAATAGGGCGTTGGGACGGGGCCGAGCGAAAGATCATGCCGATTTTGCCTGTAGAAGAGTACGTCGAGCAATCCTATTTGTTCCGTGCGTTGGCGGAACGGATGCAGCGGAACGAGCCCATCCAGAGTTTGCTCAAGAATCTGCGGGCCGAAGTCCTGGCGACGACGAATTTGCCGAAGGCGATCGCGTTCATCTCGGATGAGCTCAATCACGCCGGTGCGATCTCGACGGCGATGCGGCGGTTGAGCCATTATTTCGCCCCGTTCCAAGCCTATCTGATCGAGGAAGCGGAAAATGAACGAGGCCGGTTCGATTCGATGGCCGCGTTCACCATCCTGCAGCACGAGGCCGATTGCCGAGCGAACCAGTTGCTGCCGGCAGGGATGTTCTTTTTTCAATTCGAGGTTCTGTGCCGAAACCGTCTGAACTACGATCGCGGTTTGGCGGCGATGTCCTTGGACCCGATTTACGATCCGACGTGGGCGCGGTGGATTCTCGACGTCCGCCACAAATTGGGAATCGTCGACCTGGTCGACCTGGTTTACGTCCATAGCCAATATTACCTACAGACTTTACAGGCCGCGGCGGGGGGAGAGGCGGCAGACATCGAACCAACCGAAATTCCGGCGGCGATTTTGTTCGGCGAGAAGGAGGGGCGGATCGCATTGGCCAATCGCAAGGCCGAGCCTTTGTATTTTTTCGCGGCGTTGCAGCGGCAGTTGAAATATCCGGCGGTCCCGCGCCCGGCACCCCGCGACGACGCCCGGGAAACCCTCCTCAAAATGCAGCGGGTGTTGGAACGGCTGGAAGTGCGAGTCAAGCTCTTGGAAGATGAGCAGCGAGAGCAGGGGATCGATCTGTCGAAATTCTACCACCGCCCTGGTTCAAATCCGCCGGCACCGCCCGACGACCTCTGAGAGTTTTCGCGGATCGCGACGAAGGCAACGCGCCGCAATCGGTACGCCGCCGGGAAGTGCTCGGACAAAGTTGGGGATCGACAGGGGGGTTTGTCAAGTCCTCCGTTCGGGGGATCTCGAATGCGGCCAGGCGAGACTCGAAAAAAAAATGTTTGTGGCGGTTCTGGCCGCGTTTTTGTGCTTGGGTCGGAATTCGGAGCCGGCGATTCTGGACGAGGGGGTGGCTGCAGTTAAAATTTCTGGAATTCGCACACCGCCATTTAGGTTGTGGATTCAGTGTCTGTTCAGGAATCGATGCCCGCTTCGCACCCTCTTCTCGATCTCGCGCAGCAACCCGTGGTGCTACCCTCGATGTTGTTGTGCGACTTTGGCAATTTAGAACGCGAAGTTCGCACATTGGAACGCGCGGGCTTTGCGGGGCTCCATCTCGACGTGATGGACGGCGTCTTTGTTCCCAATTTTTCCTACGGATTGACGATCGTCCGGGCGTTTCGCGCCCTGACCACGTTGCCGTTGGATGTCCACCTGATGATGGTCAATCCGCAGCAGTATTTCGCGGCATTCCGCCAGGCCGGCGCGGATCTGATTTCGTTTCACGCCGAGGCGGTGGACGATTTGGGTTCGGCGGTCCAGTCCGTCCGTGAATCGGGGGCAGGCGTAGGCGTCGCGCTGAATCCGCAAACCCCGGTGCAAATTGTGGCCGACGTTTTGGGCGACGTCGATTTTGTGCTGCTCATGACGGTGCAGGCCGGATTTGGCGGGCAAGCCTTCCAGCCCGGTCCGCTCGGCAAGATTGACGAGCTGCGCCGGCTTCGCGACGACTTGTGGATCGAGGTCGACGGGGGAATCAACCGAGGCACGATCCGCAGCTGTTGTGCGGCCGGAGCGAACGGCCTGGTGGTCGGTTCGGCAATTTTCGGCGAAGAGGACTATGCCCAAGCTCATGAAGAGCTGCGGGCGGAAATTGCGGCAGGTCGGCGGGCAGCGGCGCCTGGGGCCAGGTCGCAGCTGGCAACGCCCCCCAAGACTCGTTGATTCCTATCGCCCCGCCGGGTCCGCCGTTTCCCATTTGCAATGATCAGGAGAAAATTACCAAACCCCATGAACGTGGCTGTTATTCCCCAGCGTCCTTTCTCGCCCGAGTGTCCCACGGCGCGGCCCAAGTCGGGCGTCGATCTGGTATTTATTCGTCCCGGCGCAACGGTGCTGGATGAATTAGAATGCATCAAAGGGGACCTGGATGTACCGCTTACCCCGCGAGGCCAACAGGAAGTCGCGGCCCTGGTGGCTCGCATGCGCGAGGTTCCGTTTGCGGCAATCTACGCATCACCCTGTACCGCGGCCATCCAAACTGCGGAAGCACTGGCGGCCGCTTGCCATGTGCGAGTCCGTGTCGACGAGGACTTGCGGAACTTGAACCACGGTTTGTGGCAGGGGAAGCGGTTCGACGAGCTGCGGCTGACGCAGCCTAAGATCTACCGACAATGGGGTGAACACCCCGAGACGGTTTCTCCCCCGGGAGGTGAGACGATGGAGTCCGCCCGGTCCCGTGGGGACACCTTTTTGCGTCGTGTGCAACAAAAACATCGGGCCGCGATCGTGGCGGTGGTGGCTTGCGAGCCCTTGACGACGATTCTTCGCTCCCGACTGAGCCTGGCCCCGCACGAAGATTTCTGGAATGTCGAGCGGCGCTCGAGCGGCTGGGATTGTGTGCATTGCGAACCGTAACGCCTTCTTCTTAGAATAAGAGGCTATCTCCATACCCGTCGACCTGCCCACCCTGTCCGCGCCCTCGCGACGGGGAGCGGGCGAGGGGATTGGCTCTGACAAAAAACCAGCCGGCGGCGCATTCGTTAACTCAGTCTTCATGAACCCAGCGGATATGTCGACCGACGAAAAAGGGACAGAGCGGGGGCGGCGGCGCGAATTTCCGCGGGACAAGTGGCTGCGCTGCCCCAGTTGCAAAGTTGCGATTTTTCGCAAGGAGGCGGACAAACGATACGGCGTCTGCCCGGAATGCGATTATCACTTCTACGTCTCCGCGACCCAACGGATTGAACAGGTCCTGGACGAAGGGACGTTTGAACCGTGGGACGAAAACCTGTTCCCGACCGACCCGTTGGAGTTCGTCGATTCGAAGCCGTACAAAGATCGCCTGGTCGACGAGCAGCGCAAATCGGGCCTGAGCGATGCGGCGGTGACCGGAACCGGAATGATTCGCGCGCGGCGGGTCGCCTTCGGTGTCACCGATTCCCAGTTCATCATGGGAAGCATGGGGTCCGTCGTCGGCGAGCGATTGACTCGTTTGGTCGAGCGGGCCACGGAGGAACGCCTGCCGCTGATCATTATCAGCGGTTCTGGCGGTGGCGCCCGGATGCACGAGGGAATTCTATCGCTCATGCAAATGGCCAAGGTCTCGGCGGCGTTGGCCAGGTATGATCAGGCGGGCGGATTGTTTATCTCGGTTTTAACCAACCCTACGATGGGGGGGGTGGCAGCGAGTTTTGCCTCCTTGGGCGACTTTGTTTTCGCCGAACCCAAAGCCCTCATTGGGTTTGCCGGTCCGCGAACGATCAAAGCCACGATCCGAATCGAGCTGCCCGATGGCTTTCAAACGAGCGAATTTTTGCTGAAACACGGTTTCGTGGACCGGATTGTACCGCGCTCCCGCCTAAAAACAGAAATCGCTCGCACGATCGATTATTGTGGAAAGTGACGAAATCCGCTGCAAATTCCGCTGGAGCGACGGCCCCCCTGACGCCGACAGACCACGCGGGGAAACCACCTGAGCTGCCCAATGGGAATCTTGGATCGCTTCAAAAAGGCTTTGACACGACGGGCGCCCGCCAAGTTGGATGTCTCGAAGCGATTCCAATTGCAGAAGCAGGCGTTCACCGGAACGATGTCGACGTTTCGCGTGGCCCGCGAAATCGGCACCGGTAAATTGCTCGGGTTGAAATTGCTCGATCCCGAAACCAGCGCGACGTTCAAGGCCCGCTTCAAAGGGCTACACAAGCCGGAAGAAGGTGAAATCGCGACCCAGATAAAACACCTCAATGTGGTCGAAACCTACGAGTACGGCCTGACGACCAACAACGAAGAATTCATCCTGATGGAGTACATCCAGGGCCCCAGCCTGGGAAGTCTGATTCGCGCCCAGGATCCGCAGTTCCTCCGCAACCGCCTAAGTTTGATCCGGCAGATGGCGCTAGGCGTCCAAGCGGTCCACGAAGCCGGGTATATCCACCGGGATATCTGCCCCCGGAATTTCATCTGTGATGAAGCGGTCGAGACGATCAAGTTGATCGATTTTGGCCTGTCGGTCCCCGATACCCCTCCGTTTCGGCAGCCCGGAAACCGAACCGGGACTCCCCAATATATGGCCCCGGAAATCGTGCGCCGGCGGGCGACCGATGTGCGAGTCGACATTTTCGCGTTCGGCGTGACGGTCTACCGGATGTTAACCAACGAACATCCCTGGGGCACAACGGACCTCAGCGGTGTCGGGGCGCTGGCCCACGACAGCCGCGAGGCGACCAGCGTCCTCACGTACCGCCCGGATCTCAATGAGAAAATGGCGCGGGCGATCGACCGCTGCTTGAAGATCAAGCCGGACGATCGGCTCGGGTCGCTCAAACAGTTTCTGGGCCTGATCGCCGACGTGAAGTCGGAAACACGTGGGTGAATTGCCGGGTAAGGAAGAGGTGGTTCGATTCTTCCGGCACTTTACAACGGTCCCGGCCGACGCGTAGACTTTGGCTTGGGCTGTCTACCCCAGATACAACCTCACAGGAAATCAGTATGAGCTATCCCTTGCGTATGATCGTAACGGCGTTCACCCTGCTTCTCGCCATCGGCAGCGGCACGTTGCAAGCACAGTCGGCCGACTTGTTGCGTTGGAAGTTGAAGGCGGGCGACAAGTACGAAATCGAAATGACCCAATCCGCGACCCAGGAACTGGATCTGGGGGGGCCGCAGACGATCCAATCCGACTTTACGATGCGGATGTCGATGACCGTCGACGCGGCGCGCGAGCATGAATTTGACGTGACGCAGCGAATCGAGAGCATCAAGTTCAAGATGGATTCGCCGTTTTTGCAAATGGAATACGATTCCGCCAGCGAAGAAGAACCCGATGCACAAACCGCGATGATCGCCGATGGGTTTAAGCCGTTGATCGGTTTGAACGTCAAGCAGACCATCAACGATCGAGGTGAGTCGCTCAAAGTCGACATCGATGCCGACAAGCTGGCGGCCGTCGAACAGAACCAAATGGCTGGCCAGTTCGTCACCAAGGACTCGTTCCGCCAACTGTTATCCGCCAACGGTCTTGTCTTTCCGGAGAACGCCCTGACTCCAGGCGACACCTGGGACGGGACCTTCGAACAGAGCTCCGGCGGTGTCAAGATGAGTACCAAGTCCGCATTTACGCTGGCGGGAACGGAAAAGTCCGCAGCGGGGAACGAGTGTCAAAAGATCTCGTCGAAACACGAGATCACGATGGTCCCCGACGAAAATGCCCCGGTGACGATCGAGCTGAAATCGCAGGACAGCACCGGCGAATTCCTGTTCGATAACACCGCGGGACGGCTCGACTCCGCGACGATCAACCAAGACTTGGTGATGAGCATCGATCAGGGCGGGATGCAAATGGACGTGAAGACGAAGTCGAAATCCAAGTTCACTCTGACGCCGCTCGACAAATAGATTTGCGGCGGCACAGGTGTCAAGCAGCAAGGTAAACGGTGGAGTTTCTCCACCGTTTTTTTATGGCTATCGCGGTGTTTTTTGTGGCTATCGCGGTGTTTTTTATGACTATCGCGGTGTTTTTTGTGACTATCGCGGTGAAAACACAGGTTGGTTTTTCGACAGGCCGCTAATAATTGCGGGTCAGACGATGAGCGCCGACATCGGGCAAGCTGGGGAATGTGTCGGGTCCGAAGTAACGCAATCCGACGAACGCATCGCACCCGGTGTTGGTCACCGTCACGCCGCGTCGGGCCGCTTCGTAGGAAATGAAGAGCTCGTCTTGCGTCATCTCGCCAAAGCGTATCAACACCGGAGTCTGAACATCCAGCGGACCCAATCGGCCGGTTCCTTGGACGGTCAGCCAGCCGCTGGCTCCGGGATCCACCAACGTGCAAGTCGCCCCCGGCTCCACGGTCAACTCGCGAGCGCTAAACAACTGACGTCCGTTGCAGTGTCCGTAGACCACCCAGCGATCGGTCCAGCCGTCGCCCGTCTCCGCCACGATGGGTTCCAGGTAGTTGTTGTCTTTGAAATTGGGATCGACATTCTTTTCCCAATCCAACTGCCCAATGATAAAGTCCAAATCGTGATGGCGGTCGGGCGGGACGTCTTTGGTAAGGAGGGACCAGGGGACATATCTCCCTTCCACGATATTTTGGAACATCCCGAAAACGTCGCTCCCCCATTGAGGCTCGTACGTACAGAGCGAGCCGGGAGCGTGCAGGACGCCCGGCGGGATGAGCCAACCGGTGCCTCGCTGTAGACGATAAGCCTTGGATAAGTCCAAGATGCCGTTGTCACCGCTATTCCATCGCTCCAGACATCGCCGCACGTCGGCTGTCGTCGTCCCCGGTTCCAAACCCATGAACGTATAAGGGAAGTGGTTGTCGCAGTTGTTGTACTGCGGTGGAAAATAATAGCTCTCCGGCTTCCCTTCCTGCCCGGTCAGGGCGGCGTGCTGGAAATCCTGGTGCATGTGGTGGGGGATCGGCCCCAGGTTGTCGAAGAACTTGCTGTAAACGGGCCAGCGAGCGTAGTGGGCCCACATACTGGCGCCGATCAGGAGGGGCCCCGCTTCGGCCACCGCGTCGCGCAAGAGGAAGTCTTCCCCTTCAAATCGGCAAAAGCTCAGGCCCTCGTGCCATTGGCGGTTTTCGTTCGCCGCCTCGGTGGTGCTGGCAAACCAGCGTTCGTCGATCCCTCCTCGATCGGCGCCCAACGCGTAATAGTCGTCGGGATGCAAGCGGATCCGGCGACCGGGGTGCAGGAAACTTCGGGGGACCCAGGTTGGCGTCAATCGCAACAGGCCCTGCCCAGCGTCCAAGGCGCGATGCAAAATGGCGGCGACGTTGTCCCGTGTTTGAATTCTGCTGCTCATGACCATCCCGTTGCGAAAGCGGACCTTGATCGACAAAAAAAGCGGCGAAAATCGCCGCTGTGATGCTATCCGAAAAAAAATGCGATCGGAAGCTGGCTTGGGATCAGGTCGCCGTCGGTTTTCACGGCGGCCCGCGCTTGATCGCCGCGTCGAATTCCCGCGTCGAATCGCCCCGATCACGTCGTCAGTTCGCGTCGCCGGTTCGAATCGGGCATGCGGGAGGATTACTCGCGGGGTCGAACCGCGCCGGTCAAACCCGAATAGTCCTTGCGGTCATCGACGTGCCACAACGGCATCCCGAGTTCGACTCGGCGTCGCAATTCTTCGATCTTCTCAGCCGAACCAGCGGGGGCGTTGGTCGGCTGGAAATCTTCGCGCCCTTCCGGCACGAAATCCTCATCGTGGCCAAACTTGAGAATGGCCTCGAACACGTTGTAATTCTTCTTCTTGGTCGACATGGTGGTGGTGCCTTTTCGATGAGTCGGAACTTGGGATTTGCCGCTCAACCGCGATCGGTCGCTACGTGTAATGCGGTGATTCGAAATCACAAATGCGACTCAAAACAGGTTAAAATGGAGTTAGCCGAGATCGCCAAGTTCGCCCGCGCGACTTGAGCGGCATTCCTCGATTTTCCGGTTCGGAATGACCTGCAACCTCGGGACTCGAAAGTCCAAGCCGCAGGGTCCGTGGAAAGGTCGCATGCAGATGAAGACCTTTTCATGATTCCGGATAGGGTATTATCCAGACGCGCAGGCGAATGTCAATTTTTTTTGACGGCGAATTCATCGGAATTTGATGGTTCAAGGCGGGCTGGCCGTCTGCACAAGGAGTACGCTGCGGAGGCGTTTGTCGGGAGGAATTCCAGCAATCGCCGGGACGTTTTCCTTACCAATCAAACTGTGGCGTCGATTCTTCCCGTCCGCATGCTACCGCGGATGGATAGCGGCAGATTTTGATTCCGCAATCATGGAGTAGGCGGATTGCCAAAAATATTTGGCGATGGCAAGCAAGAAGGGACAGGAAATCCCAATCGGTCCGGCAAATTTTGCGTTTTGCCAATCATTCAGCTTGCGCGGGCGAGCGGCCGGAATCGGCCCGTTTATTTTGCCGAGCCCCTCTATTTTACCTAGCACCCGCCTGAATTCCTTGCCGATACGAAACATGTTGACCCAATGTGGTTTGTGGGAGCAGGCGCTGACGGCGAGACCATTCGCCGCGACTCGCCATCCAGGAACGTCACCGCGACTGGCCGCGGAACAGACCTGGAGTGGACGAGTGGCCCGCAGGGCTGGCGATCTGGTCGGTCGACCGATCGCTAGATCTTCGAAGTCGACTGCCGCACAGGCGACGCACGGGTTGAGTCGGGGAATTCGCGGAGCAGGGACGCGGGCAGAGGACATGGCGGTCGAACGGCGTGGAGGGCGGGTGTGCCTCCCGGATGCCGACTCGACACGATGTTTCGGAAGCTCGCAACCGGCCGCCTCCCGACGACTTCATCCGGCGCGATCGCTGGAACAATCGACCGAAGATGGCATGCTCTCGTTCGAACCGAACGTGGATCGAATCGGTGCTTTTCAACTGAACAAAGCGCAAACGCCGCTGCAGCTTGGAGAGATTTAGAGTTGCCCAACAATGCAGCAAGATCGTGTTGAAATTGGTGATCTGAGTTCGCTCAGGAAGTTTGTTTCAAATACGTTGTGCCGGCAGAATGATTTTGAGTTAGGAGTGTTCAAGGTAACCGAACGCCTGTTGATGCGACGCCAGCGACCGTGTGGCATTTTGTTTTGTCTGCACGGTCCGCGCAGCGTCAAACTGACGGCGGTTTGGGAAATGGAGAATAACTCGATTTTGTTCTACGGTTCAACGGGTGAACGTGTGCAAAAAACGACGCTGTCTTCGGCCCCGGCTCTCGAAGCCATGGCCGTGTGACGGCGCAGAATATAAACCAGGAGGTACGATGCAATGCTTGTTCTTTCCCGCAAGGAAAGTCAACAAATTCGACTGGGTGATTCGATCGTGTTGACGATCGTTCGGCTTTCGGCGGATCGGGTTCGCTTGGGCATCCAAGCGCCTCCCGAAATCGTGATCGTGCGACAAGAACTGGAGGGTCGCTCGAACGCGACGGAAAATGAAACGGCGGCGTGAGCCGCAACGTGGTGAACGGGAACGGCGGTTCCGCTTTCGCCGCCTCATCCGCATCCTCGCAACACGAACAGCGTTGGCCTCCGGCCAACGCTGTTCTTTTTTTTGAGCGCGATTCCGCCGTCCGTTCGCTACTTGGACTTTCTCGGCAAATCGGGTTGGAATTCCCAGATCACGCCTTGTCCCGATCCGTCGCCGATGAATTTGAGCACCTGAACCAAGTGGTTCCGATTCAGGCACTTGATCGTGTCCCCGAGGCGGCGTTTGGAATCGATTTCGGGGCGCGGCGGGAGTGGATCGTCGATCCGGGCCGGCCACCCTTCCTCTTCAAACACCGCCAGGATCCGCTCCTGATTGCTCGCCCGCCACTTGAATTTTTTGATCAGCAGCCGCCCGCACCGCAACTCGTGCCGTTCCGGATCCCACGAGGGCGTTTGCTCGCCACCCACCTGCCACTCCCCCTGCGGATGCGAAACCGGAATCCGCGACATGTGGGATGCCGTTTCGCTTTCCCCATTGTGCGGCGGCGTATCCTGGAGTCGTCCCTCTTGGATCAGCCCGACCGCCAATCGCAAGCCGGTTTCGCTGAGGCACAACCACGATTGCTCGGACAACCAGGTCTGGTCCGCGGCCTCCTGCAAGGCTCGAGACGTCGCGTCGCTGGACGGGAGTATCCAATGGGCGGCCAGTTGTTTTTCCACCAGCCATCGGAGGGCAGGGGAGGAGATTCCCGCCAGCCGCAACTCCGCCACGCTCACTGCAAAATCCACGGTGGAACGCCCGCAATCCGAAGCCAAAAAACTGGCCTGGTACAAGCGGGCCAGCGCCTGTGCGATCGACGGCTCAGCCGCCAGTTCGATGCCTTCGAAGTCGCTTCCATCCGCCGCGACCTCGCGCGGCGCCGAGTTGGATCCTGGTTTCGAGATGATCATCCGAGCACTCCTTAGGTGACTGTGTCGCATGGGTGACTATGTCGCATGGTGTGTGAAGCCCGTCTCGAGCCATCCTGGACTCAGCGGCGCCCCCGCTCTGCCGATCTCAGCGGCGCGCCTCAAACGATGGCGCCGCTGGAATCAGCGGGTCTTCCAGAATTCTCTGGAGACTTGTTCCTTCGAAACGCGCCACAGGGGAGAGGAGAGGGAAGTGGGATTGCGCGATTCTGCAAGTCGGATCTTGAACTGCGTGCAGCTCTATCATGGATATCAGATTCACGCCTCAGATCAATAGCTAATACGCTGGCCTGCCGCGAATGTTCACGAAATCTTCATCCCGCGACTAGCAAGGGGAAACGAGTGTCGCGTCGCGGCCGTGGGAGGCCGCGCCCTCGGTAAGCTGGCGCACCAAAGGTAGCATTTGCCCGGCCAAGAAGACCGACCCACAAATCGCGACCAAGTCGATTTCAGGGGATAGGGCTCGCGCGAGTGCCTTGGCTTGATCGGGCTCCATGTCCACTCGGGCGGGGCACTCCTTCCCTTGCCGCTGCAAATCACGGTGTGCCTGGCTAGCCGCCGCCGACATCGCTGCCATCTCGGCGGCTCGAGGGTGATCGTGGATCGCCGTCACCACGACGCTTTGAAAGTGCGGGAGCAATATGCGGAGCATCGGCTGGATGCGTTTGTCTTTGCTCGCAGAAAAAATCAATACCCGCCGCTGGCACTCGGGGAATCGCGCCTCCAACGCGGCGGCGAAAACGCGGGCCGACATCGCGTTATGGGCGACGTCGACGACGATCGGCGGTGTCGAAGGAAAAATCTGAAAACGCCCGTCGATTTGCGCCTCGTGCACACCGCGGCGGATCGCTGCTTCCTCGATCGTCCAACCTTGAGCGACCAGCCACTGCGCAGCCGCGATCGCCATCGCGGCGTTCGATACCTGGTGGTCTCCATACATCCCCACATGCAATTTCCGGAACTGGTAGGGGCGCGGCTGTTTCCCCCAGGCGGAGAATTCCAGACCAGCACGGCGGGTCGAGGGCGCCAATCGGCTCCCGAAGTCGCGACCCGCCCAGTACACCGGCGCCTTGTTCGCTTGCGCGATCGCCGCCACGACGCGGGCGGCGGCGGCGTCGCGGACCCCGCTCAACAACGCGACGCCGGGCTTGATAATCCCGGCCTTCTCGGCGGCGATCTTGGCCTTCGTAGCGCCGAGTTGCCGTTGATGATCGAGCCCCACGTTCGTGATCATCGTCAACAGCGGTTGGCAGATGTTGGTCGAATCGAGTCGACCACCCATTCCGACTTCGAACACCGCCACGTCGACGCGCTGTTCGCGAAAGTGCTCCATCGCCGCCGAAGTCAGGATCTCGAAAAACGTCGGAGGGTGCAGTTGCGGATCGCGCGTCGCCTGGTGGTCCAGATGTGCGATCACCGGACGCAGCCGATCGATCACCCTGGTGAATGCTTCCGGCCCGATCCAAGTCTCTGCGATGCAGATTCGTTCGCGGACCGACTCCAAATGCGGCGAACGGTAAACGCCAACGCGAAACCCGGCGGCGGTGAGAATCGCCGCCGTCAGGGTGACAACGGAGCCCTTGCCCTTGGTGCCCGCGACGTGCAATACCGGATAAGCGAAGTGTGGATTCTCCAACCCATGCAACAGGCGGCGAATGGTCTCCAAGCGGAATATCGGCCCGGTTCCTCGCGGCACCTCGCTCCGTTCGAAGTTGAATCGCCCGAACAGAAAGGCCTCGGTGTCTGTGAATCGCGACAAGCCGCTGGGAGCGTTCAACGCAATACCTGAAGAAAAAATCAAAAGGGGTGGGGGTGGGGGTGGGGGTGGAGTGGACTTGGGCAAAATGCCTCGCGCCGCCATTCGGGAAATTCGCCTCCGGCGGTTCCCGGGGCTCACTGCCCCGATCACTCCGGAAGATATCGGCGAACACGGTACACGTGGCAACTTGAAGCGAGTGAACCTGGACCTTATAGTTTATCGATTCCGCAGTCTCCGGCGCGACGCCCGCCCTTGATCCGCCCGCACCCCGTCGCGGCTGTCAGGCCCGCGACCGAATTTTCTGAATACGGAAGTTTTGGAATGCAGTCGCGTCCCAACCGGCTGCGTTTTGGTCGTGCTACCGCGCGTCGTATCCCAACTCGCTTGAAGTTATGAACAGCACCTCCGTTTCGCAAGCGGACTCCGATTCGGTCGGTAAGCCGCGTTCCGCCCGCGCATTCAAGAAGTCCTTGGAAACCAATCCGGATTACAACCCGGATGTGGTGATCGAAACCCAGAACCTCAGTAAGACGTATCGCGACTTTTGGGGACGGCCCAAAGTCCGCGCGCTGAAGGCACTGGATTTAGAGGTCCGCAAAGGGGAGGTCTTTGGCTTGCTGGGCCCGAACGGGTCGGGAAAATCGACCACGATCAAGTTGTTGTTGGGCCTGTTGTTTCCCACCAGCGGCCGGGCCCTCGTTTTTGGAAAAGACGCGGTCGAGGTGACCAAGAACGAGCGGATCGGCTACCTGCCGGAAGAATCTTACCTTTACCGCTTCCTGACCGCCGAGGAGACTTTGGATTTTTACGGCCGCTTGTTCGACATGCCTGCCAAAGTCCGCAAGGAGCGCACGCAACAGTTGATCGAAAAAGTCGGCTTGACGTGGGCCCGCCGCCGTCAATTGAAGGAATATTCCAAAGGAATGACGCGGCGGATCGGCTTGGCACAGGCCCTGATCAACGATCCCGAATTGATCCTGTTGGACGAACCGACCTCCGGCCTGGACCCGCTGGGGACGCGCGAAATGAAAGACATGATCCTCGACTTGAAGGCCCAAGGGAAAACGGTGGTGATGAGCAGCCACTTGCTGGCGGATGTGCAAGATGTCTGCGACCGGATCGCTATTTTGTACAAAGGGGATTTGAAAGAATTGGGCCGTGTCGATGCGTTGTTGAAAGTCAGCGGTGAGACGCAAATCCGAGCAAAAAATCTCCCCCCCGCGGCGTTGCACGAAATTCAGGAGGTGCTGGCACGGCACCACATCCAACAAGTCTCGATCGAAAACCCGAAGACGACTTTGGAAGAGTTGTTCTTGAATATCGTTCGCGAAAGCGAAGAACGTCCGGGCCGGCGCGGAGCCGCGATTGCCGCCGAGTCCGAGCCCCGTGATTAACACCGTCGTCTCCTGCGTCGCGTTCGCCCAGAAGGTCTGGATACCGCACTGTTATGGTCATTAAAGAGTTCACCAAATTCTGGGATTGGCTGAGCGGCGGCGCCAACTTGTTCAACGGCGCGGCGATGATGTTTCTGTTGATCGCCGTGGGCTGCCTGGTGATCGGCGTTCTGCTGGGCTACCTGGTCGCGGCGTTTCGCCAAGGGCCGGTGGAAGCCTTCTACTCCACCGCGTCGACGCTTTTCAAAGCCGTCCCCGATTTTCTGCATACCTCGCCGCGGCGCGTATTCGCGATCGCCCAATTGGCGATCAAAGAAGCGTTTCGGCGGAAGATCGTCCTGGCCGCCGCCGCGATCTTCGCCCTGGCGCTCCTGTTCGGCGGTTGGTTTTTGGATACCGGAGCCGACCATCCCGAACGGACCTACATCGGTATCGTCAGCTGGGGGACCCAGCTGTTGCTGCTGATGATGGGGATGCTGTTGAGTGCATTTAGTCTGCCCGAGGACATTCGCAACAAGACGATCCATACGGTGGTCACCAAGCCGGTCCGACCGACGGAGATCCTCCTGGGCAGAATTCTTGGCTTCACCACGCTCCTCACGGTCATGCTGGTACTGATGGCCGTGATCTGCTTGATGTTTGTGTGGCGCAGTTTGTCGCACACGCATCGAATCGCGGGCGACGTGCAAACCGTGCAGGCGTTTGTCGATATTGATCCGGTGCAGAGATTGGACGCGGACGGGAGACGTGTCAACGAAGACACGATCAAAACCGCATGGACGACCACGGACCACGGCCATCGCCACCGCTTGCAACTGTTGAAACAGGTGATCAAGGTCGGCGACCCCGAGCCGACCGCCGCAGAGAACGTGGTGGACGTCCAGACCGAAGCGGGGGAAAAGGTCTACTATCGCGTGATCATCGACAGCGAAGGGGGGCACTCGCATCGAGTTCGAGTGCGCAACCCCGGTCCCGACGCGGAGATCGAAATCGGTCCGGCGATCGGCTTTTTCCGCGCCCGAGTCCCCATCTATGCCGACGCGCTGGCATTTACCGACCGGCAAGGGAAGGTCGGCGAAGGGGTCAACGTCGGTGACATTTGGAATTACCGCGGTTTCATCGCCGGCGGGGCGTCGTTGGCAAAGGCCACCTTTGATTTTTCCGGAATCACGGCAGCCCGCTTCGGCGATGCCGAACGAGTCGACTTGGAAATGACGTTGGGGGTGTACCGCTCCTGGAAAGGAGTGATCGGCAAACGGATCCTGGCGTCGGTGGCTTTCGAGAGCATCCCGGATGGGAGCGGTGAGAACATTCTCCAAACCGACCCGTTCAGCTTTGAATCCATCGAGTTCGAAGTCTTGAATTTGTCCATTCCCCGCACTCAAGTCTGCCGAGTCCTGGACGAAAGCGGCAACGTCGTTGCCCAAAACCAACCGGCCGATCTGTTCAACGACTTGGCGCGGAACGGCAAATTGCGCGTGGTGTTGCGGTGCGAGGAGCGAGCCCAATACATCGGCGTGGGCCGGGCCGACTTGTACTTCCGCGCGGCGGATCGTCCGTATTGGGCCAATTTCTTTCGCGGATTCTGGGGGACCTGGCTGCAGCTGGTGATTATCGTCACGGCCGGCGTTTGCTTCAGTACCACGCTGGCGACTCCGGTCACGATGTTTGCCGTGATCATCGTGATTTTGATCGGCTTCAACGCGGAATTTCTCCGCAAGTTGCTGTTGCCGGACGCGGACGGGGGAGGGCCGATCGAATCCTTCATCCGTGTGATAACGCAAATGAATATGCAAACGCCGTTCAATCCCGGCCCGATGCGCAATGCGATGGAGTTCTGCGACGATATCCTGTTGAACACGCTCAATTCGTTGACGTACCTGGTTCCCGACTTTTCGCGGCTCGATTTTTCCAATTTTGTGCGGTTTGGCTATTGGATCGACGGCGATCGGCTGATGGTGGCGACCTGCCTGGCCTTGTCCTTCTGTATAGGATTGTTTGTGATCGGCTATTTCAATCTGAAAACTCGCGAGATTGCCGCATGAACCGCAATTCGTCGTTTGCTCGCAAGGCTGTCTTGATCGGGGTGATCGTGGCCTTGTTGATTCCGCTCTCCATTATCGCGAGACCGGCTAGTCGTGCGACCGCAGACAATCGAGTCGACAGCGGGGGGATCCTGGCAACTCAGCGGATCGCCTACGACTTGTCTCAAGCCAAGCTGGGCGAAGTCGATCCGGCCAGCGAGACGATGAAGCTGGTTTCGTTAGGGTTTCGCAGTATTGCGGCGACCAGCCTCTGGCTGAGCTCCATCGACGCGCAAGAGAAAAAGGACTGGGATCGCCTGGCCGCGACGGCCAACACGCTCATCAAGGTCCAGCCGAACTTTACGCGGGTCTGGGAGTTCATGGCGCATAATCTCTCCTACAACACCTCCGTCGAATTCGACGACTATGAGGAACGCTATCGCTGGGTCAAGAAGGGATTGGACCTGTTGACGGAAGGGATGGCCTACAACCGTCTCAACCATCGCTTCACCGATCAATTGGGATGGTTCACGGGACACAAGATCGGCACCGCCGACGAGAAGCTGGAGTATCGCCGGCTGTTCCGGAATGACAGCGAATACCACGATCAACTCGATCGATACTTCGATCGAAATTCGTACGACGACAAGTATTATGGCAAAGACAATTGGCTGCTGGCCTACCAATGGTACCTGCGCTCGGTGGCGATGGTGGATGCGGGGATCGACGGCGAAAAGGCGAAGCGACAGATCGGCGAATTGTTGTTTTACATGTATCCTCCGACGCAACTCAGGTTGCACGTGACCGGGTTGCAGGCGGAATTCCCTCCGGAAGAGATCTTCAAGGTGAAGTGGGAAAACGCGGCCCGGGCCTGGGAGGAATTCGGCAAGCGGACGCTTCGGAATCCACGAGGCGTCACGTACAACTTGGACGGGCTGATGTCGACCGAGCTGGAACTTGCCAGTGCCCGCCAGGAGCTCGATGCCCTTGCGCCGGCGGGGATGCGCGAGAAGGTCATCGACGACTGGTATGAAAAGACCGGTGTGCCGGAGAATAGTCGCCGGCTGTTACGCACCCCGCTCGACCAGTTGAGCGAGTCCGAATTGGTCGAAGTTCGCAACATGCGCAAGGTGGTGGAAGACGTGACCCGCGGGCTCGACGAATACATTTACGGCGCTATCCCGCCGGAGAAAAAGGCGGAAGCCGACAAGCAGTTGCTGCGGATATCGCGGGCCACCGAGATTCTCAACGCCACCGATATCAACCGGCACACGGCCAATTTCTCGTTCTGGAAAATTCGCAACAATCTCGAACAGTCGGAAGAGGCGTTGACGGCCCACCAATTCACGTACGATGCGGAGGAGAAATCGCGCGAGTCGATTTACGCCGATTTTTCGCCGCTGGACGCCCAGACCCAACAGCCCGACAGAACCAAGGAGGGCCAGCCGATGAACGAGCTCGGTGCGATTCGCAGCTATGAACAGGCGTTGGGTTACTGGTCGGATCAGGCGAAGGCGCATCCGGTACTGGCGGATTCGGCGTTCATGGAGACCGCCTTTGAAAATGCGGGAAAGGTCGCGGGCATGTTGCGTGAGTTGGGGAGGCCGTGGCCCCGCAACTTCCGCTTCCAAGAAATGGTGGATCGCGACGAATCCACCGCCCAACGACATGGAGTCCCCACGACCAAGGAGTTGGCGGAAGGTAGCTGGGATGGACTTCCCGAGCTTCCCAGCATCGAATTCTAGGCCCGGTCGGCCAGCGGATTGCCTCGATGCGAATATTGATCGTGCGATTGAGCCATCTTGGCGACTGCGTACTGACACTTCCCTTGGTCGAGTCGATCCGACGACAAGTCCCGAATGCGTGGATTGCTTGGGCGATCGAGCCGGCTGGCCGGCGGCTGTTGGAAGCGCAACCGGGCATCGATCATTTTGAAGTTGTTCCTCGCGGATGGCTGCGACGACCGCGCGCGTTGCCCGCCCTCCGCCGGCGGCTGCGTGATTTGCAAATCGATGCCTGCCTGGATCCGCAGAGCCTGCTCAAGAGCGCAGGACTGGCCTGGCTCAGCGGAGCACCGCGACGGGTGGGGTTCGGCGGACGGTATGGTCGGGAGCTCTCGCCCTGGCTGAATAACGTGCGCGTCGTCCCGCAAACTCGGCATCTGGTCGATCGTTCGCTGGAGTTGCTCGCAGGGCTCGGGTTACGGCCAGCAGGCGCCTCGCCGGTCCTGCAAACTCTCCCGAATTGCACGCAGGCGATGCAACGTTGGCTGGCGGAACAAGCGGTGGGGGACACCTTTATCGTGATCAATCCGGGCGCCAGTTGGCCGTCCAAGCGATGGGTCATGGACCGCTTTGCCTCCGTGGCTCGGCAGTGCGGCGAGAGCTGGCGGTTGCCCGTCGTCGTCACCTGGGCCGGAGAGGAGGAGCGGCAATGGGCGGATCAGATCGTGGCCGCGGGGGGCCCCGGGGCGCGGTTGGCCCCGCCCACGACGCTTCCGGAATTGGCAGCGCTACTGGCACTGGCCCGATTGTTCGTTGGGTCGGACAGCGGTCCGATGCACATCGCGGCGGCGGTCGGGTGCCCTTGCGTCGCTCTTTTTGGGCCGACATTGCCCGAGGAATCGGGTCCTTATGGAACGGGGCATCGCGCGTTGCAGGCCTGGCATCAGACCGGGACGGCTCGAGCTCGCCGCGCTGCTGAGAATCTCGCGCTCCGCGATATTTCGGTCTCGCAGGTGTGCGCCGCGATCGAACAGCAACTGGCAGTCGATCGCAACAGGAAAAAGTGATTCGACAAAAAAAAAGTGACTCGACCTTTCGATCGAGCCACTTTCGGATGTTCAGACCAGACCGCGTGTCCTGGTTAGTCAGTCAGGAAGGCTAGTTGCAACCGCAACCAGAATCGCATCCCGAATCACAACCATTATCGCCGCATCCGCACCCAGCATGGCAAGCATGCAGCCGGCTCAGGCAGGCCCGGATCCGACCAAACAGGTTACGGATCGGGGTACGACGGCAGCACGGATCGCCACAAGCGTCCCCGCAGCTATCGCCACAGCCGTTGCCACAGCCATCGCCACAGCCAGCGTTGTCGCAGCAGCAACCGCAGCTCGGAGCAACGTTGATCGTCACAGGAACTTGTTCGCACACCGTTCGCGGCACGCAGACCGTGCAGGTGTACGGAACCTTTTCGCAAACCCGGCGGCACACGTTGACCGTCTTCGTCTCGCAAACTTGACGGCAGACGACGCGCGGCACTTGGCAGGTTCGCTCTTCACACACCCAGCGAGTCACGCAATACGGGACTTGCTTGGAGCATTGTTCGCATTCCCAACGGACGGTGCACACCGGAACTTGCTTCGTGTAGCATTCCCATCGGGTCGTGCAGACCGGGACTTGCTTCGTGCAAGTTTGGCATTCCCACCGCGTCACGCAGTACGGAACTTGCTTGGTGCATTGTTCGCACACCCAGCGAGTCACGCAGCATTGCACTTCTTTGGTGCAAGGCTCGCACACCGTAC
The DNA here is from genome assembly GCA_041740495.1 of Pirellulaceae bacterium. Lineage (GTDB taxonomy): Bacteria > Planctomycetota > Planctomycetia > Pirellulales > Pirellulaceae > JANMEB01. The sequence continues at coordinate 38,896 of JBGSLW010000077.1, forward strand.
GGCAGCAAGTGTAGGGAACTTGCTCGCAAACGCGCTCGCAGCGCATCCGCGTGCAGGTGATTTCTTTGGTTTCGCAGGTCGGAACCCACACGCGACGGCAAACCGTTCGCTCGGGCAATTGGCAGCACACCGTTTGCGGGCAGCAAGGATCGCCGCAGTCACCGGCCGAGCCGTTACCGCAGCAGTCATCGCCACAGCCGCAATCGTTGCCACAACCATTGCCGCAGCCACAACCTCGGTGGCAAGCGCCCAGCCGCGACAGCAAACCGCCGAATCGTCCGAACAACCCACCGCGACCGTTGCCGTTGTCGCAGCAATCATTGCTGCCGCCACCGACGCGTTGGTACACGGTTCGGCCCGGAATCGTTTCGGTCACGGTGTCCCAGTGCCCACCGCGAACCGTAACGGTCCGAGTGTAGGTCTCAGGAACGCGGACGATCTTCGACACCGTGCGGTATTTCGTTTCCGAAACCTTGCGGTAGTTGTTGACCGTAATCGTCTTGGTTTGCATTTCCTTCACCGGCCGACGAACCGTGTAATTCACGGTGCGGTAGCAGGTTTCGCGAACCGGCTTGCGGACCGTGTAATTCACGGTCTTATAGCAGACTTCGCGGACCGGCTTGCGGCAGGTAACCGTCTTGTACGTCGTTTCCCGAACCGGACGACGAACGGTGTAGTTCACGGTCTTGTAGCACGTCTCCTTCACAGGACGACGGACCGTGTACGTTTTGGTTTCACAGACCGTCTCCCGAACCGTCCGAGTGCAAGGAATTTCCTTTTGCTCGGTCACAGTCCGGTAGCAATTTCGGTATCGAGTGACTTCCTGTCGGTCATAGACAACGCGAGTGCGTGTTCGCATGACTGTGTATGAACAGCCACATCCATCGCCCGAGGCGTCGTTCGCGACAACGCCTTGGCTGTCGTAGCTGGCCCCGCCACAACATTGGGCCCAGCCAGTGCTGACCGACAAGGCAATCGCTGCCATTGTCAGCACATTCAGAACCACTTTCATTTCAATATCTCCCAAACAAAATCTGACGTTCTAACCACTGGAGGCGGAATCTGGTCTGGCGAACCGCTCGCCATGCCTGCTCCATTCCGAAGAATGGTCTTCGCCGAGGTGGGTCCTTGCCCGCGGGCACCGGGACGCTTCAACTCAAGCGATCGAGGAACGGCAAACCGTCCTTGTCTGCTTCAGCCCTCCTGCTTGACGTGAAAATCGGTTGATTAGCAAAGGGTGTTTAATTGCGAAGTCTGCGACGTTTGATTTTTTTCCAAAAGCTGGGAAAACAGTTCACGTCGATTCGACTTTGTCACCTTTGCTGGATTTCCCGATCGAGAGGACTCCCTGGGCCCAAGGCACGGAAATATAGCTCCCCTTCCCACACAGCCAGGATTTATAGGGAAACTTCACCGGTTTTCCCGATCTCGACGTCTGGTCGCACCAGTCCTGTCGGCGAAAACACTCCGAACAGGCAGGATCGACCCCTTTTCCAATCCCAGCCAGATTTCGTATCGTTAAGGTGCCTTTCAACTCCGCTCGCTGGCTCGAGCAAGGGGTTACTCGCAGTTCCCCGTGAATTGTGAATTTGGACACACCGCGATCAAGTTCGACCGTATTACTCCAGACGTGCAGCCACCCTTGGAACAAAGTAAGACCTCCGGCTCGCGCACGCGAATTCCCAAGAGTGTCGTACGGAGACTTAGCGCCTATCTCCGGGAACTACAAAGCCTGGAGCCACAGGGAACCGAAACCGTCAGTTCCAGCCAGTTGGCTCGACGACTCGGTTGGACCGACGCCCAAGTCCGCAAAGACTTTGCGTTTTTCGGCCAGTTTGGCCATCCTGGCGTCGGCTATCGCTGCTCCCAACTCATCGGCGAGATCCGGCGAATCCTAGCCACCGACCAACAATGGCCGGTCGTCCTGGTCGGCTGTGGCAACCTGGGGCAGGCATTGGTCGGATACCGAGGCTTCGCCAACCAGGGATTTGTCATCATTAAAGCACTGGATATCGATCCCGAGGTGGTGGGACAACAGGTGGGGGGCCTAACCGTCGGCTCCTTCGAACGCTTGGAATCGGAGCTGGCGGGGTCGGGCATTCATATCGGAATTGTTGCGGTTCCCTCCGCATCCGCCCAAGGAGTCGCCGAACGATTGGTCGCCGCGGGCGTCACCGGAATCCTCAATTTTGCCCCGATCAAACTGAACCTCCCACCGTCCGCCCATGTCATTGACGTGGATCTGGCAATGGAATTGGAACAGCTCTCGTATGCCGTTGTGAACGAACGGCGAAATGACTAAAATCACTCCGGTTTGATTGCCCGGTGGTGTAACGGTAACACTACGGATTTTGGTTCCGTCATTCTAGGTTCGAATCCTAGCCGGGTAATTCGTCGAGCTCCCCCCAGGGTCGCCCGTTTCGGCGGTTTTCCCTATCGTCCACCGCGGCTCTATCATCCCCCCCCGGCCCTATCATCCCCCGCGGCCCTATCGTCCACCGTTCGCGGCAGACGATTTCTAAGGGAAAAGTCCAGTGGCAATCGACGCGGGCCCCCGCCTTTCGAACAAAAACGATCCAACCTTCCTTTCGACGGCATCGGCGTCGCGCCGGATGGAGCATCCTGGCGGGTGCCCCTACGGACAGCACAGGTTGGAATCGACACATCAACGTTTAACTTTTCTCCAATTACCCAATTGGATTAAGCTCTTTTTTGTCGGCCGATCGCATAGAATTTTGAAAGATGTGATCACTTCGAACGCGCAACCTCGTCGGAATCGCCTATTTTTTGACTGAATTTCCCGGAATTGCATGAACATTCCATTGGTTCACAACGTGAATTAGGGGCAACTCCTGGGAATGGCGTCAAAAGGGATCGGTACCACTCGAGCGGAGCGTCGCCGCCTGTTCCGCTTGAACTACTTTCATCCTTGCGACCAAGTGTCGGGTTGGGCTCAAAAAATTTCATTCGGGTTGTTTCGGCAGACAGGGGGGCAGAACACGATGTTGAATACGGCGATGTTGAATTCGGCGATGTTGAAAAAATGGGGAATTGCGTTGGCGTTGACGCTGACGGTTTCGGGCGTGAGCTGGGGGCAATACCGCCAGTCTTCCGGTCGATCGTACGGGAACGTCGTACAAAGTTACCAGCCGCAGTGGGCGGCGAGTTTAGTTGCACAACCGCGGCATGATTTCGGCAACGTCGCCCGCGGTTCGGAGCAAGTGCATGTCTTCGAGTTCACCAATCCTTTGAAAGAAGACATCGTGATCAGTGGGCAACGTGTGAGTTGCAAATGCGCCGAGCCCACAGTTCTGACCCCGGTTGTCAAGCCGGGCGAAAAGGGCCAAATCAAAGTCCGCTTCAATACCCTGGCGTTTGTTGGGCAACGTCATTCCCGGATCACATTGAGCGTCGCTCGCCCTCAAAACACGGAACTTTATCTGGACATCGACGGGTTTGTCCGGCAGGACATCGTCGTGACCCCTGGGCATGCCGATTTCCTCAACCGTGTGGCTGGCCAAACCGCCGAATGCACGCTGAAGATTGCATATGCCGGGGACCCGGGATGGCAGATACTCAAAGCGGAATGCTCGAACCCCAATATCGTCATCGACTTGCAGGAGCTCGCCCGCAGGAACGGCCGAATCGATTATCAGATGCAGGTCCGAGTGAACGAGACTCAGTCGGCCGGCAATCTGAGCAGTCAAATCGTGGTCCACACAAATGATCGCAACCAAAAACAGTTTCCCATTTCGGTGAATGGCTACTTTAAGCCGTTGATCGAGGCGCAATCGGTGGTCGACGTCGGACAGTTGGAAACCGGCGGCACGATCACCAAACGCCTGGTGCTGAAAGCGGGTGAAGATTTTGTGATCACCAGCGCGACCAGCAACTCCGATCGAATCAAAATTAAGGTCGACGATCAACGCAAGAAATTGCACGTCGTGGAACTGACGGTCACGCCCGACGGCGAGGGCAAGCTGGCCGATCAACTGTCGATTGTCACTGATATGCAGGACCTTCCGATTCAAGTCCAGGTCGTGGGCGAAGTCCTTCCCACGATTCGCACGAACAGTCAGGATCCAGCAGGTAAACAATCAGGAGATCGGCAGCCCGATCCAAAACAGCGGTAGCATAGGGTCTCCCGTTCGACCGCCGAAAAGCCGGGCTCTGCCCGGCTTTTTTTTGTGGCACCGTGACAGAAGTCGACGCCTGCTGGCAGCTACAATAAGAGCGTATCCCAATACCCTCTTCCCCGCCGGGGAGAGGACAGGGTGAGGGGGTCGGCGGGTATTTAGGGATAGGCTCGCAAAGCAGCTCGCACGAATCGAGCCGATGTTACAAAGACTTGGAAGTGCTTGAGAAATGCCGATTCAGTTTTCATGTTCGACAATTGTGCGATACGATCCGGCCACGCAACAATACGAGCGTTGCTTGACGCGGATTCAAGTGGAAGATGCCAAGGGAGGCACCCAAGTTGAATGCCCGGGGTGCCGGCAACGGATTCGAGTCCCCCAGGTCTCGGACGTCCGGGCGGAAGCCGCCTTGAATTCAGGTAATTCCGAATCGGCGGTCGCCGCGGCAGTTGGCCACATGGAGGGAGAGCACGGTCCTGGCAGGGCGGGTCGTGCCAACATTGCGGTCGAAACCGGGCGAAAAACGGCGCCGTTACACGAGACTGCGAATTCGTCGCTGGCGTTTTCGTCGTTCGCTGGAACCCGTCGCTGCAAACAGTGCGGCGGGACCCTGGAGGCCAACCGCCGCTGCACACAGTGCGGCTATCAAGCGACATTGCAGGCTTCCCAGCAGCCCATCGATCCGGACAAGATCCAACTCGCCGGATTTCAACGGTGGCTGGCGCGTTTTGTTTGGCAAGGGAACTCGACGGCGGTGATGGCGGCGATTCACTTGCTGGTGGGGTTGGTGCTTTTCATGGTGGTTGTGACTGGGTGTGCAGGAGGTGGATTGGGGGTCGTCGTTTCGTTGTCGCTCGCCGGAGCCTTGGCGCTAGCGTACCTGTCCCTGATTCATGCCAGCCGGCGAATCGCCCGCCGCCCAGCGGCCCGCCTCAGTTGGTGGCAACGGGGTGGCTGGAATGGGATCCTGGCGATCTGCCGGGCCAGCGGATGGCGTTTTCTTCACGGTGGCAAGCCGTTTCGTGTGCTCGATTTGCGGCGAGAACAACTCAGTGAACATCAACTATTGGCCCGGGCCGACCTGGTCGACTATGAAGTATTGGACGCCGAGGGGATTCCCATGAGCGATGCCGGCCTGGTGCGACTCAAAGGGCTACGACGGCTACGGCGATTGGTGATTCGCGGCAGCCGAGTCTCGCCCGAGGGGGTGTTTCGATTGCAGCAAGACTTGCCGGACGCCTGGATTTGGTCCTGAAACTCGTCCGATGAAGCCAATTTCCAGTTCGCAAAATCCCCGCTACAAGGCCGCACTTTCCCTACAGCGGAATCGAGGCAGGAAGCGATCGTTGCGTTTTCTGATTCAAGCCCAAAGGGAAATTGCCCGCGGACTGGAGGCCGGCTGGCCCATCGAAGAGGGGTTTTGTCACCCCGAATCGTGCAACGCGGCGGAACGCGAGCTGTGCGAACGCCTGGCCAGCCGCGGCATTCCTGTTTGGACGTTGCCGCCCGCTCTCTTGCAGAGCCTGCAGTATGGGGAAGGAACGGCAGGCTTGGTGGCGGTAGGGCGAAGGTTGATCCGCGAGCTTGGCGATTTGAGATTGGGAACCGCGCCCCTGGTGGTGGTCTGCGACCACCTCGAGAAACCTGGAAATCTCGGGGCCATCGTGCGCACGGCCGATGCGGTGGGGGCGGACGCGGTCCTACTGGCCGATCCGCTGGTCGATGCCTTGCATCCCAACGCGATTCGAGCTTCGACGGGGTGCGTGTTCACCATGCCGATTGTGTCGGGCGAACCTGCAACGCTTCGCGATTGGCTGCGGGCCAAGGGGATTCAAATCTGCACGGCGCATCCGACCGCGACACGATGTTACAGTGACATCGACTTTCGCCGCCCTACCTCGGTCGTGTTGGGGAACGAAGCCGCGGGTCTGCATCCCGCCTGGCGGGGAGACGACCTGATCTCGTTCCGACTTCCAATGCGAGGCGTCGCCGATAGTCTGAACGTCTCGGTCACGGCGGCGGTCGTCCTGTTCGAAGCAAATCGGCAGCGTTCAGAGGTTGCTGCCCTCGGGCCGCGCGTGCAATAGCGCATCGTGTGAGTCGCGAGCGAGTCGACCGAGAACGAGTCAGGTATTCTCGCTGGATGGTTGGCGCCGGCGGTTTCGCAACCGATCGCTCGCGCGATGCAGGATGGAACGCTCTTCCTCGGAAAGGCTATCCTGCCCCTCTCGGTGCAGCTTCTCCAGAATCGAATCGACTCGGCGATTCTCTTCCAATTCCATTTCCTGCTGGACCAGGTGCCGTTCTTCTTGCTTCTGCCGCAACCATTGCGAGACCGATTCGCTGTGGTCCTCTTCGAATTCAAACGACTCGCAATCATCGCTGTAAAAGGCGTTCAATTCATCGATCGCGTCCAACGCGGGCAAGGGGGTGACATGGGAACGTTGGTGTTCCGCCATTCGACGGAAGAACTCACAACGCGAGGCGAAGATCAGCGCAATACCGCCGCCCGCCAACAGCGCCCACGTGGGCTGCAACGGACCCGGGTTGTAATTGCGACTAAACCAGGCCAGCACGATCAGGGCGATGCCGATGACCGTCGCCCCCGCCATGACCGCCGTTTCCAAACGATAGGCGGCGATCTGGCGCGCCCGCGCCACAATCGCCAGCCGCAACAGCCGGCTCCCATCAAACGGATAGGCGGGTAGACAATTCAAGATGAAAACTTGGAAATTCACCCAGGCGAAAATCCGCAGGAAACCGATTTCGTTGGAATCGAACAGAGGGATCGGACGCAGGGGATCGACAAGTTCTGAAACCTTGGCAAGATCCAGATTCACCAACAATGTGGCCGAGACCAGAAACAACATCCCGCTGACGAACGGTCCGGCCAACCAGACGACGAACCGAGCCCCCGTCCCATGCGGAAGATCGAAGTCGGAGGGACCGCCCCACGGCGAAAGGACGATACGGCGCACACGACCACCCAAGTTGACCGCGGCAAACGCATGGGCCAATTCGTGAATCAATACGGTCAATGCCACGGCGATCGTCGTCGCCAGCCACGTTCCCGGCAAGAACCTGCCATTTCGCAAGGTCGATTGAAAAGGGTCGTCGGGCAAGAAAAGCACACGCCATTCGATCGCCGCGATCAACACGACGAACAACAACGACGCCACATGAATGCGGACTGGAATCCCCATCCATCGTCCGACCCCGACGCTCCAAGAATCTTGCGGTTGCATTTCAACCTCACTGGGTTCCCGCCCGGGGGAATCGCCTGCCCAGCTTGGCTCTCCGATCGGCCGCGCCGCAGAGAGGGTTTAAACCGCTGGAAAAGGCTCCATCCGATACGCCGTCCTGAAAATCGCCGTCCCTTATACCGCCTTCCCGTGTACCGCCGTCCCGAAAATCGCACCGGCCCGGGATGCCAATCACTCTACCCCTTTCCCTGAAATCGTACCACAGGGAAATCGAAGCCATTCGGCCGCCGTTCCCATCGTGTCGCGTAGACGGTCGACGGCGATTCGACTTCGGTTCGGCGGAAATATATTTTACTTAGGGCGGCGCGGTGGAGCAATCAAAGGCTACCGGCGATACAGGATTTCCGAAATCATCTGGGGGCTGTATTCCCGATCGGGCGACCGCTCAAAATGCCAACGGCGGTGGTCGGGAACCCAAGAATCACATCGCGGCCACTGCAGGAAAGGGGGGTAACCGAGTGCCTCGCACAGTTTGGCGGAACTCAGCGTGACATTTCCCGCTCTCGGCGGGATAGCTCCCGCCTGGATTCGCGGGCAGCCCCGCAGCAACTGGGGATCATAGCCGCCCACGCGATTGACAATCTGCGCAATTTCAAAGAGCGTCAGTTTGCGCGGTCCGCCAGCGTGAAAAAGGCCGCTCCATCGTCCGCCCAGGACGCGCTCGTACAATTCGTTCATGCACTGGACGTACGACGGCGTGCGGACCTCATCGAAGTAAAGCGTCGCGGGAAATCCTTTGCGAAATCGGGACTGTATCCAATCGATCGCGCCGGCATGCCCGTTGAAGCTCTCTCCCATCGGTAGCGAAATCCTCAGAATACAGGCATCGGGGCGGGCCGCGCTCACCAGGCGTTCCCCCGTCACCATCGTCGCCCCATAGACCGTCACGGGATCCGGGGAATCGGTCTCCAAGTAATCTCCCGCCCGGGTGCCCGAAAAGACCAAATCGATCGACAAGTGGACCAGGCGGATATCGTGCTGCCCGATGGCCTGCAGAAGATTCTGCACCGCCAACACGTTGACCCGTTGCGCCATCGCCGGGTCCAGCTCGCACGATTTCAACGCGCAGCTCCCTCCACAGCTCAACACGGACTTGAACGGATACCGCGCAAACAGCTGTTGGACATCGACCGGGTTTTCCAGATCAGCGGCTTCGATTCCCGGGCCGCGCATCCGCCAGGTCACCCTGGGGCGTTGCCCGATCACCTGATCCCCATATCTCGCACGAAAATACGCAAACGCGTTGTACCCGGCGACTCCAGTCGCGCCGGTAATCAACAAGGGGAGTCGTTCCGGCGAGAGAACGATCTCGGCAGGGTCGTGTTTCGGCAACGTCAACATCCCACGGATTATAATGTTACAGCCGAAATTCTGGCAGCTGCCGGATCGGTTCCAACGTCCAGGCGACGAGCAGCGCCGCTTCCCGAGTCGATCGATGAAAAGTATCCCGTGTTTGATTGCGTTCGCCGGCGGACTGTTGCTGCAGGTGGTGTGGGGAGTTCGTTCGCCCGATAGGTCGAGCGACGGGGTTCCGCGTTTTCTACCGGCGGCAGCGTCTGTCGCTGCGTCGCCGTTCCCCGGCGGGGTCGTCCAAGAACCGGCGGAGTCGCCGCGCGACGAACCGATGAGCGATAACCAGCTCCGCTTGTTGATCCAGCGCCAACTGAACGAATTGCTCTCCAAGTTGGTCCGAAATGACGCCTCGCAGCTCTCGGGTAGTGCGGGGTTTTTGGCGAAGTTGGAGTTGGACGCGGCACAACACCGCGAGTTAGGCAGGATCATCGGGCGGAGCAACAAGGAGGCAGAGAGCATCCTCCGCGAGGCTGTTCAAGCCGCGGCCGATACGCGAGATCCCGAAATCCGCGAAGCGATCTCGCGCGACGCCTACCAGAAGGTCGCAGAACTTGCCGAGCACGGTTTGGACGAGTTCCAACAGAGCCTGTTGCCGCATCAGATCGAACAGCTGGACCAGTTGTTGGCTTCGGTTCGTTTTCAGGCCATCTTGCGGATCTGCCAACTGCACGACGAGCCGTGGTCGCGCGTGGCCGGCGTCTATTTGGGACTATCCCCCGAAGAAACTCGGCGATTCCAAACGGCCCTCGAACAATCGTTCGCAAGCTACCGTAAACAGATGGAGGAAGCGCGGCGCAAGCTGGCTCGTGATTTGGGAGAAGCCTGCCCCCCCGCCGCACGAGAAACCTGGACAAAGATCCTGGGGGAGGATCCCCGTGAATTGGCCGAGTTCTTGGCGACCGCCGGAGCGTTGGACAAATAGGGATTGTCAGGTCGGATGCCACCCGTATAATACGACCGTTCGACTGCTCCCCCATTTTGCAGCGAATTATCTTGGCGGGTCCCGAGTCCGGGAATTCTGACAGCCGGGGGAAACTCTGATTGCCGAATCGACATCGGTAGACGGAGCTCAACTTAGCCGCTCTGGTCGGTGTTCCATTGACCTCAAGCGGTCGGTTGCATGATCGGGACCAAATGGCTCGCACAGGCGAAATGTCATGCGGACAACGCCATCTGGTTTGACTGGAACGAAACTAGCATTGCACTTCGAATCGGGAAAGGAAGGACCTCATGGCGAATCTTCAAGCCACACGCGTACCGCACAAAGTCAAAGACATGTCGTTAGCCGACTGGGGGCGACGTGAGATTATTCTGGCGCAAAACGAAATGCCGGGACTCATGGCACTCCGCAAGAAATACGGCGCGACCAAGCCGCTGACCGGGGCGCGAATCGCTGGTTGCCTGCACATGACGATCCAAACCGCCGTGCTGATCGAGACGCTCGCGGAGTTGGGTGCGCAGGTCACCTGGAGCAGTTGCAACATCTTTTCGACGCAAGACCATGCCGCCGCCGCGATCGCGCAGGCCGGATATCCCGTGTACGCCTGGAAGGGGATGAACAACCAGGAGTTCGATTGGTGCATCGAACAGACCCTGTATTTCCCCGACGGTAAACCGCTCAACATGATTCTCGATGACGGCGGGGACTTGACCGCGATGGTGCACCAGAAGTACCCGGAATTGCTAGGGGAAATTCGCGGCCTATCGGAGGAGACCACGACCGGGGTCCATCGCCTGTACCAAATGCATGCGCGCGGGGAACTCAAGGTCCCTGCGATCAACGTGAACGACTCGGTGACGAAGAGCAAATTCGACAATTTGTACGGCTGCCGCGAATCGCTGGCCGACGGGATCAAGCGAGCCACCGATGTGATGGTGGCCGGAAAGGTCGTGGTCGTGTGCGGCTACGGCGACGTCGGCAAGGGGAGCGCTCGTTCGATGCGTTCCTACGGCGCCCGCGTGATCGTGACGGAAGTCGATCCGATCAACGCGTTGCAAGCCGCGATGGAGGGGTTTGAGGTCACCACGATGGAGGAAGCCTGCGCGATCGGCAATATCTTCGTGACCGCGACGGGCAATCGCGACATCGTGATGTTCGAGCACATGAAGAAGATGAAAAACGACGCCATCGTCTGCAATATCGGCCATTTCGACCTAGAGGTCGACGTCGCCGGTTTGCTAGCAGCGGTGCAACGGGGCGAGGCGACGCGCGAAGAAGTCAAGCCCCAGGTCGATCGCTTCACGTTCCGTGACGGCCATTCGATTATCCTGTTGGCCGAGGGACGACTGGTGAATCTGGGATGCGCAACCGGGCATCCTTCCTTCGTAATGAGCACCTCGTTCACGAACCAGGTCCTGGCCCAGATTGCGTTGTGGACCAAGTCCGACGATTACGAATTGGGAGTCCATGTCCTCCCCAAGAAATTGGACGAGGAGGTGGCGCGACTGCACTTGGCGCATCTGGGGGTCAAACTGACCAAATTATCTGCGGAACAAGCCGAGTACATTGGTGTTCCCGTCGAAGGCCCGTTCAAGCCCGAGTACTACCGCTACTAAGAGCCCATCCCCTGGCCCTCTCCTCCGCAGCGGGGGAGACGGGCACGGTGAGGGGGGCGGCGAGTTTTTCGATCGGCTCTAATCAGTCGGACAAGTCGGTATGGTCCACGTCCAAGCGTTTCGCGGGTTGCGGTTCGATCTGACGAAGGTCGGCGACCTCTCCGATGTGGTGGCGCCACCCTACGACGTCATCGATCAACGGCTGCAAGCCGAACTGTACGCCCGCCATCCTCACAATATCGTGCGGTTGATCCTCAATCGCCCCGAAGAGGGGGATGGTGCGGCGGCGCCGTACGAACGTGCCGCGGATCTGCTGGAGCAGTGGAAGCGGACAGGTTTGCTGGCGGTCGATAAGACACCGGCGATTTACGTCTACCACCAGGTCTTTGGGCATGACGGCGTGCCGGTCGTGCGCCGAGGGTTCACGGCGCGGATTCGCTTGGAACCGTTCGGCCAAGGCGGAGTCCATCCACACGAGGAAACTCATGCGAAGGTCAAAGAGGACAGGCTCAAGCTGACCCGGGCCACGGCCACAAATCTCAGCCAGATCTTCGGCTTTTTTGTGGACGAAGAAAATCAGGTCCAGTCCATGTTGGAATCGGCGATCGACGATCCCACTCCGGTCGTCGCCACGGATCATTTGGGTGTCCAGCACAAGCTCTGGCGCGTCACGGACGAGGCGGTCATCGCGCAAGTCGCCCAACAGATGGCGGAGCGCGACGTCTACGTTGCCGACGGCCACCACCGTTACGAGACGGCGTGCACTTACCGCGATGAATTGCAGGCGCAGCAGTCACTGGATAGCCAACATCCGGCCCAATACGTTTCGATGACTCTGGTGGGGAGCGGCGACCCCGGGTTGATCGTGCTGCCGACCCACCGATTGTTCCGTGGTGCGCCCCCGTTGTCGAGCGAGGACTTGCAACGGCGGTTGGCAGGTTGCTTCGATTTTGAGGTGATTGGCCAGGGAATCGAATTGGCCGAGCGGGCTTGGGCGGCGGTCCGGGGGCTGGATTCTCCCTCGACGTTGGGGCTGTTCACGCAGGTGGATTTGACCTGGCATCTAGCGTCGTTGAATCCGGCCGGAGAAAGGGAATTGGCCAGGCTCGCGCCCGAACATAGTCCGGCCTGGCGGGGGTTGGGTGTCGCCGTCCTCCACGAATTGATCGTCAAACATCTGTTGCAGTTGACGAATTTGCCTTCGCCGCGCTATGTACATTCGATCGACGAAGTCGTCGACGCTCTGCACGGCGGCGATTCCACGGGGCGTGACGCGACGGGACAGGCGGGCATCCAAGCCCCGTTCTACCTTGCGGCCTTGGTGCAGCCCGCCAGCTTGGCCGATATCCAAGCGGTTTCCCGATCCCAGGAGCGGATGCCCGCGAAGAGTACGTACTTCTATCCCAAACTGCTCTCCGGTTTGGTGCTGAATCCGTTGCATTAGGCGTTTGGCAGGGGTTTTTCCACGTGAAACCGCGTGGATCTTCGAGGCGCTCCCACCACCCGGAATTCCCCTCCGCATTTCATGTGAAACGGGGAGGACGAGGAAGGTGATCCGGGCGGCGGGCCTTAGGCGACGGCGGAAACTGGCATTCCAACTGCGAGGCAAACTTGATAATTACGCTTCGCCGGTCGGTGCCAAAATGTTCGAGCGGGCGAATTTGCTAGCAGCCGCCGGATCCTTCATTTCGTCCTGGAGTCGCGGGTGCCCAAAACGCTCTGCATCGCGAATCAGAAAGGTGGCGTCGGCAAAACGACGACCGTCATCAATCTGGCGGATGCGCTGGCACGTGCGGGGCACCGGACCTTGATTGTCGACCTCGATCCGCAATGCAACGCCACCACGGGACTCGGATTCAAGCCGCTCGATCACCACCCGTTGGTGGGTGATTCGGCGCTGCGGACCTGGGTTCTGACCGCCGCCAATCCCCGACTGGACGTCTTGCCCGGCAGTCGCCGGTTCCGCGATGTCGACTTGTTGGCAAACGCCGGGGGCTCCGAAGCGCAGCAGTTGGTCGAACACCTGCATCGTGGGACAACGGCCTACGACTATGTCCTGATCGACTGTCCCCCCTCGCTGGGGCAGCTGACGCGGACGGCGTTGGCCGCGGCCCAGGAAGTGTTGATGCCGATCCAATGCGAGTACTTCGCGATGGAGGGACTGGTGCACATGATCGAGGTGATTCGCGACGTCATGAATACGCATCCCGCCCAGCTGGAGTTCGGCGGAATCTTGCTGACGATGTACGATTTTCAATTGGAGCTGACTCAAGAGGTGGACCGCGAGGTCCGTGAATTCTTCGGGGAGATCGTCTTCGATACGGTCATTCCTCGCGACCCGCGCGTATGCGAAGCGCCGGGCCACGGCCGCAGCGTGTTGGATTACGCCCCCCGTTCTGCGGGGACACGAGCTTACTTGGAACTTTGTCTGGAGGTATTGGATCGTGACTAGGAAGAAACGACTTGGTCGAGGCCTGGAGGCGCTGCTCAATTCGACGCGGGAATATCATGACGCGGCAGAATCCGCTCCTGCGGACGATGGTCCGGACATCCTTCCGCTTTCGCGAACGCCGGCAGGGGCGCCAGCCCATGACGAGGGCGACTCGGCCGACGCGCGTCCCGGGGAACTCTTACATTTGGACGTTTTCGAGATCGACGACAATCCGTTCCAGCCGCGGCGGGACTTTCACGAGGCCGAAATCGCCTCGCTGGCCGAGAGCTTGAAGTCCCATGACTTGTTGCAGCCCATTTTGGTGCGGCGGGTCGCCGACCGATTTCAATTGATCAGCGGGGAACGTCGATTGCGGGCGGCCATTTCCGCAGGCTGGACCCATATCCCCGCGCGGATCCGCGAGGCCGACGATCGTCTGGTGGCGGAACTGGCGATCATCGAGAATCTGCAACGGAAGGACTTGAACGCCATCGAAAAAGCACTCTCGTTCCGCCGTTACTTGCACGAGCATGGCGCGACGCAAGACGAGCTGGCCGAACGGCTGAAGCTGGATCGCTCCACCATCGCCAATTTGCTCCGCCTGCTGGAACTTCCGGAGACGGTGCAAAGCGCGCTGAGGACCGGTTTGATCTCCGCCGGCCACGCCCGCGCGTTGCTTCCGTTGGGCGAGGAACCGCTCCAAATCGACTTCTGCCAACGCATCCAGCGCGACCAGTTGAGCGTGCGTCAAATCGAAGATCTGGTCTCCGAGACAATCGAACGCTTGGACCGCCCCTCCGCTCCCCTCAAAGGGCGTCGTCGATTGTCCAAAAGCCAACAGATCGAATCGTTAGAACAGCAGCTCAAAGCGACGGTCGGCGCCAAATCCGATATCCGTCAAAACGCCCAAGGCCGTGGGAAAATTGTGATTCATTTCACAAACACGGAGGAATTCGAGCGGATTTACGGGCTGCTCACCGGCTCGGGCACCCTGCGAAAGGCGGGCTGAATTTGCATTTCGCTCGAGGCTCCGTCGGTGGTCGGTTTGCCGAAAATCCCCTCCGGCCGGGTCAGTAACGCCAAGACGTAGAAGCCGGCGACCACCAACAACAAGGCCTTGATCCCGACGACAAAGGTGATCGACTGAAGTAACCCGCCGACGAGCGAACCGAACATGTTCGCTCCCAGCGCCAGGTCTTTCCGTTCAACCGAAGCGAACGAGCGGATGAAGATCAAACCGCTGAAGAGGATCGGCAGCGTCGTGAGGGCTCCCACCAAAACTGCCTTGGTGGCGTAAGGCAAGAAGCCGAATTGCGATAGATCGACGAAGTACAGCGCCAGGCAGGTACCGATCAAACCTCCGCCGACGAGGCGTTGCGACAATCTGGGAAACCGAGCCGCGATCAAATTGGCGAGCAGGATCATCAACAAGATTGCGGCGATGATCACCGCGTTGACGATCCAAGTATTGCCAAGGACGACCGAGGCCTTGCTGATATTTTGTACTTCCAAAAGCAAGAAGGCGGCGCCCAGGAAGAAGAAATGCCAATGCGCCGCTCGCCATTCGCCGATCATTCCGGGCAGTTGCAAGCGGCGGGTGCTGTACAAAGCCAGCAGCAACATCAAACCTGTCAGGCAGTAATACAGCACCGGGATTCGGCAGTTTTCGAGGTAGATGTACGGCCAATCGTCGGTCGCAATCGACGTGTTGTAAGTCAGGCCCAACGGCTTTTCGACTTGCCACCGCGCGATGCTGGCCGACAGTTGCGGGTGCTGCTCCAGTCCCGCGGCGATCTGCGTTTGATCGCCCGCTACAAACATGGCTCCGCCCCAGCCGGTCGCATCTTGGGGAATGCGGAACGCCAATGGTTCGCGACCGAAGACTTCGCGCAAACAATGCGCCATCCGGTCGGCGATGTACGGCTTGACCGCTTCAAAGCTCAAGACGACGACGCCGTGGTCGGTCAACAGGCTTCGCGCTCGTTCGATGCTCTCACGTGTATAGACGTAATGATCGAGCCGGGCGTTGGTCATGGCGGTGGTCGTGTGCGAATCGAGCAACCCGAAAATGATCAAGTCGAACTTGAGGGGCGTCGTCGCGAAGTAGGAGCGGGCATCGTCCGTAACGACCGTCACACGCTTGGAATCGTACGGCCGTTCGGGATGGTATTGGCGGCCGAGTTCGATGATGGCGGGATCGATTTCCACCGCGACTACCTCTTCGGCGCCGCCGCGCAATGCTCCCGCGACGTCGTTGCCGGATCCGGCCCCGACCACGAGCACGCGATGCGGGCGATCGTGAAACATCAGGGGGATGTCGTATTGGCTGAGCCCGCGGCGCTCGTCGGGGATCCGTGGATTTGCTGCCACCGCCGTCGGGCTGAGATCGATGATCCCCTGATAGCCGGCGTTGTTGACGGCGATCAGGTAGTTGCCTGGCCACACGGCCGAAGGATCATCCATTTTTTGCAGTTTGTCCGTGAGGACTAGCTTTTGGTACGGGGACCAGATCGTGCGGATTGCCGAGGTGTCGCGGCAGGCCAGCCAGGCGGCCAGGACCAACGCGGCAATCAAACCCAGGTCGATCCACCGCTCGCGGCCGCGGCCGACATACGCCGCCAAAAGTGTCGCCGCGACCACGAACCAGACCAGCGGAAACGTGGACAACGAACTGAGAAATACAAAGAGCCCGATGCCAATCAAACTGCCCGCGATATTCACGGAGTAGGCTTGGATCGAATGGGGATAATCATCCATCAGGCGACCCAAAATCCGCCCGATCGGCAGAAAGACTTCCCACAACAAGATCATCAAGCCGAACGTCAGGGCCAACGCCGCTGCGACTTGCCACACGACGGTTCCGAGTCCGGCGGGTCCCGCCTCCTGCCAAATCAGCAGACTGTTGAGGTGGCTGAAATACGTCGTAATTTGCGCCAGCAGGTTGCGCGTCCAGGGGACCGCCAGGAGCGTCCCCAGGATTGTGAGCGCCACCAGCGAACGCCGCATCTGGATCGGCCGGCGCGCCGTGAAACAACCCATCCCCAACCCCAGGAAACAAACCACCAAAACGGTGTTTTGCAGATACGCAAAGATCCGAATCTCGGTACTGACCCAGCGAATGAGTAGCAATTCGAGGAATAACCCCAAGACGCTGACCGCGAAGATCCCCAGCAGCGGTTGGCGGGGACCGGGAATGAAATCAGCAGACGCAGGGGACGGCGACACGACGCGACGTGACATGGAGCGGGTTCCGTGACCAGTGAAAGAACGGGGCGGCTGCCACCAGCAGTCCGCGCGCCGATAGGGGCAATGTAGGTCACGGCTTGGCGGGGGGGTGCCTGGTCTGCCGAATCCGCCAAAAAAAATGTCGACGTTGGTCGCCGGGAGAGATCCACCTGGCACAACCAGACCAACCGATGCAATCGTCAACTTCGAAGGCAAAAAAACCGTGCCATCCCGCGAAAGGACGCACGGTCGGTAAAAAAGTTGATGAAACGCGTTCCCGGTGCCTGAAGTTGCCTCGGAAAATGTTTCGTTGTTCGAACGGAATTAATTCCGGCCGCGGTAGCCACCGCCACCGCCGTTGCCGCGACCACCACCGCCGCCCCGTCCCGGCGAGAACGAACGTTCGGTGCGCGGACGGGCTTCGTTGACGGAAATCCGCCGCCCTTCCAATTCTTGATCGTTGAGGCCTTCGATCGCCGCTTCCGCACCATCCGACATTTCGACGAAACCGAATCCGCGCGAGCGACCGGTTTCTCGATCCGTGATCACCGATGCCGAAGTGACCGTCCCGTACTGCGAAAACGCTTCTCGCAAAGAATCCGAGGTCACGCCGTACGCCAAATTGCCGACATACAAATTCTTACCCATCTTGATCCCTTACCTGCCAAAAAACCAAACCTTGCACCCGCATCGACCTGCGAACACATCGACCTGCGAATCCAGTGACCTGCGAATCCAGTGACAAATAAACAGACTGGGATCCGCAGAAAAATGGGATTCGCAAAAGAAGTGGTGCGGGCTTTTCTCCATGAAGGGAAATCAGCTCAAGCGATTTAGCAATCTGATGGGCGGTTTCGAGATTCGACGTCCCACAAACTGATCGAGAACCCCATCGCGAGAATTCTCGGCGTTGAAAATTCCTATTCCACTCGCGCTGTCTCTTCAACCATCGGCCCTGAGCCCCAATGTCCCAGTGTGCCGATTTGTCGCGGATAGTCTACCAAACGGAATATTGAAATACAGATCCGGTGATTGTTTTCGCTTCAATTTTTGGGAAAATAATTGCCGCAATCTTGCCTTTACTGTGCCCCGATCCGCCGCTATCGGGACGAAACCAATCCTCGCCGTCGATTGCGGGAGTCCCAGCGATGCCCTTGGAACATGTGGTTCTCGAACGTCGCCGACAATACGAAATAGCCCTGGACGCGATCAAGGCCGAGCCGATTTTCCAGGTAAAATCGCTGGCGGAACGGTATCCCGCTGCCAAAGACCATGTGATCAAACGAGTGGTCGGGCATCTTGCCGACGAAGGTTGGCTGACTCGAGAGCGCCGGCGCGACGGCGTCTGGTTTGCCTGGAACGGCGACCCAGACAAGTTTGCCGCTGCCGAGTGGGCTCGGGCCAAGACCGACTTTCTGCCGATCAGCGAGTCCCCGGTGTCCGACCGCCCACGCGAGCGGCTGTTGCAAAGCGGAGCCGCCAGCCTTCGCATCGCAGAACTTCTGGCGATTCTCATTCGCTCCGGGCGGGCGGGGGAGTCCGCGTTGCAATCGGGCGAAAAAATCGCCCAAGCCTTTGCGCAGCGTTTGCCGCAATTGATCGATCTCCGTCCCGCCGAATTGAGGGGGCTGAGCGCCGCGGTCGGCAGCACCGCGTACTGCCAGATCATGGCCGGGATCGAGTTGGGCCGGCGCGTGGCGGAACAGATCCGCGCTCAAACCCCGCTCGCCCGCATCGCCAGCACCTGCGATGCGATCGCGTTCTGTCGAGAGCATTTCCACAGGCTCGCGCACGAGGCCACACAGGAAGAATTTCACATCGTCTGCCTGGATACGAAAAATCAGGTCCAAGCGACGCATCGGATCTTTGTCGGCACGCTCAACGCCAGTTTGGTTCACCCCCGCGAGATCTTTCGCGCTGCGATCAAAGAAGCGGCACATTCCGTCCTGCTGGTGCATAACCACCCGTCCGGCGATCCGACGCCGAGCCGTGAAGATTTCGCCGCGACCGAACGCCTGGAGAAATCAGGCGAGTTGCTGGGTGTCAACGTGTTGGACCATATCGTCGTGGCTCGCCAGGGGTGCGTCAGCATCCGCGAATGTCGTTAGCGATCCGGCAATACTGTACAAGTGTTCAGTTGTTTGTGCATGAAGACGAGATCGAGCCAACGGTCGAACTTGAAGCCGACCTGAGGCAATCGGGCCGCCTGCTGAAATCCCAACCGCTCGTGAAACCGGATGGAGGCCTCATTCTCAGCGTCGACCGCTCCGATCATGACGTGTTTGCCCATGTCCACGGCCGAGGCGAAAAGTTTTCGCATCAACGCCTGCCCGATGCCGCGGCCACGCGCCTCGGCACGCACATGCACGGTATGTTCGACGGTAAATCGATAGCCAGGCCAGGCGCCCCGAAAATCACCGAATGCGGCGAACCCGGCGAGCGCCCCCGCGTCGCTGGCGACCCACACCGGGAAGCCGCGTCGTATCCGCTCATTCCACCAATTTCGCCGATCATCGATGGTCACAGGTTCGTACGCATACACCGCCGTCGACGTACAAATCACGTCGTTGTAGATCTCCGTCAACGCCCGCAAATGCGACTCGGTGCAGGGGAGAATTTCCAAACTCATTGGGGAGGACCGTCATCATCTCCCTGAGGACTTTCGCTGCCAGGTTCGGTTGTCGCCGGGGGCGCGGACGGCGAGTCCGATGTTCCCTCGGAAGCGGCGCCCTCGGGTACCACGACCACGACTCGGATTTGATCGACCGACTCGACCTCGATTTGGGGCTTTCCACGAAACGCTGCGACTTTTCCGGTGACCGCGATCGTCTTGCCTCGAAAAAAGTCGGCGGGGTCGTCTACCTTCAGTTCATTGAAAGCCGCCAGCCCCTTCTCCTTGAGAACGACCGCGAAATCATCCGGGTCGCGGTGGTTTTTCTTGCTATTGAGGAAGCAAAGCCCTTGGTCCTTGAGCAGTTTGGACGACAGGACTTCGAATTTGACGGTCACCCTTTCGTCCAGGTGTTTCGCCGCTTCGTCGCCGGTGATCAGCGGTAAGGTCTCGGCCGCCGCAGGAGCGTCTCCCGGCGCCTCCCCCTTTTCCTGGCCGGATGGGTTCGATGCCGTGCTGGGGGCGGGGGCCGTGGCGGGTGCGGGGGCGACAGGGTCCTGCAGAGCGATCCAAGCAACCAAGGCCAATAGCAATATCTTCATTTCTGGATTTCCTTTGTCGAATCGGTCGAGTCTCGGCGTTTGCGCAAAAACCTCGACCGGACCCTCCGATTTAATCGCAACTCATCATATCGCAGCGATTTGTCGAATTGAAGTTTGAGCCGATGAAGTTTTTATGAAGTCGCCTCGACCCGATCGCCGTCGACGGGACGCCGCGTCAGTCGGTTGGCGGCCCAGATCGCCAGTTGCTCGCGAAAGATCTTCGAGTTGTGGCGGATATCGACCGGCAAACGGCGCCGAATCAAGATATCCTGAATCGAACGAGTCAACGGGTGACTGCGGGCGAGCGCCTGCAGTTGGTCCAACAGTTGGGCGCGAGCCCCTCGCGAATGAGGGTACGCGGCGCGATGCGGTTCCACGACCACCGCGGGGCGTTGGGGCGGTGGTCCTACGCCGACCAACGCGCTGCGATAGACTGCAGGATGCTGATTGAAAATTGCCTCGCAGGGGATCGTGTACATGACCTCGGTGGCGGTTGTGACACGGTGGGACTTGCGACCGCAAAACCAAAATCTCTCGTCTTCATCGAGGTATCCGACGTCGCCCATCCGATGCCACACACGGTCGCCGTCGGCGATTTTGTGTAGGGCGTTGGCTTCCGTTCGAGTGACATAACGATCGGTTACCACCGGACCGGAGACGATCAATTCACCGATTTCGCCGGGCGGAAGTAGTTGACAGTCCTCCTCCCATCGCGGCAGCGGATGGTCGGCGATACGGATCACTTGCCAACGAATATCGGGAAAGCGTCGTCCGACGCAGGCGCCCCCCCCATCGCGGGTGCGCGCCGCCGTGTCCCGTAGAACCTCTCGGGCTGTGATGCACGCCACCGGCAGAGCTTCGGTCGCTCCGTACGGCGTGTGCACCTGGCCATCGTCCGCGATCAAGGCTTGAATTCTCTCCAACGTCCGGATCGGAACGGGCGCTCCGGCCGACAACACGTGGCGGATGGTCGGCAGACGCAAGTGTTTTCGCTCGCAATATTCCGCCACAGTATTCCAGAGGGCAGGCGAGCCGAACGACTGGGTGGCAGACCACGCCTGGACGGCGGCTACAAAGTTGCGGGGGTCGACGGCCGCGGGCCGAGTGAAATCCATTCGCGGAAAGACCGTGGTCACGCCCATCGCGGCGTTGAACAATGCGAACAACGGAAAACCGGAAATGTCGGCCCCGCCGGCTGGCAAGCCGAAGTACCGGCTGACGTCGATCGCTTGTCGCACAAACGTTCGGTGCCGATACAACACGCCTTTGGGCGGCCCGGTACTACCGGTGGTGAATATGATCGCGGCTGGCGATTCGAGGTCGATCGGCGCGCGTTCGAAGGGCGGCGTCGGATCCGCCCTACTCACGATTCGGCGAGCTCCCGGAAATCCTCCGCCGACGACGTAATTCCAGCGGCAGTCAGGAAAATGGCGGCGAAAGATCCAGCGGGCTGCGTGGGCGCGGGGGATTCCCACGATCCCGGCGGGCACGGCGGCTGCGAGGCATCGGACCAGATTTCTGCGACTCATTCCAGGGTCGATCAGGATCGTCACGGCGCCAGATCTCAACAGGGCAAAGAACAACGCGACGAAGTCAATCCCTGGCCGCACCATCAGGGCCAACCGAGTCCCCGGCGGAACTCCGTCTCGCTGCAATTGTCCCGCGTAGATAGTTGCCCGACGATCCAATTCGCGAAAGTCGATTTGGCGATAGGCTTGCCGGTCGATGCGCCTTCGGCGGGGGGCCTCGGCAACCGCCGGCGTGTGCGGAAACAGCTTCGCCGTAGCGCGCAAAATGTCGGCCACGTTTGCGGCGGACTCGATCTGCGTCAACAATTCTGCGGAGGTCGCTTGTCCGCTGCTGCCGGGGTTGGTCAATGCAAGATTCCGTCGAAAAAGCCGGCCACGCAGGCGGTCATACAGCAAGCCAGCGTCCCCCCCAACATGGCTCGCAGCCCGAGTTGAGCCAAGTCACCACGTCGTTCCGGGGCCAAGGCGCCGATACCGCCGATTTGAATCCCAATCGAAGCAAAATTCGAGAAACCACACAAGGCATAGGTCAATACGGTCTGGGTGCGTTCGGACAATTGGACGGGGGCGGCCGCCCCCAGCGTTCGCATTTGGTCCAGGTAGTCTCCCAATTCCATGTACGCGACAAATTCGTTCGCGACCATCTTGGTCCCCAGCAACTGCGCCGAGACCCGACAATCGCGGGCTTCGATCCCCATCACCCAAGCCAGTGGATAAAACAGGTAGCCCAGGAGGCCGTTGAGCGTCCAGTGACAATGGATTTCGTGGGGCGCCGCCAAAAAGAGGTTGATCAACCGCTCGACCCCTTCGCCGCCCAGCCACAACAGCGAGTCGAAGAATTTCAATAGTGCGAGGAAGGCGATCAACATGGCGGTGACGTTGATTGCGAGCTTCATGCCGTCGGTGGCGCCTTGGGCTGCGGCATCGATCACGTTGACCGCAGACTGCTCAAATTGTTCGGCCGCTCCTCCACGCACCGTCGTCGGTTGTTCGGTTTCTGGCTGCAAAATCTTGGCGATGACCAACGAGGCGGGCGCCGAGATGATCGACGCCGCCAGCAGATGGCCGGCACTGACTCCGCGGGCGACGAAAATCGCCATCAGGCTGCCGCTGATGGTGGCAAAGCCGCCCACCATCAATGCATTGAGTTCACTGCGGGTCATGCCGGCGATATACGGCTTGATCACCAAGGGGGCTTCGGTTTGCCCGATCAAAACGTTGGCGGCCGCCGCCAGGCTTTCCGCCCCCGAGGTTCCCATGACGCGACGCATAAGCCAGGCCATCGCGTCGACCACCCAGCGCATCACTCCCGCGTAGTACAACACGCTCATCAGCGCCGAAAAGAAAATGACCGTTGGCAACACGCCGAACGCAAAGGACTTCAACAGCAAAAGCGGATCGTGCCGATCTCCCGGGGCGGCGTGGAGGTTGAAGACAAATCTCGCCCCCTCATCCACATACACTTTGATTTGTCGAAAAAACTGTTCGACGCCGTAGAACAGGACTCCGTTGGGAAAACGGGGCACCCGCAACGGGTAGCCGCTCATCTGCCTTTCCAATTGAGCCGTTTCCACCGGGCTGAGGTCGGTCAGCAATTGGTCGAGACTCCGGCCGCGCCACATTCCCCCTGCTCGTTCGGATACGTAGGCGTCGGCCGCCTGGGCGGTGACTTCTCCCGCTGCCACAAGATTTGCCAAGTCCGTTAGCCCGCCCAGCTGTACTCTTCGCGGAAAAGTCCACGATTGAGAATTGAACAACACACCGGCGACGATCAACTGCAGGAGAATCCCAGTCGCCACCAGGCGCCAGGAGATTTGTCGACGCGCCGAACTCATCAGCCAGGCCAACCCGACCATGACGCCCAGCCCAATGAAACTGATGCACTGCAGCATGAATGCGCCCGAGATCAGCGTTCGGGGTCGGTATCGATCTGGGGCTCGGATTCGGCCTCAGCGGCCGACGGCGGCTTGGCAGGAGGAACGGTCGTCTCCGCCAGCGAGGGATGCGTCAACGAACTGGAGGGCTCGTGAGGCCGTGGCGTCACCACGGTTGGCGGCGTCTCCTGCAAACTCGGCAACTCGTACGTCCGCTGTTCCTCCAGCACGAAGAGTTCGTCCAGTTCCGCATCGTCGATTTGTTTCCGCAATAATAAGTAGATCGCCGCAGCGAGACACCAGAAGTGGCCGAACAAAAAGCCAACGGCGACGGTGCGCAAAAGCGACTTCCAGAAGTGAAGCACTCCGGTCCCGGCACGGAAGGACCAGGAGCGCCCAACCGCGGCCGAGCCCTCCGCGCCGCGCAAGAAATCCCAGCTCAGCTCCCCTCGCGTTTCGTTTTGAATCGTTTCCATCCGTCCGGCATTCGCGGCATTGGCCCCCCAGGAGGTCGACCAATCGGCCAGTCGCTCGACGCCGACGGTGGCTCGATCAACGACGATCCAGGTAAGTCCTCCGGCGATCACCGCGACCAGCGCGTAGAACCCGTAGCTAAAGGGCCTCTGATACGTGTAGGCGAACGAACGAGTCAACCCATCGAAAAAGCCTTGCCCCTCCGCACTGACCGCTGAAATTGAAAGTGGCCAGCCGAAGGCCAACCCCAACAGCAAGAGGGCCATGCCGAGCCCCAACAGCAAGACCAGGAAGTAAATCAAACTTGCCAAAAGCAACCCGAGGTCAAACGACATCAAAAGACCAATCAGGAACGCCGGAATCGCCAAGGCGGCCACCGCCGCCAACGGGACCAAAATGCACGCCAGGGCGCTGCCGTACTCGCGGCAGGCGAATCGGACGGCGCTATCCAACGGCAACGACTCGTTTCGCGTATACCTGAACAGGGCGATCCGCGCAATCGCCGTCCCGAAGAACGCCCAAATCGCCACGGTCAACAATATCCCCAGCGCCAAGAACCCAAACCGCATCAGCCCGCCCGACGACTCGAACAGCCTCAGAAACGGCTCGACCATGCGGCCGAACACCAGCAGCGGACCGTTGATCTGCGCGCCAAGAATATCGAGCGACTCGGCCGATTGATACGACTCGAAAATCCCTTGCCACGGGCTTCGCATTCGCTCGGCGAAGTCTGCGGTGGCCGGGGCGCGTTCACGCAACGCATCGCGCACAAAGATCGCTTCGCTGACTCGCCAGCCGATGGCGTTCAGCATCACGCCCACGGTCGCCAATAACACAACGCTGACGCTGGCGGCGGGAGCCAGCGAGCGGAATATCAACGTCCAGGGGAATAACGTTTTCCACTGGATCCTCTGGATCTCGGTACACTCCCCCTCGGTCATGGTCTGCACCCTCAGGAATTGGTCTCATTTCCACGAGCAGGGGGTCCATTATAAATGCGGGGACGACGTTTGGGGGCGGGCTGCCACTGAAAACGTCCGACTGCGACCATCCCAACCCGCCGACGCCTCCGGCTTCGTATTCAACCCAAAGCAGCCGGCGTGGCGCCAATAAACGGACCGACCCTCGAGTCGGGGCGGCCCAACGGGATGGGCTTTACGTCCCGGCGACTCGTGGCCTGGAGCCGAGGATGAGCGTGTAATTCGGGCCGGGCTGGACTTGGACTTCCGAAAACTCCGTTTCGGCTATCGCTGCGATTTCACGCGGGGTCTTGGTGACGATCGTCATCGATCCAGAGCGACTGAGAACACGCCCCCCCGTCCGAATGAACTGCGAGGCAATCCGGTGCTGAGCGAAATAAGGGGGATTGGTGAATACCCAGTCAAAACCGCCGCCGCAGGAAAAATTACCGTCCCAATTCAACTCCACACGGAGGTTGGACAGGGCGTTTCGCTCCGCCGACTGCAGCACCAATTCCAAGGCGCGACAATTGCTATCGACCGCCACGATTTCGGCGGCCGGATTGCGTTGCGCCGCAGCCAACGCCACTGCCCCGCTCCCACACCCCAAGTCCATGAGGCGTCCGGGTTGCCCTTGAGGCAATGCTCGAATCAGCTGCCGCGCTCCGTTGTCGAGCCGCCGGTGGCTGAACACTCCGGGCCGAGTCCGCACGAACAACAATTGATCCAGATCGCGAAAGGCAAACTCGGCGTCAAATCGGCGGCGCCGGGCAGCCGGCTGATGCTTTCGCAAGTGATACCAGATACCCTCCTCCGCCGACGCGGCGTGCACTTTGGAGGCATAGGTCTGGAGTTGCCGCCGCGTCCACTGATCGCGGCGGTTGTTCACCCAAACCCACAAATCGCCGCCAACCGCCAGCGTCTCCCATGCCGATTGGAAGAGTTCGCAAGCCAATTCGGCCGATCCATCGTGCGCCAATTGAAGAACGGCGACGTCGGTCGGGCGTTCCGGCCAATCGGGCTGGCAAACGACTGTCACATTGCCGCAACGTTCCGCCAGCGATGTCCAGCGATGTTGCTCAAACCGATCGAAGCACCACACGACCACATCGGTCGTCGAACTGGCCGCGGCGATCTGGAGCGCCAACGGAGGTTGCGGTAGCTTCAGCGAACCGCTGACGAAACTTGTGATCCAAGTTGGCTTCCGAGACAAAATCGAGTCGACCGTGTCCGGCGATTGCGTTCCGCGACCACTAGCCGACATCGACTAAGGGTCGGGAGTCCGAGCCGGATCGTCGCTTAGGGGGAGGGTTTTCAGCGACTTCCCCCCGCAAGTTTTCGAAGTCGGTGATAATGACTTGTCGCCGCTCAATTTCGATGAGGCCTTCATCCTGCAATTGGCCCAGAACCACCGTCACGGTTTCGCGCGTGCTGCCGATGATGTTGGCCATTTCCAGATGCGTCAACTTGATGCCGATCCGGACGCCGCTGGGGCATTTCTGTCCGTACCGTTCGACCAATTCCAAGAGTAGATGGATCAGTCGTTTGCGGTTCGATTGGAACAGCAAATTTCGCAAGCGGCGTTCGATGCGTTGCCGACGTTGGCCGATGATGCGCGAGATGCCCGCGCTCACTTCGGGTTTGTTCAGCATCAACGAGATCAATTCCTGCTTGGGAATGATCACCAATTGCGAGTTCGCTACGGCTTCGGCGCATTCCCCTCGCTTCTCGTTGCCCAAAATCGCCAACTCTCCGAATAGCTCGCCTGCCTCGATGAATGCCAGAATCGACTGCTTCCCGTCGGCAGTGATCTGGCAGATTTTCACGCGGCCCGAAACCAACAAGTTGACCGTGTCCGCTGGATCACTGGGTGCATAAATCACCTCACCCCGCTTGGCGTTGCGGAGCCGCGATGCCGATTCCAAATACTGAATTTCGGGCGCCGGAATGTGCTCGAATAACCGGCAATTCTTCAAGTGCCAATAGCTTTCCGCCATGAAAAATCTCGTTGGGATAAAGTTTCGCGAAAGTCAATTCCGTTGGAAGTGGCGAATCGTTGGAAGTGTATTCAGAAAGTTGTCGAAGACTGCGTTTTCTTGTGCGATTCTCAACGAACTAGAGATGATTTAGGACAGCCAACGCACATTTCAAACGGTTGTCCGAAATAGCTAGACACGGTGTTACGTAGCGACATGGTGTTACCTAGCCATACGGTGAACCCCCGGGGGACCTACCCAGAACCTGTGCTGGTAGCACGGATCCATCAGGTTGCGTCTCCGTTCGGTCCGCGACGAAGTTTACCCGCCGCCCCGGCCGCCGAAGTTCCCGCCACCGCCTCCTCCGCGGTTTCCACCTCCGCGGTTTCCACCACCGAAATTGCCTCCGCCACGATTGCCCCGGTTACCACCGCCCCGCCCCTGCTGCTGCATTGCCTGCATCATCGCGTTTCGCATGG
>JBGSLW010000078.1:0-9609 GCA_041740495.1 Pirellulaceae bacterium
ACCACCTCCGCCGCCGCGGGCTGGACGACGGGGGGGCCGGTCGCGATCTCGGTCGCGGTCGAATCCGCGATCGCCGTCGCCTTCTTCGAACTCCCCTTCTTCGTCATCTCGGGGCTCGGCCGAGGCAAATTCGTCTTCTAACCCGAGTTCTTCGAGAGCGGCGCGGCGGCTCAATTTCACGCGATCGCGATCATCGATTCCGATGACCTTGACTTTCATTTCGTCGCCGATGTTGCAGACATCGCGGACGTTGCCGATGTAGCCGGCCGAAAGTTCGCTGATGTGGCAGAGGCCGTCCCGTCCCGGGAGGATTTCGATGAACGCTCCGAAATCGGTGATGCTGGAGACGGTCCCGTCGTAAATCTTGCCGACTTCGACGGTTGCGGTGCAGGCTTGGACCAACGCCAACGCTTGCTTGGCCATCTCCTGATCGGCGCTGGCGATCACGACCGTGCCGTCGTCGTCGATTTCGATGGTGGTCGCGGTCGACTCTTGGATTTGGCGGATGTTCTTGCCGCCCGGTCCGATCAGCATGCCGATCTTTTCCGGGTCGATCGTCGTGCGGATCAGCCGCGGAGCGAACTCGGAAATATCCGCTCGGGGCCGCGAGATCGCCTGGATCATTTTCTTGAGGATCTCGATCCGGGCCTCGCGAGCCTGGGCGATCGCCGCGCGAATGATCTCATTGCTGATCCCACGGATTTTTAGATCGAGCTGAATCCCGGTGATCCCGTTCTGGGTCCCCGCGACCTTGAAATCCATGTCGCCGAAGTGGTCTTCATCTCCGATGATATCGGTGAGCAGCGTCCAGCGCTCATTTTCCTTGACCAGTCCGATCGAGATCCCGGCGACTGGATTGCTGATTTTCACTCCCGCGGCCATCAGCCCCAAGGTCGCTCCGCAGACCGAAGCCATCGACGAGGATCCGTTGGATTCGAGGATGTCGGAGATCACGCGGATCGTGTAGGGGAACTTTTCCGGATCGGGCAGGACTGGCTTGACGCTCCGTTCGGCCAGCATGCCGTGGCCGATTTCCCGGCGTCCGGGGCCACGGATCGGTTTGCACTCGCCCACGCTGAACGGGGGGAAGTTGTAATCGAGCATGAACTTCTTGCTGTATTCCTCCCCGAGACCGTCGACGCGTTGCTCGTCGCGTTGGGTGCCGAGCGTGACGGTGACCAGGGCCTGGGTCTCTCCGCGGGTGAACAAAGCGGAGCCATGGACGCGAGGCAGGACGTCGACTTGGCAATCGATATTCCGAAGCGTCTTGGAATCGCGTCCGTCGGCGCGCTGGCCACCCAGGATCATGTCACGCATCAAGCGTTCTTCCAGTTTCGACCAGGCTGCCTTGAACGCAGCGGGGTCAGCGGCATCCGCGGCCTCCGGATTGGGGAACCATTCGGTGTAAACTTGCTCTCGCAACGCCTTGACCGCTTCGGCTCGAGCTTGTTTCCCCAGGGTGACTTTGGCTTGCTGAAAGCGGTTGTAGCATTCGCGGCGGAGGCGTTCGAACAAGCTATCCGCCGGCGGGGCATCGAACGGCTGCTTGACGGTGCCGACTTGCCGCGCAAGTTCCCATTGCAGTTCGCAGATTTCGCGGATCAGCCCGTGGGAGACCTCGATCGCCTGGGCCATGTCCGCTTCGCTCATTTCCCGAGCAAAACCCTCGATCATCGTCACCGCTTCGACGGTCCCGGAGACGATCAAGTCCAATTCGCTCTCTTCCAGTTGCTCCGCGGTGGGGAAGGGGATCCACGCGCCGTCGATCCGCCCCAGCCGAATCGCCGAAACGGGTTCGTAAAAGGGAAGGGGAGAAATGAAGGCAGCAGCGCCGCCGCCAATCATCGCCAGGACATCGCCGTCGTTCTGCTTGTCGCTGGCCAAAACCATCGACTGGACCTGGACTTCGTCCATGAATCCGTCGGCGAACATCGGTCGCAGGGGGCGGTCGATCAACCGGCTGGTCAACGTTTCCTTGGTCGTGGGACGGCCTTCGCGCTTGATAAACCCTCCGGGGAACTTCCCGGCCGCCGCCTGACGCTCGCGATAGTCGCAAGTCAGGGCGAAGAAATCAATTCCGGGGCGGGAGGGGCCGGAAGTGATCGAATTGAGCACCACGGTATCGCCGTACTGCACAATCACCGTGGCGGCCGCTTGTTTCGCCCAAACCCCGGTTTCCAAAGACAATACCGAATCGCCAATCTGTTTTTCTACTCGAATCTTCACTTCCTTCACTTCCTTCCAAAATGCCAATAAACGGCAGCCAGTCCGACACCACACGCGCAGCGCGTTTCATTTGAAAACCGTAGATACGGTTACGAGCATTAGATACGGTTACTGGCGAACGACGCGGTTGCTTTTCACTAACCAAGTCGACGGACTCGATTCGCCCAAGCACCTGTCCAGTCCGCAGAGGACGCGAGAATTCGTCAATCTCGATGAATCCGGCAAAGGGATGACATCGGTCGCGAAACCAAGTCGCCGGCGGCGAGCTGCCAAGAGCAGAGATTACGGCTCGAGCGGCCACCGGCGAGTCGGCGGCGGTTATTTGCGAATCTGAAGTCGCTCAATCAAATTCAGATAGCGCTGGACGTCGACTCGCCGCAAGTAATTCAACAAACGTCGGCGACGCGAAACCATTCCCAACAGCCCGCGCCGCGTCGAATGATCTTTCGATCGCGCCCGCATATGCTCCGTCAACGCATTGATTCTCTCGGTCAAGATCGCGACCTGCGCTTCCGGAGAACCGCTATCGGAGTCCGATACCCGGTACTGTTGAATGATTTCTTGTTTTCGCTCTTTCGTGATCGTCATCTGCAATTCCCGCTCGCGGCCGCGGAGCGCAACGCCGTATAGACCGACGCCGTCGACTCCTTTTGCCGCATTTCCAACCGAATGACTTCTTACCTCTTAGTCCTAAGTTCGGCCGTTTGAACCATTACACCACATCTAAAGCTTTAGGCCACAAGTTTATCGAACTTTCGAATTCCCGCAAGGACGCGGCCCGGGAAAGTGAGCCTTTGCCGACGATTTCCCCGGTTTTCACGGATCCGGCGGTATCCACCCGAAATCGCCGTATGGTGGCAATTACCCTACGCGCCAAGCCCGCGAGGGAAGGGTAGGGCGCGGACACGGGCGGAGGCGGGGTAACGCGAGCTCGCAACGGCCCTCGCAGGGAGTGTGCACCCTATCAAAACCAACTCGACCCCACCTGGCACCTCCCTACTTGCTCGGCGACCCGTCGCTGATCTGGTCCGGTTGCAATCGCTGCTCCAGCCGCTCCAGCATTTGGCCGATCGGCTCCCGCTCGAATTTGAAATCGTCGAAGACGAAGATGCGTTGCCGACCCGCGTCCGAATACGCGGCCCGCGCAATTCCCTTTTTCTGCCAGCGGCTCTTGTCCAGACGAGTCACCTGTTGGAAATCGACCTCCTGTCCCCAACTGGTCCGCAGACCATTTTCGGTCGACTCGACCCAGGACCCGCGCGAGCGGAAATACACCAGCAACACGGGGAACCCGATCAGGAAGGCGATCGCCGCCATCATCCACTGCTGGTTGATCCCATGTTCGATTTCTTCTGCTTTCCGCGGCGTTTCATCGGACCAGCCCCGTTCCTCCGTCAAATCCCGCCAGCGTTTTTCCAGTTCCAATCCGGTGGGATCTTCACGCTGCAGGCCCTCATAAGCCCGAGCGATCTCCAGCTGGCCGGGGTAGGCGACCAGGCCATCGTACAAGCACCAGGCGGCCCCGGCAAAACAGATCGCCGCCACCCACAAGTAGCGACGCAACCAGCTCTTCGAAAAATTCGCGCGAAGCGTCATCCAAGATTCCTTTGTGCAGGGGCCCGCTTACGCGGCATTGCCGCGAGCTTTTTTATCGTAACCGCTCCAGCCGGCCTGCGTCGACCCACCTCGAACGCGCCGCGCCGACCGGTGCCGAGTTCGGATCGTGGTCGGATCGAATCCGCCAGCCAGGACAACGCTAGGGCGTTGACATGCCGCAGCCTCTCCGAATCGGCAGCCCAGTGGAAAACCACTCAAAATCGGTGCGAACCCACCTCGAAACGGGGCAAATTTCCGCACGATCCACCGCGTCGGCACATTCCGAAAAATGGCAGCCGAATTTGCCCCTGCGAGCACCGCTCATGAACTAGATTTTCCAAAGCAGGAAACCGGAATACGTGGAGGTACGTCATGTTGACTTCGCAACCGACCGCTGGACAGGCCGACTTTGCGCAGCTGGTAGAGATGCTGGTGCGCGAACAAAATCAATTTGTGCAAAACGAACGGCGCTCAATGCACCGCGAAACGCTGGTCCGCCCCGCTGAAATCACGCAGTTCGCGCACTCGGTCGATGGCGAAGACGTGATTTACGGGGTCACCTGCAATATTTCTCCCTCCGGGATCTGCTTGTTGACGCTCGAGCCTATCCAGATCAATCGAGGATACACGGTCAAGATCCATCGCCTGCATTGCGAACCGGCCGTCATGACGGCGGAATGTCGCTGGTGCAAGTCGTTTACGAAGGTTGGCTATATGACCGGCTGGCATTTCCGCCAGCTGATGCGCAGCTAGCACCTCCGGTTCGGTTGCTTTTGCTCTGGATCCCATCCGCCGGATGGTCTATACATCCTGCCCATGCCAGCGCGGATTGCACGGTTTGCAGTCGCGTCATCTTCTCACTCGGTCAAGGAGGGCTGCAGTGAACTCGATCAAATCGTCGATCACGGTTCTATTCTTGCTGTTTGTTTCCTACGGCGTTTACCGCGTCATTCACACTCCGGATCCCACGGGGTCGGCCAACGGCCAATTCCTGGTGGGCGCACAAAAGCCGGGCCAGCCAGGCGCCGCGGATCCTTTGGCGGTTCCTTCGCCGGCGTTGACACCCAGTCCGCTGGGTCTGTCGAATCAACCCGCCAACCCGCCCCCTCTGGTGGGTACGGGGAGTGTCCCTCCCTTGGCAGCGCCTCCCTCGGCCGCAATGAGCGAATCGGCCGGGGCGATGCCATCCGCACCGTCCGGTCCCTTGAATGGCCTGGGCGCCCCTCCGCCGACAGCCGGCCAGGCGACACCCAGGCAATTGCCGCTCCTGCCGCTACCGCGGTTGAGCGAATCAGCCGCAGAGGCGTCGCCCCCCGCCGGCGAAAATGCCTTGATCGGCACGACGACCTCGGCGAGTGCAGGGCAAGCCACGATTCGCCCGGCCAGCAACTTGGAGCCCTCGACAAATGCCGGAAATCCAATGTTGCCGGTGAATTCTCTGGATAATTTGCCCCCCAACACAATCGGTGGCCCGCTGACCGCGGTCGCCCAGCCGAATTCGCCGGCGGCGCCGCCGTCCGGACCCAACGGCGTACTGACTTGGGACAGCGTTCGCACCTCGGCGATCGAACAGATCCGCCAGGACCAACTAACATCCGCTTTGAAGAACCTGACGATGCTGTACCGGAGCGACTTGGCGCCGGACCAGCGGGCCGAGTTGCTCACTTGGCTGGACGCCTTGGCTTCGCGAGTTGTCTATTCGACGGAGAACCGATTGGCCGCCGCGCCCTACGTCGTCCAACCGGGGGAGACACTGGAGTCGGTGGCCGCGAAATGGAAAGTCCCTCCGCAGTTGGTGGCCAACGTGAATCGAGCGAAACTCCCCAGCACGGGCGAATTCATGGCGGGGCTGGAACTGAAGTCGGTCCCCGGCCCATTCCACTGCGAAATCGACTCGGCCCGCCGGGAATTGACCTTGTTTCTGGGAGAAATGTACGCCGGCCGTTTTGCCGTGATTCCCCCGTCCGATGCGACACTATCGGCAGGGCGATTCCCACTGGGAACACCTAGCCGGGATGAAAAAACCGGCCAAGTCCTTTTCCTGGAAATCGGCCCGGGCCTGACGCTCGCCGGCGAATCGACCGCGCTGCCAAATTCGATCGTGCTATCCGATTCCGACGCCCAAGATCTCTTCGGAATTCTCTCCGCCGACTCCCAAGTCACGATCATTCGCTAAGATAAGAGTGACACGACGCTCCGCGTCGTGAATCCGCGTCGTGAACTCACATCGAAGCTCCGTTTCGTTGCTCCGTGTCGTGCGTCCCACCGTCTACGCGCAGCGAGGTCCCACATGCCCGAAAAAACCATCTTCAAGCGAATCATCGATGGCGAGTTAAAGGCCAACCTCGTCTACGAAGACGAACGCTGCCTGGCGATTCACGATATCCATCCGCAAGCCCCGACGCATGTGCTGGTCATTCCCAAGTCCGAGATCCGCAATTTAGATGCGGCTGAGGATTTCGATCGGGAGTTGTTAGGTCACCTACTGCTGGTGGTCCGCGACGTCGCCCGGAAATTGGGATTGGAGCAGGGCTACCGAGTCGTCCTCAATTGCGGAGCGGACGGTGGGCAATCGGTCGACCATCTGCACGTGCATTTGCTGGGGGGTCGGTCGTTGAAGTGGCCACCCGGGTGACTTGCGGACGGAGGTGGCCGTGCCGGTCGTAGCGGGGGTGACGATTTTGTGGATGAGAAGGGGCGCGCTGTCTTCGCGGGTGAGCGTTCACAGGGTGGACCACGTTTGGCTCACTTTCTAGGGAGTCAGACCCGTTTTTCGGCGTGCGCGATCGTGTTGCGTTTGGCAAACCAGCCGAAAAACACGCCAGACCCCCGGTTTGTGAACGGTTCCCCTTCCCCGAGTTGGCGAGCGCCGAGTCTCCCGCATTTGCCTTGGTTTTTTTGCTCGTCGTGGCGGATATGACGTAGGGTTGAACAACATCCAGTTCACGCCCAACGTGCCGCTCATGGACTATTTGACCGATGTCTTTGCGTTGTCGCCGATGCCCGGCAGTCTTCCGCTTTCCGGGAAACCGCGCGGCCCACGGTTGCAGAATCATGGGCCCAGCCAGTTCGGCAACTTCCGCCTAACCGAGGCGATCCGACCCACCGCGAATAACGAAGTCCGCCCGGCGCAAGGTTTCCGGTACGACAAGTACCTGGACCAGGAATTCCGCACCGAGATCCCAGTGATCATGGCGACGGCCAGCGCGGAAATCCTCTTTCCGCTGTTCGTGCAGTTGGTGCAGCGCCTAGGTGAGACCGTCGACGTGGTATTGGAGACCAGCCACGAACACGATCTCTCAGGGCATTGCGACTTGTTCCGCGAGCAAATCGATATGCCGGTCCTCACCAGCGCCCTGTGGGACTACGAAGAGTTGTTGCTCAACGACGGCTGTACGGGAATCGCGGTCATCAACCCGCATACTCCGCAAGAGATCCAGTTCGACGAGCACAAGATGCTGATTCTGTACGGGCAACCGCTGGAAGGATTCGAACACCTTCTGGAGGAATTCGAGGTGCCGTTTCAGCCGACGATTCGGTTCATCACGGAGGGGGAACACGTCCACGCCTCCAGTATCGAATTCCAGCGCGAGTTCCAACGACTGGCAGCCTGCTTAGGCACCGAACCCGACTTGGGATAGTCGCCTCTTACGGCGTCGCCCAAGAATTTCGCCAAACGGCGACGCACGGCTGCCAATCTACCAGCGGATCCCTTTTTCCGGATGCAGTGGCACCGCATTTTTCAAGCGATCCAGACGTCCTGCTTCCTTGGCGGCGAAGACCTCAATCCTCCCCCGGCGAGGCTCGTCCGCGGATTGCGAATTCTTGTGAAACGTGACGCGAATGTCGCGAAAGCCGCACCAATACAAGATCTTCCCGATCACGTGCGGCCCAGTCGGCAGCCACGAGAGCACATGCACCCCGGACATCACCGGGTTGGGGCTTTCGTAAGTGCAATACAAGCTGTTTCCTTCGCCGTCATCGTAGGTCGCCGAATTAAACCAGAGAATGTCGCGCGTCAGATCGGACACCGTCTTGAGTGCAGCGATCGGGTCCGCCAGGTGATAAAAAATCCCTTTGAACAACACAAAGTCGAACGGCTCCAGTTGGAGACTGGCCAGATTCGCCAAATCCATCTCGCGGAATTCGATCTTGTCCACCGGCGCCACCGTACGATGGCGCTGCACGAATTTCGCCTGGTCGATCCAATGTTTGCGCACATCAAAGCCGAAACAACGCTCCGCCCCCAACTCGCGGGCAAAGAAACAATAGCCGCCCGAATTGCACGCGCAGTCCAGAAAGGACTTCCCCTGTAACGAACCCCCAAACAGCATGTTCACAAAATTGACGCAGGCGTCGCGGGGGGAGATCAGCGACACCCCATCGTTTTCCTCTCGTTCCAGCGTTTTCGACCCGAAGGCCGAACCGGTTGACAACGTTTCGGTCAACGGGATATCCAAATGCCAGGGGCGCATCCCCCGAATCTCCTCCAACAGCCGTTCGGTGCTGCTTGCCAAAGATCCACCTGTTGTGGTAGTTGCCATCGATCGAACTCCTTCTCGCTGGGTCGCGGAATCCTGGTGTGGGGGGGCGCCGGCGGGTGCGGGCCTTGCGGCGTCCCTCATGGAACCATCTTCGCGAGAAAGGCCTTTCGCCTCAAGACCGAAAACGAGGGATCGCTGGCCCGGAATAACCGTCAGAATCGGCAGATAAAATCGCTAAAATGGCCGGGGAGAATGCCCTTTACAGGCCCCCGAACCTACTATTGAGCAGATTCCGCGCGGCGACCTGGTAACCCGCGGTTCGCCCGAAAAGACGCAATTTTTTGCCCGATGTTCTCCTGTGATTGACTCGATCCTCATCCTGCAATTTTCACAGCTCAACCTGACCCCCGCGGCGGTCATTTGGTCGATCGGCTGCGTGGCGGTCGGTTTGATCTGCGGCTTCGCGCTCGGTGGCGGGTATGCTTTGTACCGCGCTCCCCGCAAACTCAAGGAAGAAAAAGCCCGCACCTTGCAGTGCCTGTTGGAAATCGTGCAGAGCGCCGAGCAGTTGAACGCCGACGTCGACTCGCACAACACCCAGCTCAAGACCGTCAAAACCTCGGTCGATGAAATCCGCAGCAAGGAGGATGTCAACACCGTCCAGCGAAAGCTCTTCGATCAGATCCAGGCGATGGTCGAGTCCAACCGCCGGCTAGAAAACGATTTGATTGTTTCGCAATACAAGCTGCAGCAACGGGCGCAGGAACTGGACCATTCTCGCCGCGAGGCCCGCGTCGACAATCTTTCCGGCCTGGCCAATCGTCGCGCCTTCGACGAGGCGCTCTTGTACTTCTGGTCGGCCTCCCAACGGCGGCACCGCAAGTTCGGTCTGATCTTGATCGACGTCGATCACTTCAAACGAATCAACGACACCTACGGACACCTGGCGGGCGACCGCGTCGTCCAGAAGATCGGCGATGTCCTCAAGCAATGCGTCCGCGGCGAGGACGTCGTTTCACGCTTGGGCGGGGACGAGTTCGCAGTGATCCTCAAGGGTGTGGGTGAAGCCGAATGCCGCCAATCGGCGATCCGCATTCGCAGCGCCATCGAACGAACCAATTTCGAGTTCGACGAAAGCGATTCGTCGACCAGTGTGACGATCAGCTTGGGGTTGGCCGTCTTTCGGGCGAACGAATCGAAAGAGTCGCTGATGGACCGAGCCGACAAGGCGCTTTACCGCTCCAAGGAACTGGGCCGCAACCTCGCGCACGCCTGGACGGAGAACGAAGCGATCGTCAACATT
>JBGSLW010000079.1:0-2921 GCA_041740495.1 Pirellulaceae bacterium
CGCACGCCGCGCGGGCGATCGGCGACGATCAACGCCAATTGCCGATCGGGCCAGGCGAACTGGACCACGGTCCGAGCACCCCCTCGCAACCACCAGCCGTGGGTCGCCGTGACGCTGACCGGTTCCTCGTGGTAACGAAAAATGGCGCGGGGATATCCCAAGAGCCAGAACGTGTTCAAGGCCGTCATGCCGCCGAAGCGTTTGGCGACGTATTGGATCGCGCCGCGCTGCGACTGTCGGCGGATCCAGGCGACCAGGCCGAGTGCGCCGAGCACGATCCACACGACGAGCTGTTTCATTCGTCCAGATCCCGAGAAATCCACCGCTCTAGCCAACCCCGACGCCCCAGCCAATACCCCCCGCCGATCGCCGCGACCAGAAATACCGCGGCGGCAGCCCAGTAAAGCCACCGCGTCCAGATGTCGTTCGAATCCGCCGCGACTTCTCCGCCGCCGGCCGGAACCGGCGCCGCCGATTTCTTTAACCGTTCGATTTCACCGTTCTTCTCCGCGAGCTGCCGCTCCAAATCGCGGCCCGTTTGCTCCGCGGCAGACAGTTTGGCGCTCAAAATCCCCTGCTCCGACAGCAACTTTTCCTGTAGCGCGGCGTGCCCCTGCAACGCCGTTTGCATCTGCCGGTTGGCATCGACCGCCGCAGTCCACCGGGCGACCAGGCCCTGCTCTTCCGGCGTCCGTTCGGCCAGCGAGACCAACAGGTCGCGATAGGCCTGCGCTTGCAGTTCCGCCGCGCGTCGTTCTCCCAGGGAATTGAGCTGAGCTTCCAATGCCACGGACTGGGGCGAGGGGAGCGTCCAGCGCACAGCGATCCAGGTCACCAGCAGCAGCTGGGCGGCGGCCAACAGGCCCAGCGCCCAAAAACCGGCCGACATCGGAGGCGGGAGAACGTGCACGACCGGGGCGGCGCCCCCGCCCGTCGCGTGGACCGTACGAAAACGAGGATCGGTTTGCATGGAAAGCACCTCATTGTAGGATTCGACCACCGCCGCCAATTCTTGGCTTCGCCCCCGATGGGCAAATACGTAAAAACCCGGAGTCCGCGCGATCGACTTGCCGTCCTCCCCCCCCCACACGAACCAACCCCGGTCGTCGCGAATCGGATCGATCACCAACGCCAAGTCGAGCGGGTGATTGAAAAAGTGATCGCAAATGAACAAGTCCATCGACGAGAGAAAAACGCTCCAGTCGGGGTGCGTGTGGTACCACCCGACCATTTCCAAGTCGGGCGGATAAGCCTCTCGCTGCCGGGTGATCGCCTGCCAGGTATCGTGGGTGAATTTGAAGCTTCCGCGCGTCGCCTCGTAATGCTCGGCGGCTAGCGCATCTCGCACGATCACAAAAGGTGCGCCCCCAGCGTCGACCCGCCGCTCACCTAGCAAGACGCCGCCTAACTCGACCGCGATATTCGATTGCGCGTGCAGTTCCAGTTGCCGCATCGTATCCAGATCGACGAAAACCGGAAACCCAGTCGGTTCGACCAAGCCCACCCAGCCGAGCGCGTAGTGCGGATTGTGACTCGGCGGAATTCCGGCTCGGGGTTGCGACTCGCGAAAGTCTCCGAAACTGATCTCTTCGTTCATGTGGAACGAGCGGGCGGGGGCGGGGGCGTGGTTAGCAGCCGCGTCGGCTCTCGGGTTTCCGCGTCGGCTCGCAATTGATAATAGCTCAGTTCGCCCCGCCGTTCGACTTTGACGATATCGAAATCCGGAATCCCCAACTCCGCTAGACTTCGCTGGGACCACGGATCGCCATCCCCCACCCGATGGACCATTGTCGGCGGCATCGGCTGGCGGCATTTTGGACACAGCGATTCGCCAAAGTCCAATTCGAACTGTGTTCGCCCCACGGCGACCTCCAAGGCACAGGCCGCACAACTCAATTGCGTGACGAAGTCGCGGTCCAAGATCAGTTCGAAATCCCCCCCGGCCCCCCCCTCCGGATCGCGGCCGGCGATCTCGCGGAACAGTTCGGCGAGCGTCGCGCGATGCGAGAGCGACAACTCCCCAATCGGGGAATACGTCTCATGACTGAGACAATCGGGACGGACGGGGTATCGAGTCAGATACATCCGATTCGCCACGCCGTTGAAGACGATCGCCGTCATTTCGCCGGTGGGCAGCCCGTGCAGCAGCTTCAATGCCTCTTGCACCTGCAGCCCGGCGATGATCGAGGCTATCGTCGGCGCGGTGGGGACCTTGCCTTGCTGCAGATCGGACAGCTTCAGTAGCGGACAGCTATACCGCAGGTTGATCAAGCGGTAATCGGCGTCGGTCATCCCGCATTCGTAACACGGCCCGTCCGGCGGCAGAAACACCTTGGCCACGCCGTTGATCTCCTGGATGCCGCCGTCGATCCAGGGCGTGCCAACCTTCCAGCACATCCGATTGACCCACAAGCGAGCTTCCCGATTGTCCAGGCAGCCGATCACCACATCGGCCGCACGGACCAGCCCCAATCCGATATCGGTCATGACATTGCCGTCGATCGGATGGATGGTCACGTCCGGATTGAGCTCGCGGACGCGGGCCGCCGCCACCATCGCCTTCGATTTGCCTGCATCGTCCGCACGGAACAGCACGGACCGAGAAAGGTTGGAATTCTCGATCCGATCAAAGTCGATCAAGTCGATCGTGCCAATCCCCAACAGCGCCTGATTCTTGAGGACTTCGTTCCCCAAGGCCCCCGCCCCGACGACCAGGACTCGTGCCGCTCCCAAGCGCCGCTGGTCCCACCAGCCGATCAGCTGGAATCCACCATAGCGGTCGGAATCGTCCAGAACAAAAGGTTCAGAGGCCATCGACGTCGTTACTCGATGAAGATGATCTCGTCGCAGCGTTCCTCAGCGGGGGACGAAACCGCCGAGCGCGGTGCAGCGTGAGGCGCAATCGGGGGCGCGGCTGGCGG
>JBGSLW010000080.1:0-28533 GCA_041740495.1 Pirellulaceae bacterium
AACCGCAGGCTAGCGCCAGGCGGCTGATTGCCAGGAATTGCCGCCCCACGATCGCAACCGATAGTTACGCCGCGACATCTTTTTCGGACGAGCGTCCTACGTCGATCGATTGCACCCATCGGTCATTCAGGAAGATATCGATTCGTTGCTCCGAAGCCAACCAGCGCGCCTGCATGTTGCGGCAGTGGAATTGTTGCCCAACCATTTTCGCGCCCTGCAGCAAGATCGATTCGCCCAACTCGTCCGTCGAAAAACTGACGAAACGAGCCCGCAGCCAATTGCGTACGATTTGGCGAACGGCTTGTAGGTCGGTGTGGTGGGTCATCGGCCACCTTCGGCCGGTGCGTGCGTGATCTCGGTCGCCAATTCCACCGTCTGGAGTTCGGCGCCGTCCGAAGTGACCGTCAATCGAGTGAGCTGGGCGCCGGGAGATTCCGCGACCGCGATAAATTGAAACGCCTCGCGAGCTTGCGGCGACAAGCGTTCCAATCGCCAGGTGACGACCCGCGACTCCAAGTCGATCTCGGCATCCCGATTCAGCTTGGCGACATTCAAACCCTCGGGAATGAACGCGGTGACGGCGACATTGGTGATTTCCGACGAGCTGGGATTCTCAAGCGTGACCCCTTGGATGAATTGCGATTGCAACAAGGCTTCGCGCGGACTGAGAGTTTCTACGTTCAGGCTGGGCCCGGCCACGGCCAGCGCGATCGGCTGCTCGACCACCGGCATCGTCAGGACTTGGAACTCCAAATTCGCTGCCACGGTGGGGCGAATGATCAATTGCAATTCTTGCGATTGCCCCGCCCCCAGACCATCGACCGCGAACTCGATCTGGTGACTCGTTTGCGACAGCGGCGTCGGGCTCGCCGAAATAAACTCGACCGTCGGCGGTATCCCAACGAAGACTCGCGCGGTCTTCGAGGGACTATCGCCGGCATTCGTCAATTTGATCTGCACCGCGGACTCGCCCCCGACGCGCAGTTGCTTGGGCGTATCGACCGTGGCTTGCAACGCGACCTGTGCTACCGAGCGGCGCAGAGAGGGTTCCTCCACCAGATTCGATTGAATCGGCGTGTCGGCGGCCGGGTCGGCCCCCGCAGGTCCCGTCAACGACAGGAAACCCTCCGTCGACTCCTGCCGCGGTGGCTCGGTGATCGGCGACAGCGTTTGGACCGGCTCACGGACCAGAATAGAATTCTGAGCCGTCGCTGGCGGCACGCAGCAACATCCCGCAACCATCAGCGTTGCGGCAACGCGTACGAGCACGGAAAATGTAGTTCGCTGCATCGATTACCCTCCAAAGTTCAAGGTCGAACGACCATCGTTCCTCCAGCTTTTTTCGACCGGCGTTTTCGTTACAACGAATAGATTTTTCGCACCCGGCACAGTTTCCCTGGTTTGCCCGAATTACCAGTGCGCGCGGGAGGACTTATTCCGTGCCGATGGGAGGGATGGGAGGCCTGGAAAGAATGTAGAAATCGATTGGCAACAAGAATGGCGAAATGCGCGGGCTCGTTGTCGGCTCACAGCAGCTGGACATTGCATTCCGGGAGCGCCCGCAAGAATTGCCGACCGTAGTGCTGCGACTTGATGCGCGGGTCCAACACCACGACAGTTCCGGTGTCGCTGGCGGTGCGGATCAGTCGGCCGAACCCTTGCTTGAACTTAATGACGGCCTCGGGGAGTTGGTATTCGTTAAACGGGTTCCCTCCCCGTTGGCGAATCGCTTCGAATCGCGCCTCGAGCAGCGGATGGTCGGGGACGGAAAACGGGAGTTTGGTGATGATCACGGTCTGGAGGTCGTCGCCGGGCACATCGACGCCCTGCCAGAAGGTCGCGGCCCCGAACAGGATGCCGCGAGGATTCGCCTTGAAATTCGCCAACAGTCGGCCGGCTGGGATCCCATCTCCCTGAGAATAAATCGCCAACTGATGCTGGGCCATCCATTCGCTTAGAGCGGCGACGACACGGCGGAGCATGTCATAGCTGGTGAAGAGGACAAAGGCCCGTCCCTCGGATTGGCCGGCGTACTTTTTAATTTGTTCCACGCACTGCTGTTCGTGCCGCGCCCCTTCGCTGCGGGGATCGGCCATTCCCCCGACGACCACCAGTCGGGCCTGGCGTTTGTAGTCGAAAGGACTCCCCAGCGGGAGGGAATTGCCGCCGGTCAAGCCAATCCGCGATCGAAAAAAATCGAAGCCGTGTTGCCCGCCGGTCGTCAAGGTGGCGCTGGTCAGGATCACGCTGGGGACTTCATCGAACAAGTGTTTGCGCAGCAACGGTCCGACATCGATCGGAGCGGACATCATCTGCACGATTTCCCGGCCGCGCCGCCGCTGCTGCATCTCCAGCCAGAACACGTTGCCTTCCCCCGACTGCCGCAACCAGGCGTCGACGTTGGCCGCCAGGACTTTGGCTCGGTTCTCGGCCGCCATCAGGTTTTGCTTGATCGATTCGTCGTCGTAGTTCTTGCTGCAGGACCGCAAGAGTTGTGCCAGACCAAGGAGGGCAGGGGAGAGCGAATTGTCAACGATCGCTGCGGTCGTCACGCGGCCGTTGTGTTTGCCGAATTTCCCTCGCTGCTCGTGATACCAGAGCTGCAGATCGCCGAAGACCTGGTCCGCGGCCTGGTGACATCGCTGCACAACCTGCTGTGCCTCCGCCAACCCCAAGGTGACCAACAAGCCCTTATTGGTGTAGTCGTTGTACAACCGATTCAGGGTGTAGTTGACCTGGCTGCTGCTGACGCTCATTCCCATATGTTCGCTGGCCACCGCTTCCACGGTGTGGGCCTCATCCAAGATCAGCACCTGGTAGTCGGGCAGAATACTGGCTCCGGCGGTGCGGAGTGCCAGATCCGAAAACAGCAAAGCGTGATTGACGACGATCAGTTGGGCATTTTGCACGCGACGACGAGCCCGAAAGTAAAAGCAATCCTCGTACGTCGGGCAGTTGCGCCCCAGACAATTGCTGCTGTCGCTGGCGATTTCGTCCCAGACGACGCCCGACGGCCGCCAATCCAGATCGGCCAACGACCCATCCCCTGTCTCCTGGCTCCACTGGCGGATCTGGCGAACCTCCTGCAGTTCGTTGTCATCGCTAAACAGCGAACGGGCGTTCTCGATCGCGAGTCGCAGTCGGCGGAGGCTGACGTAGTTGCCGCGACCCTTCGCCAGAACCGCGGTGAATTCGCGCGGAAGGACGCTCGCTAACAGCGGCAAGTCTTTCTTGATCAGCTGTTCCTGCAGACTGATGGTGTGCGTCGAAACAACGACTTTGAGCGGCTTGGCCGCCTCGTCCTCCGGGACGCCCCCGGGATTTGCCTCTTGATTCTGGGTCGCCGCCAGTATCGCCGGAACCAGGTACCCGAAGCTTTTGCCGACCCCAGTTCCAGCCTCCACCACCAAATGCTGTTCCGAGTCAATCGCTGCTGCGATCGCATCCGCCATCTGCAGCTGCTGCTCCCGCAGTTCGAACCGCTCCAGCCGCCGTGCGACCAGTTTCCCGGCACCTAAGACATCGCGAGGAGAAAGCATACTACGGAATTCAACC
Source organism: Pirellulaceae bacterium (assembly GCA_041740495.1). Lineage (GTDB taxonomy): Bacteria > Planctomycetota > Planctomycetia > Pirellulales > Pirellulaceae > JANMEB01. Next base: position 3,556 of record JBGSLW010000080.1, read on the forward strand.
TGCGGGTGGTCGCCAGGACGCACACTTCCGAGCACTCGACGAGCGTTATTCGCGACGAGCGTTACTCGCAACGAGCAACGCGGCGAATTCCCGGGACCAAGCCGAGCTCTCAACTTTGTCCCAGATCTCTGTGCTTGGCAAGGGTAGCGCGCGGGAGGTTGATCTTCCGAGTACCGGGTACCGAGTTCCGAGTGCTTGAAACCTTGGCAGTCTTCGACTTCCGGTAGCGACCTGCACAAAATTCAGTCGGGCACCGGTCGACGGGCACTCGATCTCACGCGGAGATTTCCGCGGTGGCGAACCAGGGAAAGGTCTGTTGGGTTACCTCGCCAAACGGCGCGAGCTCCCCCGGAACTGGCTGCGTGATTTGGGGGGCGTATGCAGCGTGTTCGGACCGCGACCCTGCGAGCGTCGGAGCCTCGTCCGCTTCGGCCAACGCTGCTTCGGCCAACCCTGCTTTGGCTAACGCCGCGTCGGCTAATGCCGCGTCGGCTAATGCCGCGTCCGCGTAGGCCAAGTCCTTGTCTGCGCCTGCAAACTCCCTTTCAGCGCCTGCAAACTCATCGATGTCGATCCCGTACGTCGCCAATAGACGCGCAATCACGTTGCTGACATGCACCAAGCCCGACCGAGCTGGAAAGTGGGACGAGCGTGAACTAGGAGGTGAAAATGCTGGCATCGTTCGACCCTGATCACTTGGACGGGAATCCATCACTGACGCCCTTGCGGCAGGTGATTCCGATGCAACATTCTTAGGAGGGCCTTGGACACGTTTGGTCCACTGGCCGGTCAAAAAATTGAGCCTCCGCCAAAAAAGAAGAAAATTTTGGGCTGTCCCGCCGACCACGGCTGGGAACCATCTGCTATCGCACTGGCTTCTCTTTGCGGCGAAGAATCACCAGCAGCGCTCATAAAGCGACAGCAGCCCGGGCAGGTCGACGTGGCGCGGGTTGTGCTTGCCCGTCCACTGCTTTTCTGCGTCGGCGGCAAGGGCGGGGAGCTGAGTCGGATCGATATCCAGCTCGCGCAGCGCTGACTTCAAGCCGCTCGCGGCGGTCAGCTGCCGCAGGCACTCGACCAGTCCGGCGACACTTGGGTCATTTCCCCAATCGCTGCTCAATTCGTTGGCCAGGTCGAGATAGTGATCCCCCACGACTGTCGCGTTGAACTCGATCACCGCCGGCAGCATCACCCCCACCGCCTGGCCGTGCGGGATCCCGAAGTGTGCTGTGAGCGGATTGGCCAGCGCGTGGGCCGCGCCGAGCATCGAGTTTTCGATCGCCAGCCCCGCCAGCGCCGCGCCCCACTGCATCGCTGCGCGTGCCACCAGATCGCCGGGCTCGGTCAGCACCCTCCGGAAATGATTCGCACACAAACGCCAGGCTTGGCGGCTGAAGAGTTGGGAAATCTCCGTGCGTGTCCGCGTCACATGGCTCTCCAACGCATGGGAAATCGCGTCGATCCCCGTGAGCGCCGTCACGTGCGCCGGCTGAGTCACGGTCAGCTCGGGGTCCAAGATCGCGACTCGGCACGTCGCCTTTTTATCACCACACGCCATTTTGCGATGCGTGACGGAATCGGAAATCAGGGCGTACGACTGCAATTCGCTTCCGGTTCCCGCCGTGGTCGGGACGGCGATCATCGGGAGCATCGGCCGGGTTGCCTTGCCGACGCCCCAATAGTCGTGGATCCGGCCCCCGTTGGTGTACACGAAATTGATCCCCTTGGCACAATCAAGCGAACTCCCGCCGCCCAGACCGATCAGCAAGTCGGGCTGCATCTGGCGGGCGATCGCCAATCCTTGGTCGACTTCGCGATCGGTCGGATTCTCCCGAGCGCCGGCGAACAGCGTCGTTTCAATCCCTGCCGCCGTGAGTCGTTCCACTCCGCGTCCGGCATGTCCCGCCGCCACGATTCCCGGATCGCTCACGACCAAGGCCCGGCGCGCTCCAAGAGCCGCGGCCGAATGACCCAAGCGATCCAACACCCCCGGGCCAAAAATAATTTGCGTCCCCAGCTGGAACTCGCACGGAGTCAGCATTGCGGTCTGCTCCAAATCGGGTGGAATTCGCATGGGTGGCGTCAGGCGGCGGCGGCTGAGGTGGCGTTGACGATAACGGGTGGGTTTTGGAGTCCGGAGTAGGGGGATCGGGTACGGCCTGCCAGGCCGAACGACCCAGGCGGGTGCGGCCCGTACGTTAGGATGAATGGACCGCGACGGCGGCGGGGCTGAGTTGCAGGGCGCGCGAGCGGAACAGGAAATCGATTAGATTTCCCTCGTGCGGCTGCAGCCAATTGAGTCGCGTCGTGGGGATCGCCCCCAGGTTGAGCCGATCGATGTGGGTGGCGTCCGTGAGCGCCTGGATCCACGACTCATCTTCGGTCAACGCGGTGGCGACGAGCGTCGGTCCAAGTTGCTCCAGCATCGCGTGTTGAGGGCAATCGACCACCGAGACGAAAGGGAACATGAATTCCTTGCCGGCCACAGCGCGCTGCGGGGAATCGCAGTGCACCACGGTGGGCCGTAAGTAGGCGTATCGCCCGTGGTCCACCAGCGGCGATCCGAACCGTTGCGTGACATGGTTCACACCCGGTTCCTTCAAATCCTGCTCGATCATCCGCCAGACGGCCGCGGCCTGGCCTTCCACCGTAAACGCGGCCAGTCCCGCCTCGCGATGATCGGAGGGGAGCGGCTGGATCGGCCCGAGCCGTTCGGCGAGCGCGGCGGCGATTTCGCGCCCATGTCGCGGCGCCCAAATCGCGGAACAGTTGATGCAGCTGCGGCCGCCGTTGGCGTAGACGCTTTCGATCATCAAGTCCAGGAATTCCTCCCAGCGGTCGATGCAATCCTCGCCGAAAAGAATTTTGGAGAAGCCCGGGCCGTGAACCTGGACTCGCGGGTTCCCAGAGAATTGGGCTACCGTTTTTTCGCTGCCGAAAATCATACTTCGCCCACACCCGGCGGTGATCGCCTGACCGACGTCGTGCCCTCCCGGGTACAGCGAAATCGCTTCGGCGGGGAAACCTGCCGCGACGAACGCGGCTTGCATGCGATAGGCTGTCCAAGGCTCCTGCGACCCCGGTTTCAAGACCAAACCGATCTGGAGCGGCAGGACCGGAAGCCACAATGTGTGCACCCCGGGTGAATTCGAGGGGAGGACCGCCCCCAAAACCGGCGTTTGAACTTGATAACTGACGGTCACCCCGCGTGACTCTTCGCCGTAGCCGCGGCTGAGGATCTCCAGCGGCAACCCGCGGGTGAGGGCATCCAAGATCTGCCCCATCTGCTTGAGCACGAAACAATTTTTCGCCATGTTGGCTCGGCACATCGCTTGGGGCAATCCGGTGGTGGCGGATTGCTGTCTGCAGAAGTCCTCGACCGATTGCGCCGTATCGCCGATGGTCAACGTTTCGGATTCGAACAATCGAGCGGCCTCGGCGGCCCGTTCGACCAGTTCAGCGCTGCTGAATTGCCGCAGCGCAGCTCGGGCTTTGGCCGCTCCCTTCAAGTCGCGTGCGACGATCCCGGCGTTGACTTGCCCGATTTCGGCGACCTCCTCGCCCGATTCAAAATGGACCAACTTCGTCGTCTCCAACGACTCGTACGGTCTTCCCCAACGCAGGACTGGCAACTTCACCGCTGGTCTCCTCTTACCTATTCCGAAATATCCAGGAGGGCGTCGACGTACCGATCGACGTCGAATGGAGCGAGCGCCTCCGGGGTTTCGCCAAGTCCGATGAACTTGACCGGCAATCCAAATTCTTGGCGGATGGGAATGGCCACTCCGCCTTTGGCCGTCCCATCGAGTTTCGCCAGGACGATGCCCGTGCAGCCTGCGGCCTGAGAAAAACCGCGGGCCTGGCTGATCGCGTTCTGGCCCGCTGTGGCGTCCAGGACCAATAAGACTTCGTGCGGCGCTTCCGGAATCACGCGCCCCATCACGCGGCGGATCTTGGACAATTCTTCCATCAGGTTGGCTTGCGTCTGCAATCGCCCGGCGGTGTCGACGATGCAGACGTCCGCCTGACCCTTGACCGCCGCATCCACGGCGCGAAACGCAACCGAAGCCGGGTCGCTCCCGGGCTTGCCGGTCACAATTTCCACACCCAATCGTTCGGCCCAAATACTCAATTGCTCGACCGCCGCGGCGCGGAAAGTGTCACCGGCGCCCAGCACCACTTTTTTGCCTTCACCGACCAAACGAAACGCGAGCTTGGCGATGGACGTCGTTTTGCCGGAGCCATTCACCCCACAGACCATAATCACGGTCGGTCCACTGGCGGCCTGTGCGATTTCGCTCGAGTCCTGCCGCATGATTTCGCGGATCGTGGACTTGGCCGAGTCGGTCAGGTCGTGCATCAGCACTTTCCGCGCGCGATACTTCGACTGGATATCCTCGCAGATTTTTCGAGCCGGACCGTTCCCCATATCGGTCTTGACCAAATGGGCGAACAGCTCTTCGATAAACTCGTCGTCGACCAGCCGGCCTTCTTTGCCAACCAGGTCGCGGATGTCGGTATTGAGGACTTCGTAGGTCTTCGCCAGTGCTTGTTTGAAGCGGGCGAAGATCCCCTGCTTCTTGGGCGGATCGGCCGCCCCCGAGGGTGGAGCCGCGGGCGTAGGTCGTGGCGGCGATTTTCTGGGTCCGGCGTGCGAGCCCGCGCCGGTCTCACTCACCTTGGGCGCCGGGGGGGCGAGGGGAGGGACGGCGGGAGGTTGCTCGGTGACGACCGACTCGTGCGGCGGCGCCTCACCCGGATGTTCGCGAGGCGGCTCGCCCGCGGTCGGCTTCGTCTTGCGACCAAAAGGATTCCAAATAGCCATAGTCGTCACTGCATGGAGTCGGCCGCGCGCGTCGTGTAAACACCTCGATCGGTTGCCAACCGCAATTTGCCGGCGCTGCTAAGCGTCAGACGCGTGCGGCGCCGGGTGCGGCGTGCGTGAAGCCTTCTCCACCTTGTCCAATATTCCGTTGATGAATTGATACGTTTGGGACCCGCCGAACCGTTTGGCCAGGACAACCGCTTCGTCGATCGCGACCGGTTTCGGGGTATCGTCAAAACAAATTTCGTAGACCGCCAACCGAGCGATATTGCGGTCGACCGCCGGCATGCGTTGCACTTGCCAGCGGATCGCCAGGCGACTGATCGTCAGGTCGATCTCTGTGCGGTGGGCACGGACGCCCGACAAGAGCCTGCCGGCAAATTGCATCAGACCGGCATCCTCACCCAGCCGTTTGCTGAGGAATTGGTGTTCCAACTCCGGATCGTTTCCCCCCGCAATATCTTCCTGGTATAGCAGTTGAAACGCCGTTTCACGGGCGCGGGTGCGGCGGGACATGGAATCGTGTCAATCCTTCAAAGTAGCGCAAATTCGCAGCATTTCCAAGGCTGCCTTGGCGGCCTCGCCCCCCTTGTCATACCGGCGCGGGTCGGCTCTCCGTTCGGCCTGTTTCGTCGTGTTGCAGGTGAGCAAACCCATGCCGATCGGCACGTTATACTTTAGGGACAACTCGCCGATTGACAAGCTCACAAAGCGGTTGATCTGCCGATCGTGTGTCGTCTCACCGCGAATCACGACTCCCAATGCGACCAGCGCCGCGTAACGGCCGATGCGCAACAGCCGCTCCAATCCCAGCGGAATTTCCCAGGCCCCGGGCACCCACAACACATCGATCCGCTTCTCGTCGATCCCCAGTCGGACCAGTTCGCGAGTGGCCCCCTCCAGCATACCGGCGGTTAAACGCTCGTTAAACCGAGAAACGACCACGGCCACGCGCATGTCGGGATCCAGCGAATCAGCGGGGTTCAGCAAATTGACCATACACCCTTCTCAATACAAATCCCCAGGTGGAAACGCGAGAAGAAATTCGGCGTTGTTGCGGGATTTCCGCAGACGATCGACGATGAACTCCATCGCATCCACCGCGTTCAACTCGCCCACCCGTCGCCGCAGCGACACAATCCGAGCCAACGCCTCGGCGGGAAGCAATTTTTCTTCGCGACGCGTGCCGCTGGCGTTCAGGTCGATCGCCGGCCAGATCCGCCGGTCGACCAGCGTCCGCTCCAGCACGATCTCCATATTCCCCGTTCCCTTGAATTCTTCGTAAATCACGTCGCACATCCGGCTGCCGGTCTGCACCAGCGCGGTGGCGATGATCGTCAGCGAGCCCCCCTCTTCGACCTTGCGGGCCGAGCCGAAGAGTGCCTTGGGCGGCTGCACGGCGGCGGCGTCCAGTCCCCCGGACAGTGTCTTTCCCGAGGGAGGGCGCTCGGTGTTGTAGGCCCGCGCCAGACGGGTGATCGAATCGAGCAACAGCACCACATCGACGCCGACTTCGACCAGCCGCTTGGCCTTCTCCAATACCATTTCCGCGACTTTGATGTGCCGGGCAGGGGACTCGTCGAACGTCGAACTGACGACCTCGCATCGATCGCACCGGAGCTCGCGAAGCATGTCGGTCACTTCTTCGGGTCGCTCATCGATCAACAGCACAATGACGTGCGTTGCGGCATAATTGGCCAGGACGGCGCGGGCCAGCGCCTGCAGCAACATCGTCTTCCCGGCCCGCGGTGGGCTGACGATCAGCCCGCGTTGACCAAATCCGATCGGCGTGAACAAGTCCACGACCCGTGTCGAAATGTTTTCGCGCTCGAATTCCAAGACGATCCGCTCGTCGGGGTGCAGCGGGGTCAGCGTCTCGAACAGCCGCGTTTTCGGATAATCCTCTGGCGCCAAACCGTGCACGTCGTGTACGCGCAGCAACGCAAAAAAACGTTCGTTCTTTTTCGGGGGCCGAATCTGGCCTCGAACCAGGTTGCCCGTTCTCAAACCGAACTTGCGGATCTGACTGGGCGAGACGTAGATATCGTCCGGGCTGCTGAGATAATGCGACTCCGCACTGCGAAGAAACCCAAACCCGTCCGGCAAGATTTCCAGCGTCCCGTAGCCGGAGAGGGCTTGCCCCGATTCGATCGCCGCGATCGTACAGAGAAAGGCCCAATCATCGGGCGAAGCCAGGGAATCCAACCCGATCCCCAGGCGTTGAGCAGCCGCCTGGCATCCGCCGCGATCTGCCCGCCGAAGCTCCGTCACCGAAAAAAACTCGCCCTCGCCAGGCACCTCGAAGTCGGACATGTCGTGTCCGTAGGCGGCGGCGATCCGCTGCGGCAAGGAGAGCCGCTCCAGTTCGACCGTCGAGTCACAACGTTCGGCGAGTCTCGCGGCGTCCTGAGGATGCTCGGCAGGCAACTGTTGCGGTAGCTTCATGTCACGATGACCCTCGCGTCGTTGCCCGGTTCACCGTCGACGCACCAACGCTGCCATAGTCGCACCACCTGAGTCCGAGTCGATTCGAAACTTCCCGAATTGTCCACCACGGCGTCGGCCCAATTCCGTTTCTCTGCCAGCGGCGTTTGCCGCGCTTCGCGCTGACGCATCTGTTCGGCATTCCAACCGCGAGCCACCGCCCGCGCGATCCGCATGGTTTCCGGCACATCCACGAACACGATCTTGTCGCACAAACGGTGCCAACCCGATTTGAACATCACCGCAGCATCCAAGATCACTGCGGGACAGCCCGCCTCGCGCAACGTCGCAAGTTGTCGCTCCAGCTCCGCGGATATCCGCGGATGCGTGATGGTTTCCAGCCGCTGCAATTGTACTTCACTTTCAACTCCCGGTTGGAAGACCACCGCCGCCAGACGTGAACGATCGACTTCCCCCTGCGGGGCGAACACCCCGTCCCCCCACTCCGCACGAATCTCCCGCTTCACGTCCTCCCGCGTCAGGACCTGATGCCCGATCACATCGGCATCCAATACGGCGCCACCGCACTCGCCAAAGATCCGCGCAACCGAGCTCTTGCCGCTGGCGATCCCTCCCACCACACCGATGACCAACATCAAGTTCTCCGTCTGTTCGCCTCGGTCGTGGTGGTGAAATCTAGCGCCTGGATACTCGCCGTCATTTCTTATTGTTCGCAGCGTTTGGCGTGCCACCCGCCCGTTTGGCGCGGCTCCGAAAGTACTTTTTTCGGCCCGCTCGAGCGGTACCCACGGAAAATGACTCCCCCATGAAAACGCGGTAGGGCCCGCGGAGGTGTCCGACTCCGGAGGTCGCAGGGCACCTGGAAGCAGGCTAAGTTTAGTCGCCGTCAATCAAATTAACAGCCAGCCGCATGGACCGGCACAACCCTCCCAATCCGCCGAATTTGACAGGCTTTCCCCCGCTACTAGAATGAAGCGTGGACTCCGCTCCGGCGCGAGCCCGACTCGGGGAGTCATTTTCGGCAGCCCGTATCGATTTGGTTAGCTGCGCTCGGTTGGCTGGCCGATGATAACCAACTAGAAATGCCCCCGCCTCCGCCCCCCCTTCGATTCGTGCAATTCTGATAGCTAGCTGATTTGGAGCGTCCCCCCATGGCTCGTGAGAACCAAGGTTATTTGATCGGGATCATCATCCTGTCCCTGCTGACGGTGATCCTGGCGATTTGCACGTTTTTGGGCTTTTCCGCCAATGCCGAGAACCGCCAACAGCGGACGGCGATGGAGTCCGAGAAGTCCGGCCTGCAGAAACGGGTCGACGCACAAAATTCGTATATCAACGTCATGAAGCGATTCATCGGGATCGAGGGGAGTGCCGCCGAGATCCCCGACCTGGTGAATTCTGTCAAGTCGCGGGATGCCGCGATCGGCGAGGATCTGGACAAGACCCAAGCTGCGTTCGACGGTGCGATGCGAAAGTTCTTGTCGACCGAGCAAAATAAAGATTTGAACCTGATCAATCTGGTGTCGGACATCGAGTTGAATCTCTCGGATTCCCATAAGTCGATTACCGCCGCAAACAACCGGGTTTCCAAGCTTTTGGATGAGCAAAAAGCCAAAGACACCGCCCACGAACAGCAGATACTGGCGAAGGAAGCGACGATCGGCGAGTTGCAATCACAACTGGACGCTGAGAAGAAACGCAATCAGGAAGCCGAACAGCAGTTGTTGACGGAGTTCGAACGCGCCAAGACGGCGCATACACAGGCGATGACGCGCTTGGACGATTCCCAAAAGGCGCTGCAAGAAAAGGTCAACGACTTTAACAATCTCAAAGCCGAAACCGACAAGACCATCTTCGCTTTGCGGGAAGAGATTCGGCGCCTGACCAAGATCAATAACGATGTGGCCGACGGACGGATCACGGATGTCTCCCGCCACACGGATTTGGTTTACATCGACCTGGGATCGGCGGATGGATTGAAAGTCCGCCAGCGGTTTGCCGTCTACGATCGGACGGAGACGATTTTCCAGAAATACTTGGGCAAGGCGTTCATCGAAGTCACCGAAATCCAAGGCCCGCACCGTGCGGCGGCCCGCATCATTCCACAACCAGCGGTGGAAGACGTGATCGACTTGATCAATTTGGACGAGCGGAACGGACAAATATCCAGCGATGAGGCCAGCAATCTGCGGGTGCAAGTCTTGAACAAGCGCAACAACCCGAACCCTGTCTTGTCGTTTGACTACATCCTTTCCGATGTGTGGGATCCGGGATACGCCGTGTCGGTGGCGTTGGCCGGGCACATCGACGTCGACGGCGACGGGATCAGCGACTTGCCTGTGGTGCAAAGCCGGATCGAGCAAAATGGGGGTCGGATCGTGGCGATGCACGACCTGGAAGGGAATATCACCGGGCAAATCGAACCGAACACTCGATTCATCGTGATCGGCGACGAGCCCCGCAACGAAGCGGCGATGAAGGCCTACACCCAACTCGTCGAAGACGCGAAGAAAAATCAGGTCCAACAACTTTCGCTGCGCGAGCTTTTCTTCGCCTTGGGCTTCCAGGGCGAAGCCAAAGTCGAACGCGTCGACACCGGCGGCACTTTTGTGCCACGTGCTCCCCCCGCGCGGCCTTCCACGTCCAGCGCGTACGACGACGGACGCTAACGCGAAATACCGTTCCCGTACTGAGATTCGAGGTCGAAGGTTGTCTTCGACCTCTTTTCGTTGACGGATCCAACCGACGATTCTCGATTCTCGGATGCCGGAGCATCACCAGGCCGCCGGGGCTGCACCGCTTCGGAGCTGAACGACCGGTAATGACTCCAAACCGACGCCGGTCGCGCAACATCGTCGCGCTCCGGTCGGGTCGACAAAGCATCCGGATACACCGGCATCATGGCGGGCGCCGGACGGCCGGCGATCGAGCGCTCGTGCGAAGTCGTTTCGACGTCGTGCGACCACGGGTCGCTTTGAAAGAACCGTTCCGCAGACGGATCGAATTTCGTCCCAGCGGATTCGGTGAGCGCTGTATTGAGGCGAAACGCGAAAAACCCAACGACTTCACCACCATGAGCCCGCTCGCTATCGGCGGACTGTTCTTCCTCAATAAAAGGCGTGATCTGCTTTGCATTCAAACGCCGCAATTGGACCGAACTGGTATCTGCGTAATTGAAGGTCTGCATCGCAGCCAGCACCCGCGGCACGGCCACAAACGTCTGTGTCAAACGATTCGGAAAAGCCTTGTTGGTCACCCGCGATATCAAGCCGACTTCGTAGTTGAGACCGCTGGAGTTTCCACTTCCCGGCAAGGCTGCCAGGTAGTGGACGGTCTCCGGGACATGCACCCCGTCGTTGGCTTCCTCTTCTTGAATCGCCAACGAGAAGCCTACGTCCGCTACATCGCGGAGACGGGCAGCAACCGTCTCTTCACCATGCGCTGAAGCCACTGTGGCCAGAACCACCGGTGTGCCGCTGAACGCCGCGGCAAATGGGACGGCTGAAAAGTCTTGGTCGACGTCGACCCGATCGGCCAACAACACTTTTCCATCCGACAGGGTGGTCACTCCGCGGTCGACGACCAAATATGATACGGACTCCGCGGGATGGACCCCGTCCAAATAATCCCACTCCGCAAACTGGACTTCGAAGCTGTTGCCGGTGACGTTGCGAATCCGCACGACACCCGGATCCCCGGCCGCGAAATTCACCGGACCCAAATTCACGATCGGATCGGCAAACCACTGCGCTAGCGTAATCGTTTGCCAGGCGTCGGTCAGATTCGCAATCTGCCCAGCCACCAAAACATTCCCCCGTGCGACCGCCACATTGGCGTTGTTGACGTCGAAGAAGATATTCCCCGAACCGCGGACCTTCAGCCGCCCCTGGGTCGTCGGGATATTCGGCACCGCGATGGCGTGCGAGCCGTCATTGGGCACGGCGGAGGCCAACAGATAAGGGAAGGTCAGTCCGCCGTCGATCGACCACAACAAGTCGACATTGGCCGCGTTGATCGGAGCCGCGGTCGTCCCCGCCACGTTCCAGGTCACCGTCTGACTCGATCCACCCGTCAAATTCGCCGGGGAATTCCACAGGGTAACGGCAAACGCCGCGCCGGTCGTCACGGAGGTCACCGTCATGTCATCCGAGGCGGTGCCACCCCCCCCGGCAAAGTTATCCCGCGCAGTGACTCGGAATGTCATCGTCCGATTGGTGGACGGCAACTTCTCGCCGATGTTGATCGTGTTGTTCAACAGGTCACTGAGCCGCGGGAAAACTCGCGTCGGATTGCTCGTCGGGTTCCAAACGCGGAACAGAGGGCTGGAGCCGTTGTCCGCGGCACTCAAATCGCGCTGCGGACCCAAGTCGCGTTCCTCCCAGGAGTACGTCAAACTCCCTCCACCCAAGTCGGCCCCGCTGGCCGTCAGTTCAAACGGCGTGTTGGCGGGAATGACGTAATCGGCCCCCGCCAGCACCGTCGGAATTTCGTTCCCGGTGTTGGTGATCGTGGCGGAAGAGTTCCCCGTTCCCGTCGTCACATAGTTGCGGATCTCCCGGATGCTCTCGTGATGGAAATAAGGATCACTGTTCAACTGCAGATTGTCGTTTCCACAAATCCCGGCGTACGCCATGATCGTCGTTCCGCTGCCAGGTTCGTACGCCGTGGCGCCATTTCGATTGGAGCCGCTGCACGAGCCACTGTCGCCGTTGAAAGTATGGTTGCCGCCGAATTGATGCCCCATCTCATGCGCCACATAGTCGACGTAAAAAACGTCCCCCACCGGGTTGGGCAGTCCCGTCACTCCTCGAGCCTTAAAACCGGTCTCGCCCACGACTCCTAGGAAGGCGACGCCGCCCCCCCCCGTACTGAATACGTGACCCACGTCATAATTCGCGTTGCCGATCACCGCATCGATATTGGACTGATTCTGTCCCAGCATCGTCCCGCCGCTGTTATTGCTGTACGGATCGGTGGCCGAGTTGGTGTACACCAACAGGTCGTTGTTGGGGACCAATTGCATCCGCACCGACAGTTCGGTCTCGTAAATCCCCGTCACGCGATTGACCGCGGTTACAATCGCGGCCATTCCCCCTGCGACCGTCCCGCCGAAAAACGCGGTGTATTCACCCGTAGCCGCCACCGCCAACTGATAGGTCCGCAGCTGCTGTTCGACCGAGTCGGCCGCGCCGCCTCCATCCTCCCCAAACGAGAGCACAGGTCCCATCGGATCGGCCACCGAGTGTGGGGCTGCGTTCAATCCATCCCCGTGCCCGTCGTCGCAACCGCAATCGAAGCAGGAATCTAGCTCCAAATCCTGCACTTGGGGATCGATCCGGAAGTCGGTGCGATAATAACTGGCGTAGACATCGGTCTGCAGATGGAAATAGGGGTCGATGTACCAAGTTCCACCGGTCGCGAGGACTTGGGCGTGGAACCCCCAAGGGGTGGCGTCGAATTGAATGGTCGATGTGGGATCGTCGATCCCTTGCCCGCGATACGTGCGAATCTCAGGAAACTTCGCCGCCAATTCCGGGTGCATCACCGCCGTTTCCACGACCTCGAACCGCTGCAACACGTTATCTGGGTTAGGGACTTCCAAAACGACCGACTTGCCGCCCGCCGTCGACTCGTGCGGAACTCCCGCGGCGAACTCTTGCCAGGCCGATTCCTTCAGGTCGTACAACTCAAATGCCACGGCGCGCAACGTTGCCGTTTGCTCTGCTCCCGCCATTTCCGCTGGCAGATGTTGCCACAGGCCCGATCCGGATAACTGCAAACGCGGCTCCAGCAACTCCAGTCCAAGCGCGCCCAAAACGCCGCTCCCCAGTTCCCCCCCAGGTCGGTGGCCAAGCCTGGTGCCCTTTGCGCTGCGTCTGCCCCGTCCCATCGTTCATTCTCCTGGTGTCGCGTTCTCTGTTCGACATGGTTGCCCTAGCTTAACTGCTGGCAGGAAAAATGAAACCTGCGGCCGCAGGCAAATTCCTCGTCCCGAGCCCGCCCCGTGGCACGATGCTTCGCGCCAGAGTGGCACGACGCTCCGCGTCGTGTCTTCATGCGTCACATTCGGTATCCCGCGCCGTGACTTCAAACGGCAACGCTGCGGCGAAATCGTTGTGATCGCGACGCGGAACATGGTTCGGGTTCGCGGCGCGGAGCGTCGCGCCACTCTGGCTTCATCAGGACTTGCCAGGGGAGTTGTCCAAAGATTGCCACAAGTACCAGGAGGCGATCGAAGCATAGGGTCGCCAGGCCCGCGCAAGGGACTCGATTTTTCGCGGCTTCGGAAGTGTCCGCAGGCCATACTGTCGGCGGATTGCCGTTTGAATCCCCAGGTCAGCGACCGGGAGTACGTCCAACCTCCCCAGCCCGAAAATCAACGCCATTTGCGCGGTCCACCGGCCGATTCCTTTGATTTGCGTCAAATGATCGATGACTTCCTCGTCGTCCAAACGTTGGAGCCGATGGAGCCGAACGTCGGCGGCGGCGACCCGCTGGCTCAAGTCGGCCAGGTAACCTGCCTTTTGCGGGGAGACGCCCAACGAGCGAAAGGTCGGGGCGTCGATCCCCAGCAACACCTCCGCAGAAACCTTGGCCGGGGCGACGTGTTGCTCCACACGACTCATGATCGATCGCGCCGCACCGACGGAAATCTGTTGGGAGATAATCGAGCGGGTAAGCAGTCGAAAAAGATCGGGCTGGGTCTTGAGTGTGAAGGGGCCGACCGAGCGTACCACGGCTCGCATCACCGGATCGTTCTGCTTGAGGTGTCGCTGGGCGGCGCGAATTTCCGTGGCGTGAAATGGCATGCAATTGTCCTGCAAGAGAATGTGGGATGATTGTATAATTCTGCAGCCCGCGTGGTAACCATCCGCGGCCGATCGATGGTTGGCCGCCCGCCATTTTTTGGATCCGAGTACGGTCGATGAATTCACTCCCTCCGGTCTATCCCACCGCGCTCGAATTGACGCCGAGCTCCGCTTTGCGGATCGTGTGGAGCGACGGTCGCGACGGCACGATTTCCTTGCGGCGGCTGCGGCAGGCCTGCCCTTGTGCCCATTGTCGTCAGGAAAAATCAGAAGGTGGCTTGAAGCAAGCCCAGACGCCGCAGAAGGCCGGTCAAGTGGCCTTGCCGGTTCTGACGCCTGCTCAAGCCCGGCCGCTCTCGATCGAGTCGATGCAGCCGGTAGGTCAGTACGCCTACGGCATCGCGTTCAGCGACGGACATCAGGGTGGGATTTTCACCTTCGAACTCTTGCGAACCCTCAGCGACGGTTGATGGTCACTCCCAGCGGGGATGGCGTCGCTCCAGAAACGCAGTGACCCCTTCCCGTGAGGTCGCCGTGGTACGGGCGGTTGCCGAATTCGCTGCGCCGATGCTGAGGTGCATGAAGAGCTCCTCGCAAATCGATTCGTTCAATAACTTCTTCGTCAACTGCATCGATTCGGGGGCTAGTTCGGCGATCTCCTTGGCCAGCTCCTGCGAGCGAAACCAAACCAGCCGGTCCTCCACCACGTAGTGCACCAACCCCCAGTCATGGGCTTGCGCGGCGGTGACGACCGGACAAGGAAACAACATTCCGGCAGCGCGGCTCGCCCCTACCCGATGGACCAGCAACGGGGCCGTCAGCCCGGCAACCAGTCCGCGCCGCGGCTCGGGCAGAACGAAGTTGGCCTTGTCGCTGGCCACCACCAGATCGCTCGCCAACATCAGGGCCATCGCGCTCCCCACCACCCAGCCATTCGGCGCACAGATGATCGGTTTGGGAAAACGCAACATCGTCTCCAGCAATGCATGTAACGCATTCAACTGCTCGTCTTCGACCGGGGCGAGATGTTCCGGATCACGGGCCTCGTTCAGTTCCCGCAGGTCGCTGCCCGAACTGAAAACGTGTCCCGTGCCCGTGAGAATCACCGCCCGCACCCGTTTTTCCTGGGCGAAGTCGTCGAATGCCTCTTGGATTCGCTGGAGCATGTCCAGCGAAAGGGCGTTCCGGCGGTCGGCGCGGTTGAGGATCACCGAGCCGCTGGGCAAGTCCTTGCGTACCTGAACTATTTCCCTGGCGTGTGTCACCATCCGCTCATGACTTTTCAAAGGCCGAATCGAACGCCTGCTGGCTGGGGGAAAAATCGAGCGAACGGGTGAACTCGCACGCTTCCCGCGCGCCGAATTCGCGATCCATCCCACAATCCTCCCACTCGATCGACAGCGGCCCGCTATAGTGAATGTCGTTGAGGGCGCGGATAATCTCTTCAAAGTCGATTTCGCCGCGGCCCGGCGAACGAAAATCCCAGCCCCGCCGTGGATCGCCGAAATTCAAATGGCTCGCCAAGATCCCGCTCCGCCCATCCAACTTCACGATGGCGTCCTTGATATGCACATGGTAAATCCGCTCGGGAAACGCCCGTAGGAACTCGACCGGATCCACCCCCTGCCAGTGGAGATGGCTGGGATCGAAATTGAAACCAAACTCCTCGCGATGCCCGACCGCCTCCAACGCCCGGGCGGCCGTGTACACGTCAAACGCAATCTCGGTCGGGTGGACTTCCAAGGCAAATCGCACACCGCATTCGCCAAACACGTCCAGAATCGGATTCCATCGCTCGGCGAATTGCTGAAACCCGGCGTCGATCATCGCCGGCGAAACCGGAGGGAAGGAATAGTTCAAATGCCAGATCGCGGAGCCCGTGAAGCCGTTGACCACGTCCACACCCAACCGTTGCGCTGCCCGAGCGGTATTTTTCATTTCCTCCACGGCCCGCTGGTTCACCCCCGCCGGCTTGCCATCCCCCCACACATGCGGCGGCAAAATCGCCTTGTGCCGAGCGTCGATCGGGTCGCATACCGCCTGACCGACCAAATGGTTACTGATCGCGTAGCACTCCAGACCATTTTGCTGCAACAGCTCCTGCCGACCCGCACAGTAGTCCGCCTCCGCAACCGCTCGAGCCACTTCGAAATGATCCCCCCAACACGCCAACTCGATTCCGTCGTAGCCGAATGATTGGGCGAGATTCGCCATGCGTTCCAGCGGCAGATCCGCCCATTGACCGGTAAAGAGCGTAACGGGACGAGGCATACGACTGACTCCAAATTGGGGTGACACGGGACCGACGGACCAAACGACGCCGCACCTGGGCGCCGCAGGGATCCGGGGGAGTATTCTGGCCTGTTTCCACCTGGCTTGCAAGCAAACCGATCGATCTGCTCGATTTCCCGTCGAACCGTTCGCCGCAGGCCTACGCGGGATGACGCAGGTCAAGTCCCAACCGCGTACGCTGGCGGCGGAACGTGAAACAACAACGGAGCGAGAACGATGACGCGAGCCATTATCCCTGCGTGACGAACACGGTGGGGGGAAAGAGCAGAAACGGCAAGGTCAACGACGCGTACCCCAAGGCCGTTCGCCACCATCCGATCGGTTCGGCATCGTTCGCCGTGGGCGGATGATCGGTCCCGATCAACAGAATAAACGCCGTCATCGCCAGCCAAACCAAGGTCTGCGTGTAGACCATCGCGGCGATCGCCGCCACCACGACCCCCCGCGCGATCCAATGGGCTCCGCGTCCAAATAAGGTGTAGGTGACATGCCCGCCATCCAACTGCCCGATCGGCAGCATGTTCAGCCCGGTAATCACCAGTCCCACCCAGCCGGCGACGAACCAGGGGTTCAGTTGGTTGAGCCAGACCAGACCGAGCGTCGGGTAATCGGCCTGGTTCCAGAATTGAATCATCCAACTCAACAACAGCGGGCACTGGAGAGCGATCTCACCGCGCCCCGGGATGCTCAAGTCCAACTGCCAGACGCCCGCGATGGCGATCGGAATCGAGGGAATCAGCCCGGCCAGCGGGCCCGCAATCCCGATATCGAAGATCTGCCGCCGGTTGGCCGTCTGCCCCTGCATCCCGATCACCGCCCCCATCGTGCCGATCGGGCTGATCGGAAACGGGATGAACATCGGCAGGCTGGCCCGGATCCGGTAAACCAGGGTCATCAAAAAATGCCCCCCTTCGTGCATGCCCAAAATCAGCAGCACGCCCAGGGAATAGATCAACCCCTCCCGCCAATGCTGGAGGAATAAACGGCGCAGAAAGAGCGAATCGCCAGCGGAATACGATTGATACCACGCGGCGGTCGGCTGCCATTGGCAGACCCCCACGAAAAACGTGGAGGCGAACGAAGCGAGAAACAGCATGAGCGGCAAGCGCCAGCGGCGCGGCGGATGGCTCTCCGCAGGATCCTCGGCTTGCGACGCCGCAGAGGATCCCTCGGCAATCTGCCGCTCGATGCGTTTAGATTTCGGTAACGATTGGTCCAAGGCGGCCGCTCAGCGCAGTCCGATACGTTTCGAGTCCAA
Organism: Pirellulaceae bacterium; assembly: GCA_041740495.1. Classification (GTDB taxonomy): domain Bacteria; phylum Planctomycetota; class Planctomycetia; order Pirellulales; family Pirellulaceae; genus JANMEB01. Next base: position 21,185 of record JBGSLW010000080.1, read on the forward strand.
GCTACTCGATCAGCATATCACGAACCGGCGGAGGAGCGTAGCCTCATGCGGATTCAGGCCGTCAGCGGGGCAGCGAAAACTGCCCGATCAACGCCCAAACCGAGACAAACACGACGACGATGACAGAGTTCATCCAGTCGGCAGGCATGGTATCGACCTCCAGAGGACAAAGGATGCGCACATTCGTCCCTGAAGACACTTTTCGTCCATGTATCATCGGGGATCGGCAAGCGGCTCTAGAAATTCAAAATAATTTTCTCGAGTCCTTGCGGCTTCGCGGACCCGCAGAGATTAGCGGACCCCTCCTTTTTTCCCAAGACCAACTGTCGGTGCGGAGCAATTGAGGACAATTGCTCTACTCTGACCGTAGAACAGTTGTCCTCAACTGTTCCCGCATGCAATGCGCCCAGCAATTGAGGACAATTGCTTTACTCCGAGCGTAGAACAGTTGTCCCCAACTGTTCCCGCATGCAATGCGCCCAGCAATTGAGGACATTTGCTCTACTCTCGGATGCTCTACATCCCGAACGATTTTTCGTAAACTGGTGGCCGCGTCTGGGGAGTGGCGCTGCCGGAAGTCATCCAACGTACCCTCAATCTTCCAACGCGAGAGACCGAATGGAATACCCCTTGAACATGCGTTTCCGCCTGTGGAGCCTGTCCACCCAGATCAACGTCACCGACGCGAACGGCCAGCCCGTTTGCTTTGTCCAACAGAAAATGTTTCGCCTCAAGGAGGCGGTCACCGTCTTCAGCAACCCCTCCAAAACGCAACTCCTTTGCGAAATCAAGGCCGACCGCGTCATCGACTGGTCGGCCAGCTACCATTTCATCGATGCCCAGGGGGAGTCCTTCGGGGCCGTCCGCCGTAAAGGAATGCGCTCGCTCTTCAAGGCCCATTACGAAGTGCTGGATGAAGACAACGCGCACATCTCGACGATCACCGAAGAGAACCCGATGGCCAAAATCTTCGACAGCCTGTTTTCCGAGGTTCCCGTCTTGGGGCTCTTTTCCGGTTACCTTTTTCACCCGCGCTACGTACTCACTTCGGTCGACGGCCAACCTCGGATGCGCGTCACCAAGCAGCGGGCCTTCCTGGAAGGAAGATACATCCTGGAGAAATTGGTCGATTACGATCCGGTCGCCGAGCTCCGCGCCTTGATGGCCTTCTTGATGATGACGCTGTTGGAACGCCGCCGCGGTTGAGCGCCGCGCAACACACACACACACACACACACCGTGCAACCCCCTCACCCGACCCCTGCCCGTAGCGGCGGAGCGGGAGATGGGAGGGGCTTCAAGCAAATACTGTACATATGTACAGTTATGTCGCGGAGGCGGGTGAACTGCGCGCGATCTCAACCCCGAAGTTGCACAGCACCAGATCGCCGCTGTCGAGTTCGACGACGGCCGACGCGTTTTCCAACCAATCCCCCGTGTTGATGTAGGCGGCGCCGGCGTCGCACAATATTTGCGGCAGATGGACATGCCCACAAATGATCCCGGCGGCTTGTTGGGCGCGAGCATGCTCCAGTAGTTTGCGGCGGAATCGCCCGTGGGCTCCCAGCAGCCGCTTCGACGTCCGCTTGATCCAGAAGCAATAATACCGTGGCCGCCATCCCAGCCGCCGCAAGATCCAGTTGGTGGCGATATTCGCGTCGACGACCAGCGTGTACCCGAAGCTGCCTACCTTGGATAGCCAGCGGAAGCCCTTCTCGATCCCGTCGAACAGGTCCCCGTGGGTGACGACGAACCGCCGGCCGTCCGCGGTCTGGTGCCAGAATTCATCGGCAATCGTCAGCGCTGGGATCCGGGGGAGGGGCCCGCGCAGAAACGAATCGTGATTTCCGGGGGTCACCCGAACCTCGGTCCCCCGCTCGGCCAACTCGAAAATCCGATCGACGACTTGAGTGTACTCGGGGGGCCAATACCAGCGTGACGTCAACACCCAAGCATCGAAGATATCGCCGACGAGATAGAGCTGTTGCGGTTCGATCCGACGGAGGAATTCGAGCAGTTCCTTCCCCCGCGCCAACTTGATCCCCAGATGGCTATCGCTCAGGAAGACCGCGCGCGGGCGGCTTGGGATCGACTCAAGCACCGGGTCCAAGCGGCAACTCCTGGAAACTTTGGATCTGCAGCCAGCGGTTCGGGTTGGCTTGGGGAGGATTGCCCGGGCGGATCGCCAGTGCGACGTGCAAGCCGGCGGTCGCCGCCGCTGCCAACTCGTCCCCCACGTCGCTGACAAACAGGATCCGCGGAGGACTCAATCCCCAGTCGGTTGCGATCCGACGGTAGCTGTCGGCATCCCGTTTTCCGCCGATCGTCGTGTCGTAGTGTCCGTCCAAGTAAGCTCGCAGGTCGCCGCGGGTGGTATGGCCAAAAAACAATTGCTGGGCTGCGATGCTGCCGGACGAGTAAATCCGCACCGGGATCCCCTGGGCACGCCAGTGGTGCAGGGCGGGGAGCACGTCGTCGTACATCTCCGCCACCAACTCGCCGGATTGGAATCCCGCCTCCCAAATGAGCCCTTGCAGGGATTTGAGCCCAGTCGACTTGGCATCGACGTCCATCTGCCGCAGCACCTCATCGCGGACTCGCTGCAAATTCGCCGGCCGCGTGGCGGGATGGTTCCAGACATCGGGAAGCAGGCGCCAACCCGCTTCGGCGGCGATCTGGTCCAAGGCGGCTTGGACGTCGGGTCGCTCGGTTTGTGTTTCCAAGAACGACGTCAGTTCCCGCCGAACGAACGGGAACATCGTCTGATAGACAAAATCGATCGCGGAGGTCGTCCCTTCGATGTCCAAGAGAATCCCCCCCCAGGGGAGATCGCTCACGGCTCGACCACGGAGGAGAATTTCGCATCGATCGCCGGGCCAACATACCGCGGCCCAAAGCACAGCGGCTCGTGCCGCACATGCGCGCTCGGCACGACATAATGGGGGGTCCAGCCGCTGCGATCCTGGAACAACCGAATGCAACGGATCGACTTGCTACTGCACAGATTGAACCAGTGTTTTGTGCCGCGCGGGACGTTGATCAAGTCCCCCGCCTCCACCGTGATACTGAAAATCGGACCCGAGTCCGGGTGGATATGGAAGAGGCCTCGGCCGGCGACTGTGAAGCGGACTTCGTCCTCGTCGTGCGTGTGCTCTTTGTCGAATTTCGCGAGCATCGCGTCGAGGCCAGGCGTCTCGGGCCGGACGTTGATCACATCGGCGGTGACGTAGCCCCCTGCTTTCTTCAACCGCTCAATCTCCGGTTCATAGGCCGCTAAGATTTCGGCGTCGCTCGCCTCCACTGGGATCCGACCGGCCACCTCCCAATGCTCGAAGCGAATCCCGAACGGCTCCAAAAACTTGGATATCTCCGACGGATCGGAAATCTCGCGACGCTGGTCTTGTATGTAAACACTGGCCATATCTTTTTTCCCCGCATCGGGTCCCTTGGACGTTGAACCGATCAGCCGCATGAACATCAGCCGCATGAACATCAGCCGCATAAACATCAGCCGCATGAACATCAGCCGCATGGCGCTAGCCTGCGGTTTCTTCGCGCATCGAACATCGGAAACCGCAGGCTAGCGCCATGCGGCTGGTGTTTCAACGGACGGCTAAGTCGGTTGTCCCGCGACATGTTGTCCCGCGACATGTGTCTAGTATAGCGTTGCTGAGGATTTCATCCAATTGTCGCGCTGCGGCCGAGGCACTCGAACAGAAACTCGAAAATCTCGATGTGCCGGACGGCCTCGTCCAAGTCGCGGCCCCACGTGTACAGGCCATGCCGCCGGATCAAGTAACCGTGGCAGCGGTCGAAGTCCTGCTGCAAATACGCCTCGACTTCCGCCGCCAAGGACGGGATGTCTTGCGTATTGTCGAAGATCGGCACCCATTCCCGGTGTTCATGCGTCCCGATTCCGCTCAGACCCTTCAGCATTTCATAGCCAGTGATCTCGAAGCCGCGGTCGGGAAAGTACTTTTCCGACAGGAGTGTCGACCAGACCGAATGCGTGTGCAAGATCGCCCCGACATCCGGCCGGCGGGCCAACACCACGTGCAACATCGTCTCCGCGGAGGACTTGGGCTGCCCGGGTGCCGTGGGATGCCCCTGGGCGTTGACGCGGACGAAGTCCCCCGCCTGGAGTCGGCTTTTGTCTTTCCCGCTGGCGGTTACCACCAATTCTAGCGGGGAGCGCTGGACCACGACGCTGTAGTTGCTACTGGTTCCCAGCGACCACCCGCGGCGGTGGAACATGCTTCCGCATTCGCGCAACTGTTGCGTTGCCGCGTCGCAACCGGCCAGAGGCGCCTCGGTCGAAGGAGGGGGTGTCACCATGGGGTTCTCAGCTGTGCATGCGGGGAAGGGGATCGCCGCGGGCGATGATGTCGGCCTCCAACGCCGCCAATTCGTCCAGCCGATGTTTGACCACCTCGTCGCTGCCGAAATTCTTCGCCAAGCGGACGTAGGTACTGTGGTGCCGCGCTTCCGACTCGAACAAACTATCGTAAAATGCCGCCAACTCCGGATCCTTCACATGCCGTCGCAACAGGTCAAATCGTTCGCAGGAGCGCGCTTCGATCAACCCGGCCACCAGGAGGCGGTCGATCGCTCGCGCCGGCTCAAACTTCCGCACCAGGTCGTTGAGTTGCCGGCCGTAGTTGCTGGGGGTCAATCGCCGGAAGTGAATGTTCTTGCGAGCCAACAATTCCAAGACCAATTGGAAGTGCTCCAGCTCTTCGTTGACAATCTCGATTAAATCGCCGCACATGTCGACGCGATCGACATAGGCGAACAGCAAGTTCATCGCACAGCCGGCGGCTTTTTTTTCGCAATGCGCATGGTCGATCAGGATCTCGGGCAGGTGCTGATCGACTTGCTGCAACCAACGCTGGGCGCTGGCCGATTGAAGACTTAACATGTCGAGTCGAACGGAAGCAAGGTGAGAGGTAGAACAGTTGAGGACAACTGTTCTACAATCCAGCGTAGAGCAATTGTCCTCAATTGCTCCCCCAGCCAACTAAACCGAACAGTTGAGGACAACTGTTCTACATTGAAACGATGTCTCAGACAATGCACGCCTTCGACCTGCTCGAACAGCCGCAATTGCGGCCGAAGCACTTTACCGTGCTGTTCGGCGGGGAACGACTGCTGCAACTGGAGGGGGTGCGGCAGCTCTCCGGCGGGCACGATGACGACCACGAGTTTTCGATCAGTCGCTTCGAGGGGGACGCCGTTGCCTGGATCGATGTCCACGATGCACTGGCGACCGGCTCTCTGTTCTCCTCCGGACCGCGAACCGTAATCGTCGACGGGGGTGACGAGTTCGTGAAGAAGCATCGCCCCGAACTGGAGCGGTGGTTGGAGCGGGACGGCGGAACGACCAACATTTTGTTGTTGCTCGTCTCCACGTGGCCGTCCAATACGCGGCTCTACAAGCTGGCCGACCAGCGCGGATTGCAGATCGATTGCAACCCGCCGACGATGACTCGCGGCCGTTCCAAGGGGTTGGACGAAGCCCGCTTGATCGAATGGTTGGTTCGTCGCGCTGACGCGGTGCATGGGTTGAGGTTATCCAAGGCGGGTGCCCGGCAGATGTTGGAGTTGAACGAGGTCCACTTGGGGCTCTACGATCAACAGCTGGCCAAGTTGGCTTGCTGTGTCCCGGCCGACAGCGAAGTTACTCCGCAGGAGGTCAATCGCTTCATCGGCGGCTGGCGCGACACCACGGTCTGGAAGATGGTCGACGCTGCGCTCGACGGAAACGCTGCGGAGGCTCAGCACCTGCTGCGGCAACTACTGCAGACAGGGAACGACGCCATCGGCGTGTTTGCGCAGGCGGCCTGGTCGCTCCGCCGCTATGGCAATGCGATGCAAGCTCGCGATCGCGCGGTACGGAACGGGAAGACTCCGCGGCCGGCCGATTGCCTGGTGGAGGGGGGCTTCCAACGCAACTGGCAATCCGAAATCGAGGCAGGGGAACGAAGACTCGGCCGACTGGGACTTTCGCGAGGCCGCCGGTTATTGCGCTGGCTCTATGAAACGGACAAGGCCCTCAAAGGATCGCACTCGCACGAGTCCCGCAGTGCGTACATCGTGGAACGGCTGCTGTATGCCGTGGCAACTTCGCCGGCGCGCGCCAAGGGTTGACGTCAGCGATCCTTTCGTGTGGGGGCACGCGCCCCCGTCAGGGACCCGGCGGGGCCACCGTCGATCCTGATCCTTTTCAGTCTCGGCCTTGGTCGATCCCTGTCGTGGCCGAGGGGGGGCTGAAGAGGTCGAGCGCGATCGTGGGCTCTTCGACGAACGCCGAGTGAGGGACGTGGGAGGGGAGATGCAGTGCTTCGCCGGTCGCCACGACCACTACCCGTTTGGCGGGATCTTGGGCTTCGCCGATCTCGAACCGAATCCGCCCGGAGAGCACACAACAGATTTGTTCGTTTTCGTGCGAGTGCGTCGGCACCAGACAACCTCGATCCAAGGTGACGTGCGAGACCATCATTTGATCGCCGATCAAGCGTCGCCTCCGAGCCGATTCGATCGGCGCGTCGGCGACCATTTTGTCCCAACAATAATGTTTGGCGGATTTCATCGAACGACTCCCACGAAAGTTGACGAAGCAGCACAGATGAGGTAGATGCTATCAGTAGATGCTATCCCCTCGGTCGGATCAATAATCTTGTGGCGGCCGGCGAGATTTTCTACGATCCCGCCCGATTTCCAGGTTTCACCGGGGAGACGCTCAGCGTGGCCAGAGTATTCGCGACTATCGTGTGCGTGGTGATGGCGGGTTGCAGTTCACTCCCATCGTCGGTCTCACGTTTTGAATTGCCCGGATTACCCGACGGCTCGGGCGGGGAGGAGAGCGGCGTTGCCGCGCGGACCGAAACTCGCACCGTCGCAGGGATCGGACGGCCCTCCGAGGAACTCCTCAGCGACCGGCTTGCGAATGAAACCGATTGGTCGCCGATCGAACTCTATGGCGATTCTGCCGACCGGTGGCTTGGGGACGTGAACCGAACCGGATACTGCACGCCGTCGACGGGTCCAATAACGCAAGCCAAGTCGTCGCGGGCCCCTTCGTTCAAGCGCCCCAAGACCGCCAGCAACTTCTTCTTGACGTCGACTGGGGCTGCCGCATCCGAATCTCTGCCGGGAGCAGGATCTGAGGACTCGCTGCCGAACACATTGGAGCCGCTCCGCGAAACACAGCCGTACCATTCGGCTCCGTCGGCTGCGGTCACGACCGCACCGATACCCGCCGAAACCACTGCCACCTCGAACGAACCGTCCGGGCAGCCACCCACCTCGGCAGCCGTCGAACCGCTGCCGCCGGCGGTCCAGGCGGCGGC
>JBGSLW010000081.1:0-13402 GCA_041740495.1 Pirellulaceae bacterium
AACCGCAGGCTAGCGCCAGGCGGCTGAGGTTTTTGGGACAAAGCCTAAGCCAGGTCGCGGTCCTGGAAAAAAACCAGTCCCAGCAGCAGCATGATCGACGAGTACAGCAGGCAATAGATCGCCGCCCAGCCCAGATAGTCCAGTGGCACGAACGCGTTGGTCATCACCGCGGTGGTTGCGTCAAAGTGATCCAGCACGGGCAGCAGGATCGTAATCACGCTCCCGACAAATCGCACTTGCTCGATCTGGCCGACGTTCGAAAGAACCAGATTGGGAGTCAGGTGCCCCAGGACATAGATGGAGAACGTGATCAAAAACGCGGGGAGAATGCCGACTCGAGTGGAAATAGCCACGCTGATCCCTACGAAGATCAGGCATTCGAAAAACGCCAGAAGCAGACCTGGCATGATGCTGAAGGCATCGGAAAAGCTGATTTCCCAATTGAAATCCAAGGCGGCGGTTTCGACCGTATCGTAGACCGGCTTGTAGGAGGTCCAAATATAGAACCAGACGCCCAGCAACAGGAACAGGCATCCGACGGCCATGGCGATGCCGAAGTACTTGCCCAAGACGAACTGCGTTCGCCCGATCGGTTTGGAGAGCACGGTCAGTGCGGTCCGGCCCTCGATTTCTTCCGCCACCGACTTGCTGGCGGCCCAGGTCGCCAGGAAGATTCCCATCACGCGGACTAAGGTGAGCCCACTCTCTTTGAACATCTTGATGTCTTCGCCCAGCGTGTAATACGGGACGTAGATGGAGAGGAGGATCGCGATCAGGCCGATCACGGTCAGTATCAAGAAAATCGGTTGGGAGACCTCGGTCTTGAACGTCGCCAGGGCGATGGCCGAGGTCTTGGGGGCCATGGCAGAAAACAAAAGCAGGACCAGGAAAATGCCGGCGACAAACAGTCCGATTTCGGCGACGACAATCGCCTGGCGCATTTCGGGCTGGGTCAGCCAACGGGCGCGGAAATTGGCCGGCGCGTCCCCCAGGTTCAGGACATACATCGTGTCGACGGATCCCGGCGGAATCGGCGTCACCTGGTCTCCGCTGATCGGCGTGAATTGCGGCGGCGTCATTTCGGCGACGTTGGGATAGAACTTGTTCAATTCCAAGTCGGTGGTGATTGGTTCAAAGGCGATCTTTACCGGTTGATCGGTATCGAATTGGATCCAGCGGAACTCGTTGCTGCGAAAGGCGACCGGTAGGGGAAAGCCGGTGTCGTCTGCCCCTGCCACCGGAATCTGGGCGGAGGTGCTCTCGAGCCCGGTGGCGAAGATTCGGCCCAACGAGCGAAAGATTGTCTGCGGCTGGTCGACCACGGTCAGAATCCCCATCCCCCCGGTCGCGGAGAGGAGCCAGCCGATCGCAACGAACAGGACGCCGCCGCCGCAGACGCACGCCAACCAGAACGAGGCCCCTTCCCAGGCGGCGCGCAATACTTCACTCCGCCGCCGCGCCGAGACCAACGCGACCAAGCCGAATCCGATTAGAAGACTGAAGATCGAGACGAGTACGATCCATAAGACGGTCGCGTTGCTCGATTGGGAGGCCGGTTGTTCGGTCGCCACCGCTCCCGCCTCGGACCAGGAAAGGTCGGGCGTCCACCAGCCTCCCCAAAAACTGATTCCGACTCCCAGTGCGATGAGTACCGCACTGACGATCGCGCCGGCGGCCCAACGACGCTGCGGCTGATCGTACAGGCGATTGATCCCGGGAACCCAAGAGACCAGGTACGCCAGGAGAATCAACAGGAGATACAGGACCAACCCGATGCCCAGGGAAATACCCAGCAGCCAAACCGGAGTAAGCCAGGCGGTCGTTTTCTCATCCGCCAAGAGGACGACGTATTGCATGAAGGCGTCCGAACACAACAATTCGCGCAAGAAAATTGGGCATTTATTATGGTCGACACGCGGGCGGATTTCCAAGGGGGAGCAGAACCCAACCTCCGCAATCAACTTCGAGCCAACCCGTTATCGGGGCAAAAATCCCCTCTTCCCGATCGATTCCGCGAAACCTTCTTCGCCCGTGTCGGTTTGACTTCGATTGGTCGTTGCGGTCCAATCGATTCTGCCTCGCACCGGATTCATGGGCGATACGGCCCGCCGGGTGGGCGCCGATCCGCCTTCCCGATTCGGCAGATTCTTCTTGTCCGGGAACATTTCCGCTGTGATCGATGTCGAAACTTCTTAGAACTTTTTTTTGGGGTGAACAATGAACAGGAAACAATGGTTGGTGGGTTGTCTCTGTTTGGGTCTGAGTCTCGTGGCGGGGACGGCCTGGGGTCAGCGCGGTGGGATGATGTTCGGCGGAGGCGGTTCGCTGGCCAGCATCTTGCGAATCGAAGAGGTCCAAAAGGAACTGGGCTTGGAAGGGGAAACTCTGGAAAAGGTCAACGCATTCCTGGAGGAAGCCCAAACCGCGATGCGCGACAAACTTTCCGAATTGCGGGATGAAGGACTGGAGCGCGATGAGATGATGGCGGAAATGCAAAAATTCAACGCCCAGGTGGCGGAAAAGGAAGCCAAGGAACTCGGGGGTGTACTCTCCGCAGACCAAATGAAACGAGCCAACCAGCTGTTGGTGCAACGTTTGGGATTTGCCGCGGTCACCCGCCCCGAAGTGGCGAAGGCGATCGGACTCTCCGCGGACGAGTTGAAAGACCTGAAAGCCAAAATCGCCGACTTGGACAAGACCCGCAACGAGAAGTTCCGAGAGGCGATGGAGAACCAGGACCGCGAAGCCTTTCAGGAAATCAATGCGGAATACCAAAAGAATCTGAGCGGGCTGTTCGGAGAGACCCTCAACGACGAACAGAAAAAAGCGTTCGAAGAGTATCAAGGTGAAAAATTCACGTTCCCTGAGCCGCAACGCGGCGGCGACGGCGGCGGCCGACGCCGAAACGATTTCTAGTTCACACCCCGCCCGCCCTTCCTAGGCGTCTGCCGGATAGTGTACAATTGTACAGTATTCGGCGCTGGCAATCCAACGGCACGCCCCCGATTTCCGGGGGCGTTTTTCGTTGAGTTTCCCTGAGGCCGGCGCTGGAATCTGACGCGTCGGACGCGTCGGATCTGTCAGACGCGTCGGACCTTTCAGACGCGTCGGACCTGTCAGACCCAGTATGCGGGCTAGTTTCCGCGCATCGCTTTTCGAGCAGGGGCACAACGGCGGCTCATTGGCTAGAATGGTTGTCGCGAAACATATGCCACCAAGCCTGGGACGATCCGCAAGATGTTTACCGTCACCCAAGATTTGATTTTGCCGACCACGATTACCGGGTCGTGGCCGCGTCCTCGCTGGATGGACGAAAGTATGTGGGGCCGACCTCTGGATACCTGCATGCTGGACGTTCGTTTTCGCGAAAAGTTTCAAGATGCGCTGGCGGTTCTGATCAGCGACCAGCAGCGGGCCGGGATCGACATTCTGACGCACGGCGATTTGCATTGCGACGAAGACTTCGCGGGGCGTTCCTGGCATCACTATCCGTTGCAGCGGTGGGGGGGATTCGCCGGCGATCATCTCCAATCCTGGGCGACGCGATCTCCCTGGCTCAAATATCCGCCGGGGACTCTGTTGAACGAAATCTACACAGGTTGGCGTTGGCCGCGGGTGGTGGGGCCGGTCGAGTACCGTCCCTTGGATTATCCGAAGATCTGGCGAATGGCGCAGGTCCGCACCGACAAGCCGGTCAAGTTCGGAACGTGCTGTACCCAAGTCATGGGGTTGTTTCTGGATCTGCACACGACCGCCTATCGCGACAAGCGAGAAGTGCTGTGGGCGATGGCGGAGGCGATGAACCAGGAGCTCTTGGCGCTGCGGGCTGCGGGATGCCGTTGCATCCAGATTGAAGAGCCGTGTTTGCACTTCATGGCGAACACGTTCGGCAAGGATCACTCGGATGTGCGGTTTTATTTGGACTGTTACAACCGCGAGGTGGCGGGTCTGGACGACGTCGAGATCTGGATCCACACCTGCTGGGGCAATCCCAACATGCAGCGGGTGATCGAAGACGACAGCTATGCGGCCTCGCTGGAAATGTACATGCAGGAGGCGCGAGGGGATGTGTGGACGCTCGAGACGAAGGACCGCAACATGCGGGAGATCGAATTGCTGGGCCCCTGGATGAAATCGGCGGGCAAGAAGATCTGTGTGGGCGTCGTGAGTCACCGGCGGTTGCAGGTCGAGACCGCGGAGGAGATTGCCAGCAGCGTCCGGCAAGCGCTGCAGTATATTCCACCCGAACGATTGATTGTCTCGACCGATTGCGGGTTCGGCCGACAGGGTTGCAATCGCGAAATTGCCTTTTTCAAGACGGCGGCGATCGCCCGAGGGACCAATCGGGTGCGTGCCGAGTTGGGGTTGCCGCTAGCGGAGATTGCCGCATCGGACCCGCGGTTGCAGACCGATTTGGTTCCCGACATGCCCTGTTGAAAAATTCGCTACATTCACGAGGGAGAACTGCAAATGCATCGCAGAAAATTCGTCGGTTGGATGGCCGCCTCGTCGGGCGTTGCCGCTGTTTCGTGGGGGTGTTCCCCACATGCGTTCGCCGGTCCTGCGGCCTCCGCGAAGTCCGCTTCGGGTCCACCGCCAAAGACCGGTCCTTCAGTTCAGGAGAAAGCCGTGCCCGAGGAAGCATTCGATGTCGGAGCGTTTTCCGTGAGCCTGGCGGTCAAGGACTTGACCGCATCCCGCGCCTTCTATGAAAAGCTGGGGTTCAAGTCGTTCGCCGGGGATGCCGCACAAAACTGGTTGATCTTGCGGAATGGCGATCACGTGATTGGGTTGTTCCAGGGGATGTTTGAGAAGAACATCCTGACGTTCAATCCGGGATGGGATCAGAACGCGAAGCCGCTCAAGTCGTTCACGGACGTGCGCGAGTTGCAGAAGCGGCTAAAAGCGGAGGGGGTCAAATTCGCTACCGAAGCGGATGAATCGACCCAAGGTCCCGCCAGCTTCGCGCTGATCGATCCCGATGGGAATACGATTCTGTTTGACCAGCACGTGTGAGGTGTCTTGTGGTGGAGCAATTGTCGCAATTGCTCTGGCTGGAAAAGAGGGGAAGGGTTGGGGGGAACAGATGGGGGGAACAGTTGAGGACAACTGTTCTACATACGGGGAACAGTTGAGGACAACTGTTCTACATACCGGGAACAGTTGGGGGCAACGGTTTTACAAAGGGGAAGCTATTTGGCTTGGGCCGTGGAGGTATGGCGGGCGAGGCGGAGGGAGCCGCGGAGTGGTTGGTTATTGCGGAAGATAAAGAAGTCGCAGGGGCGGTTGGCAGCGAGCTCGGGCTGCTGCAGGATGTACTGCAGATTGTCGGCGCTCTCGGTTTTCCATTCGTGGAGGGCGACCAGCACGTCGCCGGCGCGCAGGTTCCCTTGCTCGGCGGGGGAATTGGGGCGGACTTGAACGACCCGCAGTCCCCCTTCGTAATTCCCGTTGATCCGCCGCATGCTGTCCCGGTTGACCTCGGCGACTTCGACTCCCAAGATCGACCAGGCCAGCGACGCGAGGTCCGCCTTGCTTTGGCTCGCATTTGCAATCGGGCTGGGACGCAGGACGCAAGTGACCTCGGACGGTTCTTCGCCCCGCTGGTATTCGAAACAGACTTTGTCGTTCGGCTGGAGTTCGATCATCGCTCGGTACACATCGAGAGCGCGTTCGCAGCGAACATCTCCCACCGCCAGGATTTTGTCCCCGATTTGCAAGCCGGCATCTGCGGCGACGCTGCCGGGCTCGACCCCGACCACGACGGCGTCGCAACGGTCGCCGTCGTATTTGGTTTCTACGGACAAGCCGTTGTGAACCCGCTGGTTGATGAGTTGTTTCATCAAGTTGGCGGCGACTTCCATCGCGTCGTTGACGGGGATAGCGAAGGCGATCCCTTGGGCCCCCACGCGAACCGCCACGTTGATCCCGATCATATCACCGTCCAGGTTGAGCAGCGGGCCGCCCGAGTTGCCTGGGTTGATCGACGCGTCGGTTTGGATCAAGTCGTAATAGATCTGGTCATCGCTGACCTGCACGGTGCGCCCCAATTCGCTGACGATCCCCTCGGTGACCGTGTGTTCGTAGCCGTAGGCGTTTCCGATCGCCGCCACGGACTCGGCCAACAGGATCGTGTGCGAGCCCCCCAGGGGAATCGTGGGGAGTACGTCCGCGGTGCGGATCTTGAGCAAGGCCAGGTCGGTCCCGCGATCGTGTGCGATGACTTCACCCAGCACGGTTTCGCGTTGGGAGGTGGAGATGCGAATCTGCGAGACATCTTCCACGACATGGTAATTGGTGAGGATGTAGCCGCGGCCGTCGATGACGACGCCGGTTCCCATCCCGTTGACCTGTTTGGTCTGCATTCCATCGCGAGCGGACTCTTGGCCCAGTGATTTGCTGCCGCGAATATTGACGACGGCGGGTCGGGCTTTGGCGATCGCCTTGACGAGCGGCGTCACGCGAGCGGAATCTTGCGCGGCCAGCGGAGCGATCCCCATCCCCAGGAGAAGCAACGTCAACACCCGCGGGAGCTGCCAATGGAATGCGGAGGGGGATCTTGGCATAGCGTTGGGGTTGGAAGAGGTCGCTCGTCGATCGGGGCGGCCCGGTGGGGAAGCCCGAATTGCAACTGCGAATCGCGGGGTCGTCCGGCAAACTGGGCACGGTGACGCATCCACCGGCACGGCAGTTCGAGCCGCAGGAACACAACTCGCACAGGTGGGTAATCGGATCGGCCGCGCGACCCCGTTAGAGGGATGCCAGCAATCGGCATAGATTCGCCAGGTTATCGAAGGCCGCTGAGCCCCGCGGCGTTCCGCTCAATCCAACTGTAAAAACTTCGGCAACCGGCAAACTTTGCCATCGCGGTTGACGCTGGCCACGATCGAGCGACCGGAGACGATCAAGACGTCCCCGCGTCGCAGTTCGTATTGGTGCTCGATCCGCACGCCGCGTGCCCGGGCGACTCGCGTGGTGAGTTGCAGCAGATCGTCGTAGTACGCCGGCTGGTGGTAGAAGCAGTGCATTTCCGCCACCACCAGCAGGATGCCGCTCGCTTCCAACTCGCGGTAACTATGCCCCAGCGCCCGAAGGAATTCGACGCGGCCGACCTCGAAGTAGTTGATGTAGTTGCCGTGGTGGACGCGCCCCTGGGCGTCGGTTTCCTGATACCGGACCCGGATCTCCAGCGAGTGTTCACGCAACGAATCAAGGGGACCGGGTGGGGGATCCGGCGGCATGGGGCTTCCTACAACGCGAGGGCTCGATCTGCTAGACTTGCAACCATGGCGGCAGTTTAACTCATTTCAAGGGAAAGGCATGAGCACCGGCGAGGGTTTGGGGGCGATGGGGGGCACCAGCACGATGCGGGGACGCGACTACCCCACCATCCGGCAGTTCACGATTTTCCTGGAAAACCGCGTCGGACGGTTGCTGGAGATTCTCCGCCGGTTCGAGCGAACGACCGCGCGGATCGTGGCGATGAACATCCACGACAGCACGGAGTGTTCGATCGTGCGGTTCGTGGTGACTCGACCGGAGCAGGCCCGCGAGGTCTTCGAACGCGCCGGCCTGGCGATGATCGAAAGCGACCTGATCGGGATCGAACTGGATGCGGGAACGAATCAGCCGCTCTTGAATGTCTGCACGGCGTTGCTGCAAGCCGAAGTCAATCTGGTGCAGGCCTACCCGTTGATGATTCGCTCCCGCCGCGGATTCGCTTTCGCCCTGATGGTGGACAACATCGAGCAGGCTCAGGCGACCTTGGCGCACAAGGGGATTCGGATGATCACCGAACGCGAGTTGGAAGAGCAAGCCGAGGACGACGCCGCCTGAGGGGTTATTGCACGGAGTCACGGAATCACACAGAGTCACCGAATCACACGGAGTCACCGAATCACACGGATTCACGGAATCACACGGAGTCACCGAATCACACCGATGCACCGAATCGCCTTTAAGTCATCGTTTCGCCTCGAGTCACCGTTCCTTCTTTAGTCACCGTTCCTAATTTAGTCACCATGCCGATTCGAGTTACTTGTCGCGGTTGCCACACGCGGTTCAACGTCAGCGAGCGATTTGCTGGGAAAGAGGGTCCTTGCCCCAAGTGCAAGATGATCATCAAGATCCCGTCGGCTTCGGAAGAGGTGGTGATCCACGCTCCCGCCGGTCCCGGCCCGAAGGACTCGAGCGGAAGATCGCTCTCCAAACCGATCTTTCGCCAGGAGGCCGAGATCACTCCGCTGACTTGGACAATCGTGATCGGCACGATTCTGACTTTTCTGGTGCTGGCGATCGTATTGCGGTTTGCGATCGAGGACAAAGCGAGCTTTCCGACTTGGATTGGGGTGGTGGCCGCAATCGTCGTGGCGGTCCCTGCCGTCTACGGAGGCTATGGAGTGCTCCGCGACTCGGAGTTGGCCCCATACCGGGGGCGTGAGCTGTGGCGCCGCGTGGCGATTTGTGCGGCAATCTATGCCTTGCTGTGGGGCGCCATGCCGTTGGCGGAGTACGCGACGCGCAGCTACGACACGCTCAGTTGGTCGATCGCCCTGGCAGCGATGATCGGGCTGGGGGCCTTCGCCGGTTCGCTCTGCTTTGAGTTCGAGTATCTGATCGGTGTGGTGCACTACGGAATGTATCTGGGCGTGACGCTAGTGTTGCGGTGGATTGTCGGAATCGGCTGGCTGCCGGGTCAGGCGGCGCCGCCGGCATCTTCCGCTCAACCTGCAGCGGCGCAAGCCGCCGAGGCCGTTTCGCACTGGTTGCAGCAAGTTGTGTCGATGAGTTCGGCGTGGTGTTAAGAAGCCGCGGAGCCCAACCGTGTCTCTGGTCGCCGACCTCCCCGAACTCCGCGGACTGCTGACCCAAGGATCCTCGATTCGGATACCGGGCGAGTTGAACGTGCCGCTGACCGAGCGGATACGCCGCTTGATCGATACACCGGCGTTCCAGAGGTTGCGACGCGTCAGCCAACTGGGGCTGGTGGCCCATGTCTATCCCGGGGCGACGCATTCGCGGTTTGAACATTCGTTGGGAGCATTTCGCCTGGCCCTGTTGTACCTGGCAAGGCTCTCCATCGATGAATCGTTTGCGCGGAAGGTAACGTCCTCCGAAGCGTTGGCGTTCCTGGCAGCGTCCCTCTTGCACGACATCGGCCATTGGCCGTACTGCCATCCGCTGGAAGATATGGGATTGCCGGAGATCGAACCGCACGAGCAACTGGCGGGACGCACGTTGATGGAGCCCGGCGTGCGGGAACTGTTGGCGAGCGACTTTCAGTTGCAGCCGGACGATCTCTTGCGGCTGCTGACCGGGCGCCCCGCCAGCCCAGGCGAACGACTGCTCTGCTCGCTGCTCTCCAGTCCAATCGACGTCGACAAGATGGACTACCTTTTCCGAGACAGCTTGCATGCCGGCGTCCCCTACGGCCGGCACTTTGACGCGCAGCGCATCGTCGATAGCCTTTGCGTGGGGCGGGACGGTCTGTCGCTGGCGATCACGGAGAAAGGGCGTACCGCCGCAGAAATGATGGTCTTCGCGCGGTATATCATGTTTAGCGAAGTCTATTGGCATCATGCGGTCCGCGCCGCCACGGCGATGCTGCAGCGAGCGTTTTTTCAGTTGCGAGCTCGGCTGAATCTTCTGGATTTGCAGCAAACCGGAGACGCCGAGTTCGGTCGATATTTACAGGAGGCGGCCGCCGGAACCTCCGCCGCGAGCCTGGTGGACGGGTTGTTCGGCGGGCAGCGACGGTTGTACAAGCGGTGGCTGGAGTTCGACGCGCGCGAACACCCTGCGCTCTTTCAGATGTTTGCGCGGAAGCCTTACGTGGAGTTGTGTGCGGCGAGCGACCAGTTGGCGACCGCCCTGAGCCGGGAAATTGGTCTGCCTCTTTCCCCGCTGGGGGTATTGATCGACGCGCCTCCCCCCCACTTGGAAATCCAATTCCAATTGGATATCCGCCATCCACGGCGGCAAGAATTTCGCACGTTGGCCCAACGCTCGCCGATGGTCGAGGCGCTGGCGAATCGTCAGTTCGACGACCTGGTCAAACGTGTCCGCATCTTCGTGGCGCCGGAGCTGCGAAGCCGCGTCGGCGCAATACCCGATCCGCATTTGCTGATCCGCCGAGTCGTCCAGTTGGACTGAATTCGGTTTTCTTATAACTCGATCGAACTCCGTGCCCTCTGTGTCTCTGTGTTTTAAACAACAGACCTGGGGAGTAATCAACACAGAGGCACAGAGTTCACAGAGGAAGAGGAAGGGAAGGTGTTGCCGGTCAGGTCGGAAACCTAAGTCGAGTTTTTTGGAGATCGTCGGATGAATACTGACGTATTAACGGGTTCTATCATCGGCGCGGCGATCGAGGTACACCGGCGACTGGGCCCAGGATTACTTGAGTCGGCGTACCGCGTTTGCCTAGCCTATGAACTCAGGAAACGAGGGTTCTTTGTCGAGGAGGAACGTCCGATTCCAGTAATCTACGACGACGTTCAGTTGGAGTGCGGGTTCCGAGCTGATTTAATTGTCAATCACCAAGTCGTCGTAGAACTCAAAGCCAAGAGTGCGATCCATCCCATCGACAAAGCACAGACGCTGAGTCATCTAAGGTTGGTTGGCTTGCGCGTTGGGCTGCTCATCAATTTTCATGAAGTCAAATTGACGGATGGCGTTAGTAGAATTCTTAATGGGTTTGAGTCATGAGGAAGAATGAAACACAGAGACACAGAGTTCACAGAGGAAGAGGAGGGGTTCACAGAGGAAGAGGAGGGGTGGATGCGGAGGCGCGCGGAGGTAGTGATGTGACCTGGGAAATCTGACCTTTCTACTCCCCCAAACTCGGTGTTCTCCGAGCCTCTGTGTTTCCAAAGACAGATCTGGGGGGTGATGGGGGGGCGGAAGAATGAAACACAGAGACACAGAGTTCACAGAGGAAGAGGAGGGGCTCACAGATGAAGAGGAGGGGGGTGATGCGGAGGCGCGGGGAGGTAGTGATGTGACCTGGGATGTCTGATCTTTTTACGCCCCCAAAAACTCCGTGTTCTCGGTGCCTCTGTGTTTTTAGAAAACAGATTCGGGGTGTTGCTAGCAGCCGGTGTCGACGATTTCGGCTTGACCGGCTAAGTGCCGCGTGATACCTAACCGCTTGACGAACTATCGCATGAGCTGCGCGGTCTTTGTTGGGCATGAATCTGAGTTTTTACCAGAGCGGCGGGGGCGTCGGAACGTGGATCGTTCCGATCGCGATTGTGCTATGCGGCATGGGCTCGTCGGCGACGTGGGCCCAGCGAATCCGCCTGGATGGCCAGCCGGTAGCCCAAACGACGTCGACGCAGTTGCCGACGTTGGGGGCGCCGCCCGCCAACCCAGCGACGTTTCCTCCTGTCCAGACAGGTCCGCCGACGACGTTTAGTTCACCCACGACAATAGTATCCCCGCCCCCGATGCAATTGCCTCCGGCGGGAACGACGGCAGTCCCCCAAGTCCCCGGCGGGTTCGATCCGTACGGCGGCGTTCCCGTCGCGCCCCCGTCGACGTTGCCACCGGTCTACGGCACCCAAGTCCCCAACGGCGTCACGGTGTATCCACCGACGACTGCCTCACCGTATTCGACCGGGATCCCGCCCGGGCAGCTGACTCCGCCTCCGCCGCTGGGCGCCAGCCCGTATTCGACGCCACCTCCCGGTTGGACCGGGCAGCCCTACGGTCAAGCCAATCCGAACTCCGCGTCGGGGGCCTGGCCCTCCTCGGGGAGTTGGCCCAGTCAAATGTGGTCGCAGGCGCAGAACGAATGGATGCCGAAGCTGATCGAGCACACCCGCTTTCGCAATACGTATTTGTACGGCAACGGCGAGGGTCGCGACTTGATGATCAACGACACCGAAATCGCAACGACGTTGACCTGCGGCAGTTGCTGTTCGGGCCAGCCCCTTCGCCTGTCGCCCGGGTTCATTTTTCACTTCTGGGGTGGTCCCGACAGCGCCGTGACCGGCGTCGACTTGCCGCCGGTCGCGTACAGCACCTACCTGGCGATGGATTTCAACAGTCCGTACAACCAGAATTTCGGCTACGAGGGGAATCTGACGGTCGGGCTCTACACCGATTTTCATTTTCTTACGGACGACAGTATTCGGATCACCGGCGTCGGGTTGGGCTGGGTTCGATTGGACCCGACGACCACCTTCAAGTTGGGAGTCGAGTATCTCGATCGGCTGGACATTAAACTGTTGCCGGCGATCGGCTTGTTCATGATGCCCACGAATGATTTCAAATTCGATCTGTACTTCCCCCGCCCCAAGCTGGCTCGGCGATTCCCCAGCAACAACAGTTACGATGTGTGGGGTTACCTGGGCGGGGAATATGGAGGCGGATCGTGGACGATCGAGCGGGTCGGCGGGATGGGTGACCAAGTCGACATCAACGACTGGCGCATCTTCTTAGGAGCGGAGTGGCTGCGACAAAACGCGATGACCGGCTTCGTCGAAGTTGGCTACGTGTTCAATCGAGAGCTCTTCTATCGCAGCATCGGCGCGCCGACCGAGATCGACGACACCTTCATGGTCCGCGGCGGATTCGCGTTCTAGCGATTGCACTGGAAGATGCTCGGACGTCGCTGGCGCTGCTGGCGCCTCGGGCAAAGCTGGCGCCTCTGGCAAACCTGGCGCTCGGACAAAGCTGGCGGCACGGACAACGCCGGCGGCTCGGGCAAAGCCGGCGCCTTTGGCTGGGCGTTAAACGAGGAACGAAGAACGAGGAAAGGATGGGGGGACGCCTGTCGGGAGGGGGGCTTTGGAATACAATAGCAGCCCCCTCTTTCCGCGAACGAGAGAAGTTCCGAATGCAACCGGCGGCTGACAACGTATATACGGTCTCGCAATTGACCGACCGCCTGCGAGCCGTGGTGGAGCCCGAGTTCGCTGCAGTGAACGTGGTGGGTGAGATCGGCGATCTGACCCAGTCGACGGCCGGGCATATCTACTTCGTACTGCGGGACTCCGAGGCCCAAATCCGCGGCGTGATTTGGCGCAGCGCCGCCCAGCGCTTGCGGTTTCAATTGAGCGACGGACTAGAAGTCTTGTGCTCGGGCGGGATAGGTTTTTATCCGCCGCGCGGGACGTACCAGTTGACGGTCCAGCGGATCGAGCCCGTGGGGGTCGGCGGGCAGCAGTTGGCGCTGCGGCAATTGACGGAGCGGTTACAGAAAGAGGGGTTGTTCGACGCGGCCCGCAAGCGGCCACTCCCGGAGTTCGCTCGGCGGATCGGCGTGGTGACCAGCCCCAGCGGCGCCGCTCTGCACGATATCTGTCAGGTGATCTGGCGGCGATGGCGCGATGTGGAACTGTTGGTCTTTCCGGCCCAGGTCCAGGGGGAGCTGGCCGCGGCGCAGGTGGTGGCGGGT
>JBGSLW010000082.1:0-48668 GCA_041740495.1 Pirellulaceae bacterium
CCCGCAATTTCGATTCATTTCTCAGCCCCCGCAGCCCCTGCAGCCCCTGCAGACCCTCCCGGATACGGAACGCACCAGGCTCGGAGCTTTGGGTCGTACGTCCGCTGCCGAACCGGAGACACCACCTCCACTGCCCGAAGGTCGGCTGAGCAATCTAGAGCCAGGCAGTTGTCTGGTCGTGGTGGCGGCCTGCGGCGGCGGGATCCTGGCGGGGGCCTGGGCCGTGCTGGCCCTGACTCGGTTGTTCGCGAGATTTCCGCGACTGGCGGGTGCAACGGCCCTGATTAGCGCCGTGTCCGGCGGTAGTTTGGGGGCACTGTATTTGGTCGATCAAATGCTTTCGGGCGAGGGACGACCCACCGACAAGGCCGGCGACTCGCGCGTCGACATCGCGCAACGCTGGGAGCGAGCGAATCGGGCGATCCGTCGTTCAACGTTGGAGGCGACGATGTGGGGAATCGCCTACCCGGGCTTTCTCAGGACTCTTTTGCCTGCTTTGATCTGGGACCGGCGCTACGATCATGGCTGGGCGACTGAATGCGGCTGGCGGCAACCGATGGTCCGGCCCGATTTGACTCTGGGACAAGTCGCGCAAGCGTATCGGGAGGGCCGATGCCCGCAAGTGATCTTGAACTCGGTGTGTTTGGAAAATGGGAGGCGGTTTCTATTCTCCTCCGGGGTCGATCAATTGGATTCCGAAGCGGCACGGCAGGTTGCTCGAGTCGATTTCTTCAGCGAGTATCGCGGGCGGGACGTACCGCTTGTGACCGCGGCTCGCATGTCGGCGGCTTTTCCGTATGTCAGCCCGATCGCCCGCATCGACCACCAGCCGCGGCACCCGGCTTTTCACTTGGCGGACGGAGGCTACTTTGACAACTCGGGGGTCGTTTCGGCCATCGAATGGATCCGCTGGCAATTGGATCGCCCCGACTCGATCCTGAAGGCCCGCGGAATCCGCCAGATTCTGGTGCTGCGGCTGTCGACGCCGTGCCTCCCGCCGGGGACTCCTGGAACGCGTGTCGGCTGGCGGAATGCGATCTTCGGTCCCCTGCTAACGCTGATGCGCGTCCGCGGCGCCAGTCAAGCAGAGCGGGCGGAACAAGAGCTGAACCTGTTCACCGCCTGGTGCCGGCAGGTGCATGGCTTGAGTTTCGATCACGTCGAACTCGCCTACCGCGGTGAAGGCCCGTTCTCGTGGGAACTGAGCGAGCGCGACCAGGTCGAGCTCGACGCGTGTTGGGACCGCGACTACGAACAGCCATTCGACCAGATTGCCTCCGGCCATTCGTTCGATTCGGCGAACGCCGCACACCAGGTCGTTCAGAAACTGGCTACACTGTGGGGGTTGCCAACCGACGTCGCAAGGTAGCGCGTCGAGCTGGTAGGTGTAGGGAGACATAACTTCATGGCGCAATCACGGTCCGTCAGGAAACTCGCCAAGTCCCGGTGAAACTCAACCTATGTCCCACTCTGCATCTGCGTATGACGTCGTGGTGGTGGGTGGCGGTCCGAACGGGTTGGCAGCGGCGATCGAAACTGCGGCGGCGGGCGCCAAGACGCTGATCCTGGAGGCTCGGGAGACACTGGGTGGCGGGGCCCGCACCGCGGAGCTGACCCTGCCTGGGTTCCACCACGATATTTGTTCGGCGGTGCATCCGCTGGCCTTGGAGTCCCCCTTCTTCCGAACATTGCCGCTGGATCGCTACGGCTTGGAATGGATCGAACCGCCGATCGCCATCTCGCATCCACTCTTGGACGGCTCGGCGCTGGCGATGATGCGGGATTTGGATGCGGCGGTGGCCCAAATGGGAATCGACGGTCCGGCCTATCGGAGGCTGATCGAGCCGCTGGTGCAGCAATCGGACCGTTTACTCCCGGAAATCCTCAAGCCGTTGGGATGGCCTCGCCATCCCTGGCTGATGAGTCGTTTTGGCTGGCATGGATTGAGCTCGGCGATCGGGCTGGCCGTTCGGTGGTTTCGCACGCCCGCGGTTCGAGCCATGTTTGGCGGCATGGCGGGGCACTCGATCCTCCCGCTCGACCGGCGAATGACCGCCGGAGTTGGTTTGATGTTCTGCACCACGGTGCATTGCAATGGGTGGCCGTTCCCCCGCGGCGGCTCACAACGGTTGATCGATTCGCTCGCCCGGCATTTTCAGTCGTTGGGAGGAGAAGTTCGAACCGGCAGCGAAGTCCGCTCGTTGGTCGACTTGCCGCCCAGCCGCGCGATCCTGTTCGATCTCACCCCGCGGCAGGTCGCGGCGATCGCGGGCGAGGCCCTCCCCGCAGCGTATCGCAACAAGCTTCAGAAATTTCGCCATGGCCCGGGAGTCTTTAAGGTCGACTACGCCCTCAGTGGACCGGTCCCCTGGACCGCGGAGGCTTGCCGGCGCTCCGGGACCGTGCATCTGGGTAGTAGTTTGGAGGAGATCGCAGCGAGCGAAGCCGCCGCCTGGCGAGGTTCTCCCGGCGAGCCGCCGTTCGTGTTGGTGGCCCAGCAAAGCCTCTTCGATCCGTCGCGGGCGCCGGGAAACCAGCAGACGCTCTGGGCCTATTGTCATGTCCCGCACGGGTCGGACGCCGACATGGGACCTGCGATCGAGGCGCAGATCGAGCGATTTGCGCCGGGATTTCGCGACCTCATCCTGGCGCGGCGGGTATGGCGGCCGGCAGATCTGGAAAGCTACAACGCCAATTATTGGGGAGGGGACATCGCCATGGGCGCGATGACCTTGCGCCAGACGTTCGCCCGACCGGTTTGGAGCAGCTCCCCCTACCGCACACCGAATCCACAGCTGTACCTATGTTCAGCATCGACCCCCCCGGGCCCCGGCGTCCACGGAATGTGCGGCTACCACGCCGCTCGCGCCGTTCTCCGCAATTGGCGGTAAGAGCGGCACGACGCTCCGCGTCGTGCATTTTATTAGCTCGTGAACCGCGACGGGCCGAATGTTGCTTGTACGACGCCTACCGTGGACCCAAGGTGTGGGCGGATGGTGTGGGCGGATGGTGTGGGCGGATGGTGTGGGCGGATGGTGTGGGCGGATGGTGTGGGCGGATGGTGTGGGCGGAAACTCGCGACGCGGAGCGTCGCGCCACTCTGTAGACTCACGTACTGCAATAGGTTTGTGCTAAGCTGGCGGCGATACGGGCCATCGTTTGCCGCGCTGATTCGGGCTGTAGAATCTCCGCTTCGCTTCCCATCGAAAGCACACGCTGCACGACTTCGACATCGCCGACGGCTTTCAGTTCGAGTAAAAAATCGCCGCTCTCCAGCTTGGTCAATTGTTGATTGGGCAGCCACGGGTCTTCCATCAGCAAACGCGCGGCTTCCGGCGTCAAGCGAATCTTAAAATGACGTGTTTCGGTGCCGAAGAATACGCCGATGCTGTTTCCGATGAACTCGTCCAAGTTCAAGTCCTCGGGCACTTTGAACCATTCGTCCAAGAGCATGGCCTTCTCCATTCGATCGATCTTAAACGTCTTGGCCAATACGGATCGATCCTCCTGATCGTGGTCGGCGGCGATCAAGTACAGACTCGACTGAAACAACACCAAGGCATACGGCTCGAGCTGCCGCAAGGATTGCGGCTTCGAACGGCTTTCGTAGAGTACTTCGACCACGCGATGTTCCAGGATCGCTCGGTTGATCGTCTTGATGATCCCATGGTGTTTTTCGTAGGACTTGTCGGTCAGGCCGCTTACCCGGAGCGACGCGGAGTACTTGTCGTAGTACTCCCAAACGGTGGCGGGAAGCTCTTCGCGGATTTTGTTCCAGAAGGACTCGATCCCCATCCAAAAGGGCGTCCCCGCCAGCGGATGCAGAAGTTCCCTGCCCAACGACAGCGCGATCAACTCCGAAGCTGTCGCCATGATTCGGTGATCGCTGCGGTGCCGAGCTCCCAATTTCCAAACGCGCCCACGTTGCTCGTCGTGGGCGGCGACGTCGATCCCCGCCGCCTGGAGCGCTTCCAAATCGCGGCGGACCGTCCGCGGATGAAGCGACGTCAGCCCGAGTTCCTCCACGCAATCCTGAACCAGTTCCTCGATCGTCTTGCCAAACCGGACGCGCTCCAGGATTTGCAGGATTTTGTGCTGACGAATAAGCTGTTCGTTGCGAGCCATAGCCACCGCGATCGATCGGAATGTCGGAAAGGAAGAACCGATTATCCGGGTTGCGGTCCGACTCGCCAAGTGAGCCAACTATGACCGAACCCGATGTCCCCCGGAACTCCTCCGGCAAGATCGCCGTCGTTTCCGCCAGCGGAGGACTCGACTCCACTGCGCTCCTGGTCCACATGCTGGCGCTGGGGGATCGTGTCCAGGCGGTCGGCTTCAACTACGGCCAGAAGCATGGAATCGAGCTGGAGCGACTGGCAGCAAACGTCGAGTATTTACAGGCACGGTGGGGCGAGCAAATCCAATTGCGGATCGTCGACCTGAGCGACTTAAGAGACCTGCTGGCCTCCGCCTTGACCGACTCCGTTACCGCAATCCCCCTCGGCCATTACGAAGACGACAGCATGCGGTCGACCTTCGTCCCCAATCGCAATGCAATTTTTGCGTCGATTATTTTCGGCGTGGCCGTTTCCCAGGCCCAACGACACCATTGCCCAGTCCGGATCGGCATGGGAGTGCACGCCGGGGATCATGCGATTTACCCGGATTGTCGCCCCGAGTTTCACCGGCGGTTGTTCGATGTCTTTCGCCAGGGGAACTGGGGCTCGGAAGCGATCGAACTCTATCTGCCTTACTTGCATGCCACCAAGGCCCAAATTCTGTCGGACTGCCAGCAGCGCTGTCAGCAACTCCGACTCGATTTTGAGACGATCCTGCGCAATACCTGTACCAGCTATTGGCCGGACGCCTGCGGGCGTTCCCACGGACTGACCGGTTCGGACGTCGAACGGATTCTCGCGTTCGATCAACTCGGCCTGCGCGATCCGCTGGAGTACGCCCTGCCCTGGCCCGACGTGGTCGCCTCCGCCAAACGCCTGGAACAAGAATTCCGCCAAGCCTCGCAACCCTCAAAGATGCCTCGGGGTTGATCCCCGAGGAGCGTTCACGTTCAACCTAAGGGTTAGTGAACATGCCCGGATGCCTCGGGGTTGATCCCCGAGGAGCGTTCACGTTCAACCTACCGAACTGCATAGCTTATAACGCAGCTCGTACCGATGCCTCGGGGTTCAGCCCCGAGGAGCGTTCACGTTCAACCTACACCCAATCCTAGCCAACACCCTTCCTTAACCCAACATGATGCCTCGGGGTTGACCCCCGAGGAGAGTTCACGTTCAACCTAAGGACCCGCTTCCCCCACACTTTTCCTCGGCCGAGCAGACGATGATCCACTACAAGACAGCTTCCCGAGGCCGAAACGAGAGGTGTTTCGGCGGCCGCGACTTTTCGGCTCGACTCGCAGATATCGTTGTGGAGAGCGGCCTCGACAATCGAAGGTTCGATGGAGGCTCGCCCGCTCGGCCGCAGAAGAAACGGAGTTTGTAGGGGAATCGGGACTGCCCGCCTTTTAGGCTGAACGTGAACCCTCCCCCGAGATAAACTCGGGGGCATCCGGTGCGAGATTGGGAGGTGTGCGCGGCGGCCCCGGCAGCCCGTTGAAACACCGGAATACCAGCTCGAACCGCAACTTCAAAACGCGCGAACGAGTGGGTTAAGATCTGCGGCAATTCGTCGTCCGTGACACCCATGTTCGTCCTGCGAGCTGGTATTGGAACGGCCTGTTAAGCGACTGGCGCGTAGCCTCGGCGTTGTTCGAACGCCTCGATCTTGTCCAGCGACTTGAGCGTCAGCGCGATATCATCCAAGCCGTGGACCAAGAAATCTTTCCGCGATGGATCGATTTCGAAGGAGGCGGACCAACCCTTCTCATCGCGCACGGTTTGAGCCAACAGATCGACGGAGAGTCGATAGCCTGGGTGCCGCGCCACCGCTCGAAACAGCTGTTCGATCTGGTCCGGGGGAAGTTGGATCGGCAGGAGCCCGTTCTTCAAGCAGTTGTTGTGGAAGATGTCTGCGAACGATTCGGCAATCACGCAGCGGAACCCGAAATCCGCCAGCGCCCAGACCGCGTGTTCCCGACTGCTGCCGCTGCCGAAGTTGCGGCGGGCCAGCAAAATCGAGGCCCCCGCGAACTGCGGCTGGTTGAGTTCGAACTCCGCCCGCGGGTTTCCTGCCGCGTCGAACCGCCAGTCGAAGAACAGGAATTGGCCGAATCCGGTGCGTTCGATCCGCTTCAAAAACTGCTTGGGGATGATCTGGTCGGTGTCGACGTTGGAGCGATCCAGCGCCGCCACCAACCCGGTGTGTTGCGTGAAAGGTTGCATGGTCCGTTTCGTGAGAGAAGCTGTTGTTCAACCGAGTGGCGCGAAGTTCCGCGTCGCGAAGCCCGGCGCCTAGGTCATGAATTCGCTCTTACGCGAAGTCGCTACTCCGCGGATAGCACACACCAGGTCACGACGCGGAGCGTCGTGCCACTTTATATCAGAAATCGTCGCTGACGACTTCCCGGCCGGCACGCGTGCACATCGCCTGGTACACATCCAGGTCGATCGTGTTGCTGATCATCTCGATGGAGCCGTCGGCCTTGCCGAAGTTGACGCCCACCGTGTGGTGGCTGCGAAAATCCTCGAAATGGCGATGTTCGCTCGGGTCACTCGGCTTGAAATTCGGGACGTGGTCGGCGGTTGCCACGATCCGGGCCATCGGTTCGTCGATTCCCTGGATTACTCCCAGCCAAGTAACGCCGCCCAAGTCCGAAACGCGTTCGCCGATCATCAATGTGTTGCTGAGACCGTCTGCCACGTCCGCAGGTCGAACCTTGCTGTTGCGGAAAAAGATCCCTTCCCCGGTGTCGGGAACGTCCTCGATTTCGGAAATTCCAAACACTCCGCTGAAGTTGCCACGGGCTGCGACAAATGGATCGGACACTTGCGGCGGGGAAAAGGCTGCCAACAAATGGGCGCCGCCGTGGGCCTCCGTATGAAACATATCGGGTAATTCGGTCGTCGGGTCCGACGGACAAAGGAACGAAGGAACGACCTGGCTCACGATGGACCCATTGTCGACGTGCCCGATCGGTAGATCGAATCGAATCTGATCGTACAGATTGGTTTGTTCCATGTACGGCAGAACGCGAGAGGCCCACCCCCATCCGGGATCGTCGTTGATCGTGGGATCAGCGGCCTCCCAGCCGCGGGGGAACCGCTGGAAACTCGATTCGTAATTCTGGACAGCCAAAAGGACTTGCCGCAAGTTGTTCTTGCAGGTGGTGCGGCGGGCCGCTTCGCGAATGCTCTGCACGGCGGGAAAAAGCAGTCCCATGAGCACGGCGATGATCGCGATCACGACTAATAGTTCGACCAAGGTAAAACCGGCGCGGGCCCGGCGGAAATTCGAATTGGAAACCAACATGACTACCTCCGAGAAATTTCGAGGGGCAACCAGCCCATCGAGACACAAAGCTGCACAAACCGGCCCGGACGGAAAAATTCGCCAGGCCGCCAGGAAAACTAAGCCTGGTTGGCAGTCGGAGGGCCACGCGACCAGAAGGGCCGGGCCACCGCCGCAGTGAACGCGTCGTCTACGCAAAGGGAAACCGGAGCGACTTGCAGCTCCCGGCACGCCGTTTCTTGTGGCGTCGCGGACGAAACGGCGTGTTGATAGAAGTCACACAAACCGCAGGGGGAATCGTCGGAAATCCGCTCCGTCGGGCCGCGATCGACAGGCTGCGTTTCATGCCCGCAGCTGCACGCCCGTGCCGTTGGGAGGTGGTTTGCGGCACGCTCGACATCCCCCGCCAGGCAACGACAATTGTGCTGGTCGAGAGCGAGGTGCAATACGACAGGACCTGCTGAAATCAACGCGAAATGCGCAGTCAGCAGCAGCGTGGCGAATTGCTGGAAACGAGTAAACACGCGTCACGACTCCCTGGTCTCATCCACTCTCCATTTTCGCAAGAAACGGCGAAAAATAAAGCTGCCGCCAAAGAAATCGCCAAAAATTCACAATTTAACACCCTCCAATTTGTCGCCGAATACTTGTCGGGCCGGCGACAACGCGAGTGTTCGTCGATCGCGGGAATGCGATATAATCGGAGCCTCATTTCGCGGGCCGCTGGGCGCGAAAGGGCAATGTCGGCAATTGGCCAATCGGCGGCTTTGGACCTCGACAGGGGAGGATAGTTTTTCTCAGAGATGGTAGTCGCTTATCTGCTGGTGGCAATCTTACTCTTGCTGCTGAACGGCTTCTTTGTGCTGGCCGAATTTGCTGCGGTCAAGATGCGTCCCTCGCGTGTGGAAGAGCTGGTTCACGATAACGTGCCCGGGGCGAAAAGCGTCAAGCACGTCCAGACGCATCTGGACGACTACCTGTCGGTGTGCCAGCTGGGAATCACTTTCGCTTCGATCGGACTGGGGTTCGTGGCGGAACCGGCGGTCGTTCGGTTGATCGAGCCGGCTCTGCAAGCCCTGGGGATTTTTGGTGAAGGGACGACGGCCCGCTGGTTCACCTCCCACGGCGTGGCCTTCACGCTCAGTTACCTGTTCGTCAGCTTTCTGCATATTTTGATCGGAGAGCTGGTTCCCAAGTCGGTGGCGATTCGCCTGACCGAGCGTTCTTCGCTATGGACCGCGAAGCCTCTGATCGTCTTTCGCTTTCTTTTCTATCTTCCGCTGCGGTTGCTCAACTCGTCGGCGACGCTGGTGCTTCGCCTGTTGGGGATCGGGGATTCCGGCATGAACGCCGTGCACAGCGAAGACGAATTGCGGATTCTGTTGAGCCAATCGCAGTCCGGAGGGGTGATGTCGTTTCGCCGGCTGTTGTTCGCGGAAAACGTGTTCGATTTGGGCGAGCTCCGTGTGCGGGATGCGATGCGCAGCCGGACCCAGGTCCGCTGTCTTCAGGCCGGCGTTTCCTGGAGTGAAAACCTGGCATTGTTGCAGCGGTTCCGCTTCAGCCGTTACCCGCTGATCGACCGCCCGGATGCCGATCCACTGGGGATTATCCACATCAAGGACCTGATCTTGGCGGACAAGGACGAGCCCGATTTGAGGATCATGTGTCGGCCGTTTCTCACGGTCCCCGAAGACTCGCTGCTGGAATCGCTGCTGGCGGAAATGCAACGAAAGCGGATCCACGTGGCACTGGTCCGCAACACCCAGGGGAAGTGGACCGGGTTTCTGACGCTGGAGGATGTCATCGAAGAAATCATCGGTACGATCCGGGATGAATTCGAGGACGAAGAACAAATCCACTTGTCGGATGTGCTCGAGGAACAACACGTGCTGTTGGGGGTCGAAGCCAACGACACCGTGGAAGCGGTTCGAATCGCACTGCACCGAATTCCGAACTGGAAACTACCGGTCAGTCGGGAGCAGATCATCAAGGCGATCGACGAGCGGGAGCGGGCGGTCGAGACGTATTTGGGCAAAGGACTGGGAATGCCGCATGCGCGGGTCGTGGGTCTGCAGCACCCCGTTGTGTTTTTTGTCCGCTCCGAGCAGGGGATTCCCTATCGCGGAAGTCAGGAACGAGCCCACGTGCTGTTCGTGCTGCTCAGTCCGGCGGGGCAACCACGGGTCCACCAGCGATTGCAGGCGATTATCGCCACGGTGATGGACGAGAGCGAGTTCATTCCGGATCACTTGCGGTCCGCCGAATCGCCGGCCGCGGTGGTGGAGATCCTCAAAACGGGCGAACAGGCGACGCTGGATTAGCGGGTTGGGGTCTGGCCGACCGTGCGACGAGGCTTGGTCCGGTGGAATTTTGGAGGACGAATCGCCGCAGTTTCTTCGGTGTTTCGTTCCATGCGGCGGACGAAGGCTCTTTCCAGCGCGGCGACCTCCGTCGCATTCAGTAGCTGCAGTTCAATCAGCGCCCGACGCACGGCCGGGCGGTCCAGTTGTTGCCTCGCCATCAAGGCGTCGACGTCGACATCCGTCAGCCAACCGAGTGCGAGCGCCCAGGCGCCGAACGACTTTCGATTGGTCGACTGCAAGTCGTAGATTTCCAGAACCTGGCGGATCGTCAATAGGCCCTGTTGGAGGGCCAGACGCCCGAGAGAATTCCTGGCGGGGCGGAGCGACTCGAGCACCTGACTGACCTGGCCAGGGGACAGAATGCGCTGCTGCAACAGATCGAGTACGAATTCGAGACTCATGGAACGCCCGTCAAATCGAGAGGGTGAGTTTGCGACGAAATGTAGGTCGCGAAATCGACCGTGCGTTGCGGGGTGGGTGCTTTGTGTTCCGGGAATGGTCGGGTCAAGTCGATCCGAGAGGTTATGCGGATCGGGCCGACTGTGACGATTTGTCGTGGCAGGGGACCTCTGCGGGGCGCCGGCTCCAGCGGGTTTCATTTCTCTTGCAAATCCCGATCGGAGCTCGAAATCGCACCCTAGATTTGCATCGACCTCGCGGGACAGGCCGCACCGAATGCCCCGGCCCGCGGCAACCCATCCTCACGCGAATCCACGATTATGAGCGGACCACAAGAATGCAGCCGTCGGCGCACGTATGTCGACACCCATGTCCAGGCCGCGCTGTGCAAGCGAGTTTTCCTTCACTGGTGCCTGTTCTTTGCGGCGGTCATGCTGGTGATCGCCGGGTTCCAAGTCCTGCTGGGCAATCCAGGCCAAACCTGGTCGCAGCGTTTGGGAGCACAGCTCGGGTTTACCTTTTTCATGGGTGTGGTCGTCTTATCGTTGCTTCCGGCGTTCATGTTGGACGTCGTTCGCTTCAGCCATCGCTTTGTCGGGCCGATTGCCCGTTTGCGGCGGGGATTGCGGGAACTGAGCGAATTGGGGAACACGGAAGAAATGCGATTTCGCGAGGGGGACTTCTGGTCGCAAGCCGCCGACGAATTCAATGCATTGCGACGTCAGTACTGCCACTACCGACAATTGTGTGAAAAACATCATCTCCTTCAGGACTCGCCGGAGTCCGCGGAACCGGATCATGCAGCTGCCAACTAGAAATCGCAAAGGCGCGGCGCTCGTGGAATTGGCGATCTGCCTCCCGGTGCTGCTGTTGATCGTCTACGGCGCCTTGGAGGCTGCCGGGATGATCTTCCTCCGCCAAGCGTTAGTCCAATCCGCCTACGAAGCGGTTAAGGTCGCCGTAAAAACCGGCAACGCCGAGACCGCGCTGGAAGCAGCGCTCGACGTCGCGGAGGGGCGCAACATCGATCAACTGACTGTCGTCTTTACGCCTTCGGACCCGGGAGCCGTGGCTCGCGGTACCCTGGTGACCGTGACCGCCTCGGCGCCGGGCGACCAAAGCAGCCCGTTGCCGCTGGGACTGTTCCGCGGGCTGACGGTCGCCGCCCAAGCTGTGATGGTGAAAGAATGAATTCCGCGCAATCGACTTGGAGTTCCGTATCCCGGCCGCTGGATCGGCGTCGTTCAGTCGGACGAAGTCGATCGCGGCGCGGGGCGATGCTCGTGCTCATCGCCACCACCATCGTCCTGCTGTTTCTGGCAGCCGCCCTGGCAGTGGACGTAGCTCACGTCCACATGGTCCGTGCCGAATTGCGAACGGCGACGGATGCCGCCGCGCGAGCTGGCGCTGAGGCGCTGGGTCGCTTGGAGGACGAGTCCGCCGCGATCGACGCAGCGGTCGCCGTCGCCGCTGCCAATATCGTGTTTGGCCAGCCGCTGCAAATCGAACGCAGCGATGTCGTGCTTGGAAGGAATGCCCCGCAGCCCGACGGTTCGTTTTCGTTTACGGCCGGCGGACAGCCCGCCAACGCGGTGCGGGTGACCGGGCGTCGGCAAACCGGTTCTCCGTCTGGGCCCGTCCCCCTGATGTTCGCACCGCTGTTCGGGGTCAACCAGGTCGAGCCGGTTCAGATTGCAACCGCGGGCCGATTGGATCGCGATATCGCCCTGGTGTTGGACGTTTCGGGCTCGATGAACCACGAAGGGCGCTTTCCGGCGCTGCAAAACGCCCTCTCGATTTTTCTGGCGGAATTGGGGACCACCGAGCAAGATGAATACGTGTCGCTCTCGACGTATTCGAGCACCGCCGCCAAGCTCCATCCACTCACACCCGACCTGTATGCGATCGAACAAGCGTTCGCCAATGTCGTGCCCGACGGGATGACCGCGATCGGCTTGGGGCTTGAAGCCGGATTGGATTCCGTGGTGAACGATCCCGCCGCCCGCCGGCTGGTGACACGGAGCGTGATCATCATGACCGATGGAAACCACAATACGGGGATCAGTCCCCTGCTGGTCGCGCCCGCCGCCCAATCGGCGAAGGTCGTTGTGCACACGATCACGTTTAGCCCCGGGGCGAATCAGACGATGATGCAACAGCTTGCCGCCGAGACCGGTGGGATTCACCTGCACGCGGACACCAACGAGCAGCTGATCGAGGCGTTTCGCGAAATTGCGTTGGCGTTGCCGGTTGCCTTGACCGAGTAACGAACTTGCCTTGCGAAAAGAAGGGGATTATTGGATGAAACGCCCTCGCCTACGTCGCCGTGGAGCTGTGCTCGTCGAAATGGCGATCGCACTGCCGCTGGTCGTCTTCGTCCTCTTGGGAAGTTTCGAGGTGGCCAAAGCCAACTTCATGCGCCACGCGGCTCGAGCCGCCGCGTACGAAGGAGCACGAGCGGGAATTCTTCCGGGGACCGATCCGGCGCGGATTCAATCGGCGGTCGATTTTGTATTGCACACGATGGGAGTGCGGCACGCCCAAGTGGTGATCACTCCGGCGAACTTTGATAGCTCGACAGAACACGTCCGCGTGGAAGTCACGATCTTCGCAGCCCAGGACCTATTCTTCACTCCCTATTTCTTCCGCGACGCGACGTTCTTCGGCAGTTGCGAATTGTCGCGAGAAGTCTGGTAACCGCCGGAGCGATTGCATTCCTCTCCAGCCCGCCGATAATGGCGGTCGTTTCGAACGGGAGAGTCGTGCGCCAGGATATTTGCGGAACCATGGACGTTCGTGGGTTTCTGAATACGGATGTTCCGGAGATCGTCGCGCTGTGGAATCAACAAGCACCGCGGCCGGGTCGGTTTGCGCCGCTCACGCCGGAGATTTTCGAGACGCATGTCCTCTCGAAAATGTATTTTCGTCCAGATGACCTCTTGTTGGCGGTCGAGGGAACGCGGATCTGCGGGTTGGCCCACGGCGGTTATTTGCCGACCGCCGACCAGGCCGGACTGGACTTTCAGCGAGGCGTGATTTGCGTCGTCCTGGTGGCGGGCGGGTCGCCCCCGGATCTGTTCCACCAGCTATTAAACGCGGTGCAGGCAAGTTTGGTGCGCGGCGGGGCCCGCGAACTTCGCTTTGCCAGCGGTTTCCCCTTCAGCCCATTCTACAAAGGACTGTTGGGGGGAACTTTTGTCCCTGGTGTCGATACCGAAGACACCCGCCAACTCGCTCAACTGGAAGCCTTCGGATTTCGGTTGGAACAGCTCATCGATGTGTTCGGCCTGTCGACGACCGAATATCGCGCCCCCGTCGATCGGCGAATGATACTGGCCAATCGCCAATACGAGATCCGAGTTGCCACCGATCCACCTCCCGCCAGCTGGTGGCAAGCCAACCAAGAGGCCTTCCGCCATTTTCTGGAATTTCGCTTGGTCGATCGCAAGACCCATCGCGAATGCGGACGGGCAGTGTTTCTCAACACCACTCCCACCGAAACCGGATGGGACTCGACCCAATTCGGTCTACGCGGCATTCAAATCGATGAAGCGCTGCGGCATCAAGG
This sequence comes from Pirellulaceae bacterium, assembly GCA_041740495.1. Lineage (GTDB taxonomy): Bacteria > Planctomycetota > Planctomycetia > Pirellulales > Pirellulaceae > JANMEB01. The sequence goes on from JBGSLW010000082.1 coordinate 13,741, forward strand.
GCTGGGCAAAACTCTGTTGGTCGACGCGATTCGCGACTTGACGCGAAGAGGGATTCTGCAAATCGAAGCACAAGTCCCGCGCGCCAATGTCGTCTTCAGTGAACTGCTACGGAAGGTTGGCTTCCAATTCCACTATTCCGCGGTGCAGCTGTACAAAACGCTCGACGAATCCTCGTCGACGTAATTGTTCATTTGAGCGAGCGGCGGCGAGTAGACGTGCAAGGTGATCAGCACACGGTCGCCGGCCTGGAAATTGCTGATCTGGTGGATCTCGCGGTCGCACGAGCCGCAGACGTAGCCCGCATCGTAATGATTGGTCCGCACCGGTCGCGCTCGATTCTCGGTCGTCCGCTCAAATATCGTCTCGGTCATTGCGCCGGTGATGACACGCACGCCGCAGGCCGATCCGGTATGGTCGTGGATCAGACTGCTCTGTCCAGGCAACCAACAAATACAAAGCAACTCAAAGTTCTCATTCGCCGCCACGGGGTTGCGGGAGTAGCAGAGCGGGTTGAAGAGGCAGAAGTCCTCGACATCGGCCCGCTCGATCTCCAGGTCGCCCAAGATCGAATGCAACTCGTCCAAGCTGGCCGGCTTCGTCAACGAGCTTAGCTGAGCCACGATCTCGCTCAATTTTTGCGATTTTTCTTGGGGCATCGTTCCCCCTTTCTCATGCGAAATCGACCATGAAGATGTCCGGCGCCCCTATCGATCAAACTCTTACGAATTATCGCCAAATTGCGGCCGACTTAAAGCCTCAATCCAAAAATTCGAGCAAAAATCGGCGTGACCTCGCCGCGCAATAATCTCAATTGGCATAACGTTTGCTCGAATTTGCCAACGACCCCGCATGGCGGCTGACATTCTGTCGCTTCGCGAATCTTGTTCGACTCGGAGTATTCCCGCGATTCGCTTTCCACTCCCTTCATCGACCCCCAGTTTTTCTGGATCGTTGGCGATCGCCTCGCCCGCTCTAGACGAGTCCGATTTTGCGCGGGCCGTCGTGCTGCTGATGCAACATAACCAGGACGGCGCGTTCGGCGCGGTGTTGAATCGTCCGCCCAACGAAGAAATCAAGCGGGCGTGGACGACGTTGACCGGCAACGTAAATGACTCGCAGCGCAATATTTCACTGGGAGGCCCTTGCAACGGACCTGTCTTCGCCCTGCATCAGCAGGCGGAGTTGGGCGACCAACAGGTTCAATGCGGACTGTATTTCAACGCGACGAAGGAAGGATTGCTGAAGTTGGCTCAGGAAGCGGAGACGCCCTACCGAGTCTTTTTTGGCGCGGCGGCCTGGGTGCCAGGGCAATTGGAACAAGAGATCGAACGTGGGGCCTGGTGGATCGCCCCAGCCACGGACGAAACCATCTTTTGCGCTCCGGCTTACCAATGGGCGTTTGCTGTTCGACACTACGGCAGGCTCGCCTGGAATTCGTTGGGTGTACACGGATTCCCGCGTGAACCCGGTGCAAACTAGGAACGATTCCCCATACCGGCCGGCCCCGCCCCCACCCCCATCCAACGTAGTCGTGCTGTCTCGCTTCACTGCAATAGTGCGTTCTTCGTTTAACGCTACTGTGCGTTCTTCGTTTAACGCCCAGCCGGAGGCGCCGGCTTCAGCCTAGCCGCTGGAGCTACCGGAGCCGCTGAGCTGTTGAGCTACTGAGCTGCTGGAGCTGTTGAGCTACTGAGCTGCTGGCGCTGTTGAGCCGGCGCCTCCGGCTGGGCGTTAAACGAGGGAGGGGGGGATAAGTTGCCCCCGAAATGCACGACCCCCGAGGGCGGGAGTGAGGGTCCTAGGATAGGCATAAGGCTCGAGTGCAAGTTGCGAACGTGTCGTCGCCGGCAGGCGACGGTTGTCTTTTTCGCCAAAACCGCGCAAAATAAGGCGCGTCGGCTGTTCGCTTCGCAGCCGATTGACTCCTCTGCCGCATGGCGCTGGCCTGCGGTTCGAATCCATCGTTCATAGGAAAGTGACCTAAACAATGTGCAATTCGTCGCTCGTTCGGTTCGGTTGGTTGGGACTTGTCGCTCTGGCGATCTGGAGTTTCGGTTGCCAGCCCGAGACAAAGCCGGCCCCGGCTCCGACCCCCGAGAACCATGAGCACGATGAAGCCCATTCGCACGCGCATGGTCCGCATGGCGGGCCGATCTTCCAATTGGGGGACGCCCCCTTCGCCGCCGAAGGACTCGTGAACAAGACCAACAATCAGGTCCAAGTCTTCCTGGTAAAAAAGGAGGATCCCGATGCGCTGCTTCCGGTCAAAGCGGACAAGGTTGTGATCAAAACGACGTTGGCGGGTGGCAAATCGTACGAATTGACGCCGGTCAATCCGGATGCGGGGGGCCTGGCCAGCGAATTCAGTCTGGTGGATGCGGACTTGGCTGCGATGGCCTCCAGCCACCCCGATGTCGAGATTGTTGTCGACGGGAAGACCTACACCGGCAAATTCGATTTTCATTAGTCCGCGGCGCCCGCCGTCGCGCGGCGCCAGGTGACAGGGTAGCAATGGCCCGCACACTCACACCGGTCAATGTGTCGCTTTCCCCGCGCGAGCGGTTCGACGAGTATCTGCAAAGTCGGGGAATGCGAAACACCGAGCAGCGGCGGATGCTGATCGAACAGGTGTTTAGCGCGCACGACCATTTTGACGCGGATCAATTGATCGAGCGCTTGCCGCGACGAGGTCGCAAGGGATACGTCAGCCGCCCGACCGTCTACCGCACGTTGGCGGAGTTCGTCGACGCGGGCCTCTTGCGGAAGTTCGACGTCGGCGGCCGCACCGTCTACGAACACGACTACGGCTACCCGCAGCACGAGCATCTGTTTTGTTCGTCGTGCGAGCGACTAATCGAATTTCAAAGTGCCGATTTGATCAAGATTCGCGATCAGGTTGCCCGCGAGAACAACTTCCAGGTCCGTAGCCATCGGCTGATTGTCTACGGCACCTGCGAGGACTGCCGGCAAACGCGGCATCGTGTCAAACGTCCCGTCGACCAGATCTAAATCGATCACTGGGCCGTGGCGCGGTAGCCATTGGGACCTCCGGAGATCGGTGCGCCTTGCGACAACGGCCAGGTTGCCGTGGGAAATCCTTGCTCGAAAAGCCAACGCTTTAACCGGTTGAATTCGGAGTAGCTATCCGGATAGACCCAAACAGAAATCGTATGCCGGTCGGCCTGCAATCGGTCGATGGCTCGGCGGAACAGCGAGCCCTCCGCGAGCGCCTCGTCCAGAGGTTCCCCGATGCGAGACAGCGTCGGCAGCACCACAAAACGGTCAAATTCGACCGCCTCGCCCCGTACCGGGCCGGCGGCGGTCTGCTGCACCACGGTCCGTCGGCTCAACTCGTATTGCAGACGGAAATTTTCTAGCGGTCCCACCGTTTCGACCAAGTGCGAGGTGTTCTGCAGTTTTTCCGCTTGGACCCGCCACTCGTCCTTCATCATCTGCAACAGATCGTCGAGTGGAACGTACGCGATCCGACCTTCGCTCAAGCGAAAATGGACTTCGTCGCGAAAGACGGTGCGGGCGATCGGCGTCGGGAAATGCTCGATCGTCTCTCGCGTCGTGGATTCGGCGCGCAGCGCCTGGACCTGCCCCTGCACGTCGGCCAGTTGGCGATAGAGTTGTTGGATTTCGTCGGCGGACTGAAGCGCCTGTTGTTCGGAGTCGGCCAGTCGGCGCCGCCGGGCGGTCAACTCGTCCTCCAGCAGCTGGAGCGTCACCAGCGCCTGCTGTCGTTCTGCGGAGCGCAACTCCAGCATGCGATTCTCCGCCTCCAGCAATTGGGCGATGCGGTCTTGCTCGCCGCGCACCGCTTGCTCGACCTCCCGTTGTTCGCGCAGTTCTCCTTCGGTGGCGGCGATCTGTTGAGCCAACTCGCGTTGCTCCGGCGACTCGCGCGGCCCGTTCTGCGTTTGGGCGCCGACCACCACCACCAGGATGATCAGCACACCGACGAGGTTCGCAATCGTATCCAGAAACGAGTCGCTGCCGATTTCTTCGGTTGAGAACGGCTCCGTTCGCATTCGCCTGCGGCGTTTCATTGCGGCGACTCCGTCAAATCCAGTCCGCTGTCGGCCAACAAGATGCGTAACCGGTCGAATCGCGCCCGACCTTCCGCTTGGACGATGAAACGGAGTTCGGGAAGCCAATAACCATTCCGCTCGGCGATCCCCCACCCCTTGATCCGAGTCCACAGCGCGTCGACCAACTGATCGGTGGTCCCGACCAGGTTCTCGTCGTAGGGAATCGATTGCCGTGCCTCTTCCGGAGTCGACGGATGGAGGGTTAGCCCTTCCGCGCCGCACTCGATGGTGACGACACGTCGATACGCCGTGGCGTTGGGCTGATAGGCCGGGACGGCCCAATTCGCACCGCGCGATTCCGCCAGCGAGTAGGGCGCCGCGGCTGTCAGAAGCGACTTGCCGCTCGCCGGTGGTCCGGTGGACTCCGAATCGGTCGTCGCCTCACCCCCGCCCTCCGCTGGGACGCCCCCTTGCTTGCGGTTGGCAAGTCCTGCGGACAAGTTGAGGGGCGAGTCGCGACCCGGTTGATCCGCAGTCGGATCGTCACGCGTCCCCGTTTTTGCATCTTGCGAGGCCACTAATCCGCCGGGGCCGGTTGGCGCAGGACTCGAATTCATTGCTGCGTTCCCAAGTCGTTCTCCACGCGTCCCTGTGGCGGTCTCGTCGTCGCGCGGACGAATTTTCCCTGCCGGCTGTCGAGAACCCGCTACGATGAAACCACCCTGCGGCGAGGCACGCAGCCCTCCGGAGCCCTCCGCCGCTTGTTGCATTTCGGCTCGAGCCTGCTGATGCAGTGCGGCCTCGCGAAGAACCGCGTATTGGGCTCGGGCGGTCTGCAGCGTCTGTCGCAAGTGCGACGTAAGCGTCGGATCCTGTTCGCCGAAATCCAACAACTTTTCTTGTTCGATCAACTCGTACCCGAATTCATCATCCCAGTTCTGCATCGCCCGCCGCGCCAACGCATACGTCCGCGCGCCGCCCGGACGAACGACCAGCAACGGGTAGGGACTCCCTTCCGCGCCCGCCAGCTTCAGATTCAACCAATACGACCGCACCGCATGGAGGGCCACGTCCAGCGGATTTCCCGGCAGGATCGGGGGTTCCAGCTCGGCAGCGGGAACCGCAATTCCGGCCGGCTGAAATACGATCTCATTTTCCAGGCACTCCAGGTAAATCGGGCGACGGTCGGTCCCATGAATCGACCGATGCGGGACGATACTGTACATCTTGGGTCGAGTCGTAAATTCTCGCCGCAGCGATTCTAATGTAACAGTCGCCTGACGAATTTCCCCACGGATTCGCTCCGCATCTTCGACCAGGTGCGCCGCGTCCAATTGGCCTGGATCGGAGGTGTCCCGAAACTGGCGCTGCAGATCGAGAAAGCGATTTTCCAAATTCGCCAGCTCGCTTTCGATATGTCCTCGGCGGGCCCGCGCCTGCTCGAGCTCACGCTGCAACTGCTGTCGCGAGTCCAACACAGCAGCGGTTTTCAGCTCGGTCAATTCGAGTTCCCCGCGCATCTCTTCCCAGGTCGCGGCCAGCGATCCTGAGGCCGATGCGGACGCCGTGCGCTCTGCCTCATCCGCCACGTGCACCGCCAAGACCAGCAGCAGCAGCATGACCCCCATCGTGCAAATCAAAACCGCCAGGAATGGAAACAGCGAAACATTGGCCTGGCTCCCCGAAGCGGCTCGACTCCTCATGCGGCCCGGTCCCCCCGCAAATCATCGAAGACCTGCAGTCCGCTGGTCACCGCGCGCAATCGCTCCGACGTGGGACGGCCAGCCCCCTCCGCAGTCATCTGCACGAACTGTTGCATTCGCGTCGACAGAAGATTCAACGAGTCGACCAAAGTCCCTAGTTCTAGTTCCCCGACGCCTTCGTTTCGCGCCCAGCTGGCGGTCAACAACTCGGTCGCCTGCCGCTGTTCATCCGCTGTCTGTTGTTGCACTTCCACGATTTGCTGGGAGACCACGACCAATCGGTCCTGCCATTGCCGAGCCCGTTCGTCCAAGGCTTGATCGAGTTGCCGGATGGTCCCAGCCAATTGGACCGACATTTGCGAAAGTGCCTCCTGGAGCGTGCGACCCAAATGCGAATCGACCAACTCGTAGGTGTTGCGACTGGCCTGCAGCCAGGCCGACTGAGCCGATTCGATCGACCGCCGCCAAATCTCTATCTGCTTCTGGCTCATCTCATGGGTGGCGGCGACCATCGCCTTGCCGATCCGATGCATCGCCCGGATCTGATGGTCGGAAGACTGGTTCCCGCCGGTAAACCACGTCGCAAACTGATCCTCAGCCTCCTGGTCGATCGCCGCCAGCAAAGACGTTTCCTGTCGCTGGACCAGAAACATGCAGAACATCAGTCCGATCGACAGCGTCAACGCCAAAGCGGTGGTGTCGAACGCAACGTACAGGTTGTCGCGGAGGGAGTTCATCATTTGTTGGAACTCGCTTCCCGGCCCGAGTTGGATCGAGCCCAACGCCTGGGAAATCCCGAGCACGGTCCCCAAGAAGCCCAACAGCGGTGTGGCCCAAATCAGGATTCGCACAAACGCGTAGTGGTCGCTCTGCCGCTGCACGTCCATATCGGCCAGATATTTCAGCTCGTCATTCAAACCGTCGCTCGAACCGTTGCGCTCCACGAATTGAAGCCCGGCACGAAAACGCCGCGTGCGGAAGTGCGTTTGCACCCCGCGATCCCACTGCACCAGTTGATCGAGCAATACGCGTGCCTGCGCCGGTTCATCGAGTGCACTGTCGACCACCGGCTCAAAAGTCCGGCGGCCGCGCAGCTGTTGCCACAAGATCCGCGCGTGGGCGGCCAAGGCGGCTGCACCTACCCAGGCCAGAGCGGTCGTCGCTTTGGAAATCCAATGCCCGGCGAAATAGCGATAGACCAGCGGCGCGGTGCCCGCGTTCGATTCGACCAACGACATAAAGACGAAGTAGCACGCCAATCCGAGCATCGTCGGAAAAAGGATGGTGGCGTTCGGCGTGGTGGGGCCTCGGTTCGCGGATTTTGCTGGCATCGATTCCCTGACGAGTGGAATGGGGGCACCTTCTCCTATCGCTACAATCGGCAAAGCTTCCCGCGCGATTCACCGAAATCGCTCCAGCCCGCTGAATTGTCCGGCGAACCTTGCCCAACCTGCAGTCGCCGTAGAATCCGCAGATTTTGCCAAAGTCTCCCGGCTCGCCGGCCGATAACTATTGGCACGGCTCACATCGTATTGATTGGCCTGGGAGTACCCTGGCGTACTTCACGGGACAACCAGGGGGGAAGTCCGGAAGGTCAGTTTGGCCTTCCGGACTCATTTTTTTTTAGAACGGCCAGATGCGCGGAATCAAGATCACCGCCGTGATCCATAAAAGCGTATTGAGCGGACTGCCGATCCGCAGAAAATCCCCGAATCGATAACCCCCCGGCCCATAGACCATCATGTTGGTCTGGTAGCCGATCGGCGTCATGAAGCTGGCCGAGGCGGACAACGTCAAGGCGATCAAGAACGGACGCGGATCGACTTGATAAAGCCGAGCCGCCTCCAGGCAAAACGGAAAAATCAATACCGCCGCCGCGTTGTTGGTAATGACCTCCGTCACCGCCGATCCGACCAGATAGATAACGGCCAGCGCCAAAATCGGACTCCAGCCCTGCGTTACGGAGAACGCGAACTGCGTGATCGTCGCGGCTGCCCCTGAATTCTGCAGCGCGGTCCCGATCCCAAACGAGGCGGCGATGGTGATCAATACCTGCCAATCGATGCTTCTGCGCGCGTCGCTGGTCGAGATCGTGCGGACGACGATCATCGCCAGCGCCGCCAGTATCGCGGCGACCTCGGTGGACAACCACCCCATCGTTATCGTCAAGATCAAGGCGGCAAAAATGCCCAGGGCAACCCAGGCTCGATCGGGGCGTAACGGGCGCCATTCGCTGACGTCGCTGATCAGGTAGAACGCCGGATCGTTCCGGAAGGCTCGCCGAAAATGCCGGGCCGCCAGCAGCAGCATCGTGTCGCCTGGCCGAATCGTCACCGACCCGAGTTTTTCGCGAATCCGATGGCCGCCGCGGTGCATCGCCAAGACGGCGGCTCCGTAGGTGGCTCGAAAATCGGCGTCGCGCAACGTCTTCCCGACCAAGGGCGAAGTGGGCGAAACCACCGCCTCCCACAGCCGCCGCCGGCTCTTGTGTTTCGGCGAGATATCGTAATTCGGATCGGCCACAGGCGTCAGCCCCGGAATTTTTTCCAGGTCGACCATCGTGCTCACCACGCCCGCAAAAATCAAATGGTCGCCATGCTGAATCACTTGTTCGGGTCGGACCGGGGCGAGGATCTCTCCGTTTCGATCGATTTCAATCAGGAAAAGCCCGTTCAAACCGCGCAGCGAAGAATTCTCTACGGTCTTTCCCCCCAGCGGGCAGTTCGATTCCACTCGCATCTCGGTAATGTATTCGCGACGGGATTCGCCCAACTGCTCCAGGAACTCCGCACGGTTCGGCAGCAAACGCAGTCCGAAAAAGTAGAGGTACACAACGCCCACGATCGCGTATGGGATTCCTACCCATGCCAACTCAAAGAGATGCATCCCTCGGATGCCATTCTGCAACATCAGCCCATTGATCACCAGGTTCGTCGAGGTGCCGATCAGCGTGCACGTTCCGCCCAAAATCGTCAGGTAGGATAGCGGAATCAGAAGCCGCGACGGCGCCACTTGATTACGGCGACACCAATCCATCACCACCGGGACCAGCATCGCCACGATGGGAGTATTATTAAAGAACGCCGACAGCGGCATGACAAAGCCCGCCAGCCGGGCGAAGACACCCCGCTCTGTGCGGGCACCCCCCAAGATCCGTTGACTCAGGTAGTCCAACACGCCGGTGTCGCGCACCCCGGCCGCCACCACGAACAACGCCGCCACCGTCAGCATCCCTGGATTCGAGAAACCGCCGAACGCTTCTTGCGGTGAAATGATTCCCAGTGCGGTCAAACTGGCCGCACCTCCCAGAAAAAGCACGTCGGGTGGCGCCCAATTCCGCACCAAAGCTGCAAAAATCAGTCCGATGCAGGCCAGCGTGGCCCAAGCTTCCCATCCCATCTGATTTGCAGCCCATTCCCCTGATTCTCGCCTGGACCCCAGGCAAACCCCGCACAGGATCTCCTACCATTCTAATTACCAAGGATGAAATCGGACAAAGCCAAAGTTGCCAGCAGGCGATCGCAAATTTTTTTAAGTTCGCGCGGACTATGAGCGACTGTTTCAAGCCGCGAAACGCCGCTTGCCAGGCGTTCGTCGGGCGCCGTGACACTTTCCCCCCGCGAAGGTCCCTATGAGTCGTTACCTCGCCTGGGCTCAATTGCTGCGGATCTCGGCTTTGCCGACCCTGCTTACCAATGTCTTGATGGGGTACTGGCTGGCACATTCCAGTTGGCTGCCGGGCTATCCTCTCGCGATGTTGCTGATCGCCTCCACAGCGCTCTACCTGGCGGGAATGGTGCTCAACGACGTTGCGGACTTCGCCGTCGATCAAAAGGAACGTCCCGAGCGGCCTCTCCCCAGCGGAAGAATTTCTTTGCCAACCGCACGGCGAGTCGGCTTGGCATTGCTGCTGGTCGGGATCCTGGCCGCGCTGTTGGCTACGCTCGGGGTTCACGGCAATCACGGATGGACGCCGCTGGGGCGAACGCTCGCGTGCACCGGGGCATTGGTGGTGCTGATACTTACCTACAACTTCGTTCTCAAGTCGACCTGGCTGGGGCCATGGAATATGGGACTCTGCCGATCGGTGAATTTGCTTCTCAGCATGAGTACCGCCGCGATCGGCCCAGGACCGTTGGGCTGGACGGTGACCGAAGTCGGAATCGCCGGAGCACTCGGCATCTACGTGGCGGGAATCACCACGGTGTCCCGCCAAGAGGCAACTCGCAGTTCCAGGTGGCCGTTGGGTGTCGGCCTGGTGCTGCTCCTGGCCGGAGGTGCGGCTCTGGGTTGGGGCGCGCTGCGCGTCGCCGGGTTGGACTCGCCCTCGGCTCTGGACAATCGGACCGCCGCGACCCTTTTGATTATGACGGCCGGCGCACTGTTGGTCGCGGTAGCGCCGGTCTTGGAGGCAATGCGGAGGCCGGAACCCCTTCGCGTCCAAAGGGGAGTGAAGTGGGGTCTGTTTTCAATACCCCTGTTGGATGCGATACTGTGTTATGCGGCGAGCAGCGGCGCCGGCTGGCCGCCGCTGGTGATTCTGTCCCTGGCGGGAATCGGACTCGCCGTGGCTCGCCGCATCCGGGCGACGTGACTTTCGTCTGCCAGGCCACGCCCTTTCCTTCAAGCCTGCTTGGAATGCAACTCGGTTATAACACCAACGGCTTATCCAATCACGACGGTTGGCAGGCCCTCGAAATACTGGCAGAAATCGGCTACCAGAGCGTCGCGCTGACGGTCGACCACCAATTGCTGGCGCCCGGCCGCCCCGATGTCGGGCAGCAGCGGATCGCCGTGCGCCAACTCCTCCGCGACCATGGAATGGACTCGACGATCGAAACAGGAGCTCGTTTCCTGTTGGATCCCCGCCACAAACATCAGCCGACCCTGTTGGCCAACGAAGCGTCGGGGCGCAACCGACGGATCGACTTCCTGAAGTACTGCATCGAACTGGCGGCGGACTTCGAGAGTAGCTGCGTGTCGCTGTGGTCCGGCGTCAAGCCGCCCGATTGCGACGACCAGGCGGCTCTCGACCGGTTGGCCGGCGGCTTGCGCGCCGTGCTGGACTTCGCCTCGCAACACGGAGTCGTCGTGGCGTTCGAACCCGAACCGGATATGTTCATCGACACGATGCACAGCTTCCAACGCCTGCTCCAGTGGATCGACGACGACCAGCTCAAACTCACGCTCGATGTCGGACATCTATTCTGTCAGGGAGAAGTACCGATCGCCGATTACATCGCACGCTGGAAAGAGCGCCTGGCCAATGTGCATCTGGAAGACATGAAAGCGGGGGTCCACCGCCATCTGATGTTCGGCGAAGGGGACATCCACTTCCCGCCCGTCATCGAAGCACTGCGGGAAGTCGGCTACACTGGAGGAGTGCATGTCGAATTGAGCCAACATAGCCACGACGGCGTGCGATTCGCCCAACAGGCGTTCCAGTTTCTTCGGCCGCTGTTTCGCATTCCGCACGAGTTAACTTGACCGCGAGTCGTTTCCCGCGAGTTGCCTTGAACCATGTCCGAACCACTGCTGTTTCTCTCGATCCCAGGGCTCCGCCGCCGCGATCTGGCGCAGATGCCCGGCCTGAGTCAGCTCTGTCGGACGGCCGAGCTGCGGCAGCTCGACCACACTTTCCCTGCGGTTACTTGGCCCGCGCAAGCCACGATGCTGACCGGTTGCCGGCCGCAGGAACACGGGATTGTGGCCAACGGTTTGTACGATCCCCGCAACAACCAACTCGAAATGTGGACGTTTGGAAACGAAGCGATCCAACGACCGCAGATTTGGGACGCACTCCGCGCTACGAACAAGTCGACCGCCGCCTGGTTCCCGATGCTCAGCAAACGCTGCGGCGCGGATTATGTCTGCATGCCGGCGCCGGTCCACAACCCGGACGGCAGTGAGTCACTCTGGTGCTACACCCAGCCGACGGCGTTGTACGGCGAGTTGCTCGCGGCGCTCGGGCATTTCCCGTTGCAGCATTTCTGGGGGCCGCTCGCCAATTTCAAGTCGACCCAATGGATTCTTGATTCGGCGGCTTTTCTCGCCCGCCGCGCGCGACCTGATTTTTTCTATATCTACGTGCCGCATCTCGACTACGCAGCACAGAAATCAGGACCCGATAGCCCGGCGGCACAAGCCGCCCTCGCCGAACTCGACCAGGGCCTGGCAGCATTCGGTCAGCAGATCGACGCCGCGTACGGCGGCCCAGTCGCCTGGCTGGTCGCCAGCGAATACGTGATCGCACCAACCGATCACGTCAGTTTTCCCAATCGGATTCTGCGGGAACAGGGTTGGCTGGAGGTCGTCGATGGTCCCGACGGCGAACTGCTCGATTTCGCCAAAAGCCACGCCTTCGCCCTGGTCGATCATCAATTTTCCCATGTGTACGTGCGGGAAGAAGCGCTCGAACGGACCGCGAAGATTGCCGAGGTATTGCGGCGGCAACCGGGAATCGCCGCCGTTTGGGATCGAAAGCAACAATCGGACCAAGGGATCGGCCACCCCCGCTCGGGTGACCTGGTCGTGCTCTCCGAACCACACAGCTGGCAGGCGTACTACTACTGGATGGAAGACTCGCGGGCCCCCGCGTTCGCCCGGACCGTCGATATCCATCGGAAACCGGGATACGACCCGATCGAGTTGCATTTTGACTTGGCCACCAAGTCGATCCCGCTGGATGCCACACTCAATCGCGGCTCGCATGGAATCGTCACCGAAGAGAGCAACCGAGAGAGCATCGTCTTGCTTCCCGGCAAGGTTGCGCCAAGTTCCACGTCGCTCAGCGATTTGGCGCTGCATGCATTGGTTCTAGAGCACTTCGCCTGAGTTTCCTTCTGGCATGACCGAGCTCATCACGAAATCGGACTATCGCCGTGAAGCCCGGCGACGGCGCGCCGCCATGCCCGACCGGGAATCGGCCAGTGCTCGGCTCTTGGCCCTGCTCACCGAACTGCCCGAATACCGCGCGGCCAATCGCATTTTCTGCTACGTGGGATGCGGTGATGAAGTCGCCACACTCCCCGCGTTGCACGAAGGCCTGGCAACCGGCAAGTCGATCGTTGTCCCGCTCTGCCTGCAGAACGAACTTCAGCTGTTCGAACTTCGCTCGCTGGACGACCTGGCCCCGCGAACGTTGGGGATTCTGGAGCCGCGCGAGGAACTGTGGACACACTCCGAACGGTTCGTCGACATCCAGTCGATCGATTTGGCGGTGATTCCGGGCGTCGCCTTTGGACAGGATGGCTCGCGAATCGGACAAGGACGAGGCTACTACGATCGGCTCCTCGCGCGGAGTCCCCCCGGGCGGCCTTTTCGGTTGGCCATCGCCTTCGAATGCCAGCTCTTTCCGACGGTTCCCGCCGCGCAGCACGACGCGCCGATGGACGCGTTACTCACGGAAGAACGCATCTACAGAATAGAGAGGGGTGGGCCGCATTCTATATCTGGAAGCGCAACGATTTGCTCGGCAAGCGAGCGGCATTCGTCCGGTCCGCCGGACATGCCGTGAACGCTCAGAGATGCCTCGAGGTTGATCCTTGAGGAGCGTTCACGATCGACCTACCCACAGCCCTGGCCAACACCCCTTCTTAGCCCCACAGGATGCCTCGGGGTTGATCCCCGAGGAGCATTCACGATCGACCTACCGACACGCCCCACCCACCACTGTTCTTCGGCCGAGCCGACGACTCTCCACCCAAAAGCAGCTTCCCGAGGCCGAAACGGGACAGGATCTCGCGGCGAGCCCCTTTCGCGCGACCGATACTCGCCAGGGTGTAGGCCGCAGTTCAAAAAAATCTCGCACACGGGACCGCCGTCCAATAGGTGTACGTACGTACACCTATGTTCCCGCCAAGCCACCAACGCGGCGCCATCGTTTCCTACCCCCTTTCGCTATCTTTGGGGGCAGATGTTATTTGCCAGGCCAAGCCGTTTATCCGTTTCGGTTCCTGACACCTTTGTTTTCGAATTGCCCATCGCCTTTCAGGGGCCGATCGTCTCTCCGCCGCGGGCGGCGAAGGCGTCGCGGAGTCGGACGTAGCCCGCTTCGCTGATCCCTGACTGACGGATCGTCAGAGTCTTCAGGTTCGAGAGGGCCAGGAGCCCCTCGACCGATTGGTCGCTGATCTTGGTCGAGCCAATATGCAGCCAGTTGAGTTGGGGGAACGTGGCCAAGGTCGCCAGGCAGGCGTCGGTCACTTGGGTGTTGTCCAGGTTCAACCACTTCAGTCGAGGGTGTCCCGCCAGTTCGGTCAGGGCGGCGTCGTCGATCGTGGTCGACCAGAGGTTGAGCTCCTCCAGGCTCTCGATCCCGCGCAGGGTCCGCAACCCGACGGCGGTCAATCCCGGAGAGCTCGTTTCGCTGAGGTCGATGACTTTTAGCTGGGCGCAGTTTCTCAAATGAGCGATCCCCTCATCCGAGACATTCGTATCGCGCAGTCGCAGGATTGCAATCGTCGGGATTTGGCCGAAGACAGCGAGGCTTCGGTCGCCAATCGCTGTGCGTGTCGCCGAGAATTCCTTCAGCTTTTGCAACCCAGCCAAGGCTTCAACTCCGACATCGGTGACTCGGGTATCGTTGATCCCGATCACTTCCAGGGCGGGCATTTGTCCCAGGGTCCGCATCCCTTCATCGGTGATCTGCGGTCCCCAGACTTTGATGAACTTCAGTTTGGGCAACTGGCTCAGGTTGGTCAGGCCCGCGTCGGATACGCGATTGCAGTCGCTCAGGTCGAGCGCGACAAGGTTGGTCATTCCGCGCAAGTGCGCGAGTCCCTCGTCGCCGATTTTGGTTTGTCCCAGCCGCAATTGCTGCACGCTGGGAAACGTCGCCAGGACCGCCAGATCTTCGTCGCCGATGCTGGAGCGAAACAACTGCAGGACCTGCAGATTGGGCAGCTTGCCCAGTGGGGCGAAGGACTCTCCGTGAATCGGCGCCTTCTCCAACGACAGCTCTCGCACGCTGGAAAGGCCGGAAATGCATTGGATGAGGGCATCGTCGACGCTGCGGCCCATTGCCGAAATCTGGTCGACGCGCGTCAATTTCGCTAGCGCCGCCAGACAGTCTTCGTCGATCACCGCGTCAGCCAAATCGACCGAGGTCACCCAACCGGCTTCGTCCTTTTGCAGGAGTGCGCCGGCATTTTCCAGGGCCGCTTGGGCAGGCTGCTCGCTGGCGGGATCCGCTTGGACTGACGCAGGAGCGGCGGCCGAATTTCCCCCGTTCGCGACCGGTTTGGACTCGCGCAATTGTTTGAGTTGGGCTTCCAGCCGCTCGATTCGCTGCTGCATTGCGGCAACTTGAGCGGAATTGCCTCCCCCCTCCAACTGCTCGATCTTGGACTCCAGTTCGCGGAGCTTCAACAGATAGGCGCCCGATTCAAAGCGGTTCTCGCTGCAGCCGGCCAGCCAGGTCCCGCTCAACAAACCTGCGGCCAGAACGGCATGGCGGCGGAACGACGATCGAAGCAGAGGCATGGGTGGGTACTCCCCGGACGGCGAAGAAAATTAGAAACGACGGGCAACGAACATGCGATGCCCACGCCTGGCATCCGGCCGCCTCCCGATGCATGCTTCTTTCATTCTAATAGAAAGCTCAACTTCGCCAAGCTGGAGAGTAGGCGAGTCCGAGCTTGACGATGCGCGTCAGCAAGTTGCGGTACGAAATGCCGACCGCCTCCGCCGATTCGGCGAAGTCTTCCCCGTACGACAAATTCGGATTGGGGTTGGCTTCCAGGACGTAGATTTCGCCGTTCTCCTTCATCCGCAGATCGATCCGCCCGTACCCGCTCATACACAACGCCCGGTAGACTCGTTTGCAGACGCGCGCGATATGGGCCGCAACCGATGTCGACAGCTCCCGCGGCGGACCCGTCTCGACCCCCACCTTTTCCTGGTACTTGTAGTCCCACTTGACCTGGGCGGTGGCGATATTGGGGACCCCTTGCGGCAATTTCTTGAAGGTCAATTCCCACACCGGGAGGACTTTCAAACGATCGTTCCCCATGATCCCCACGTAGAACTCGCGCCCCTCGATGTACTCCTCGACCAACGCATCGGTCCCGATGTGGCTGTGGCAGTGTGCGATCTGCTTTTTCAGGGACTCCAGGTCGGTGACCACCGAGCTGCGGCTGAGTCCCAGCGAGGCATCCTCCGTCGTCGATTTCACCAGCAAGGGGAATTCCAGTCGCTTGGGGATCCGTACGTTGCGACCGCGAGGGACCACCATGAAGCGCGGGGTGGCAATCCTGTGATACAGCATGATCTGTTTGGAGAGCGCCTTATCGCGAGCCAGCAAAAGTCCGCGCGGATTGCACCCGGTATACGGCTGCTGGATCAACTCCAGGTAACTGGCGACGTGCTGGTCGTAGACCGTGGTGCGGTGAAATTCCTCCAGCAGATTGAAGGTGATATCCGGTTGCACCGTGGAGATCGCGTTGCGGATCGCTCCGAGATCGTCGACGACGCCGACCTTTTCCACCTGATGCCCCATCTCCCGCAAGGTCGTAGTCACATCGTATTCGCATTTCCATTCCTGGATTTGTTTTTCCGAGCATCCCTCCAACGAATCGGGGGGGACCAGGTCGGCGTGCATCAACGCCACGATCTTGAGCGGTTTGAACTTCTTCGTCGCCATGGGGGATCCTTTTGGCACAACGCGGCGTTCCGAAGACTACGATTCTAAAGCGCCAAGCGGTGGTGTCCGGCGTGCAAATAATTCATCGTTTGGACCGTGATCATCACCAGGGCGTTGCGTCGAGTCGTACGCTCGCCGCGGCGCATTCGCAAACTCAATTGGCGACACCGAGTTATCATCTCGCCGATAATGTGATCGATCACGTACTGGTATTGCCCCGTCCAAACCGAAATGGTTTGTCGCAGCGATTTCCGGTGTTTTCGCAAGAAACTGGCTGCTGTGGGATTGTCGGCAAATTCCGCGGCGTCGGAAAACAAACGGAGCAAGTCCCGGTCGTAAAAGCTCGGAATATCGACCAGATAGCGCTGACATTTCTCGTTGTAGTGTTGGCGCAAGGTCTTGGATTCCTGCCGGATCGAATACGCATGCTGCCGCGATTGCACCTGCGGTCGTTGGTCGCGAAGCGACTCCATCAGGTCTTCCACGAATTCCAGCTTCTTCTTGGCGGGCCAGCCTTGGTAGCGGCTGCGCCACTGCGAGCGCGGTTTGAGCCAGACAGCGAATGTCTCGGCAAAGTCTTCCGAGGGGTGGCTCTGGGCGTACCACAAGTCCAGGTGCAACACGAAACTCTTGCTGTACGGACGCGGCTGATAATATTCCGGATACGGCTGCGACGCGTTTCCGAACATTCTTTGCCAGTCCCGCCGACGATGCAGACGGTACGCCGAGTCCAGACAATGGCCGGTCTCGTGCCGAAGGATCTTCATGCAGGTTGCGGGATTGCCCCCTTCCACCTCCAACATGAACTTGCGTTCCAGCCGCATCAGGCGAGGATGCGCCAAGTAAAACGGGATCGCGATTCCCGGGATCCCGTCGGGCGAAAACCACTCCTCGGCCAACCAACAATGCGGGCGGAGGGCAATGCCGCGATGCGCCAGTTCAGCGTAGAGCCGATGGACTTGCTCCTCCAGCCAAGTCCCTTCGATCCGCAAGCCCAATTCGTTGAATCGGACGTCCAACAACTCTTCGATGGGCAAATCCGCCCAAGCGAATCGCTGCTTGGCGAACCGCCGCGCCGATTTTCGCCCTGCCGATTTTCGCTTCAATATCCTTTGCCGTGCCGAAGTCCGCCGTGCCGAAGTCCGCGACTTCGAGGATCGCACGGGAGTAAGGCCGCGAGCGCTCTGCTGCGGTGCGCGTTTGCGTTTGCGGGGTTCAGACGGGCGGCGAGGCATTCGCTTCTGGCGCGCGACGCGCTGCGTCGCAATAGGCGGGCGGGTCGGAAAAGCTTCCAGTGTAGTTTATCCCACACAGCACAGGAAGCTTGGGCCAGCGGCAACTTCCTGCTAGAATCTAGAGTCAACTCCGCTTGCCCGGTTTCGCCCCCCCCCCCTGCTTCCCCTAGCCCGATTCCACCCGATGCCTGCTCGACTGACCGTCGTCATCTCGCAAGGACAAAGCCAGAACCCGGTCCGCCGGCAACTGGAGGAAGACGTCGTTGCCCAGCTGATTATGGAGCCGGGCACCGATGTGGTGGTCGTCCCCAACTTGTACGACTTGACCCCTGAGAGCACCGGCCTTTTGGCCCTGCAAAGCATCTCGGGACCGATGGTGGTCTGCGCGTGGTTGTTCCCCCGGGCTGCCCATTGGATTCTGGATCGCCAGCATATTTCCGGAATCGTCGGAACGACCCTGTTGGTTGCCGCGGATGACAGCGACGACGACGAGGAAGAAGAGGACCGGGAATTCGACCCGCAGGAGGCAGCCGACGCCAAACCGCGAGTCGTCGATCAACGACCGCGTGCGGCGCGGAGTATTTATTGTCTGGATCTCCGTGTCTCCCCACGCGCCGAAGACTTCGTCGCGGAAATCCGCCGAATCCGCCAGGAAAACAGCTTGCAGTTCGTCGGCCTCGGCCTCGGTTTGGGGTCGGCCAACGGCAACGGTCACCCGCGCCAACCAACCTCCGATCAGTTGGCTCGGTATGCCCAACCCACCAATGACACGCCGCTGCCGCTTGGCGACGCGCGCTCGGCGTCATCGTCCTGGTTGCACCCGTCGGTGCGAGACAACGGCGAGTCCCACGGTGGCGGCGGCGCCTCCATGCCAACGCCGGTTGCCGGCGCCGATTCCAGTTCCAATGCACCGGGGGACGACGCGCCGGGAACGGTGCAACGCATCGAAGCCACTGCGGAGCGGCGTTGGTACCCGGTGATCGACTACAGCCGCTGTACGAATTGCATGGAGTGCATCGACTTCTGCTTGTTTGGCGTGTACGGCGTCGACAAGTTGGAAACGATTCTGGTCGAACAAGCGGACAACTGCCGGAAGGGATGCCCGGCTTGCAGTCGCGTCTGTCCGGAAAACGCGATTATGTTCCCGCAGCATAAGACGCCGGCCATCGCCGGTTCACCGGAGGTCGGCGCCAGCTTGAAAATCGACTTGTCCGAGCTGTTTGGGGCCCCGGAGCAGAATAAATCGGCGGCCGAAGTCGCGATCGCCGAGCGCGATGAACAGCTGGTCATGGCGGGACGCGCCGCCGTGGGCGATAGCGGTGGAAACAATCGCGCGGAGGACTCGGCCCCGCGCGACAAAGATGAACTCGATCGGCTGATCGATCAACTCGACGCGTTCGATCTGTGATTCGTACTCTCTGCGTCCTGCTGGCACTCTTGACGATTCCGCTCCCCCGCGGCTGCGCACAAGACGAGGTGCACCTGCGAAACGCCGACAATGCCCCGATGGTGCGGACCGGTCTGATCATCCGCTACGACGCGGAAGAATTGGTCTTGCGCAGCGGAGACCGCGAACAGACCTTTCCGAGTGATCGTGTGTCTGGCGTCGTTTCCCCTTGGGACCGTTTGGCACTGCCCGCCGAACAGCTTTTTCAGGAACGCCAATTTGAATCCGCTTACGCAGAATTTGGGAAAGGGAACGAGGCAACCACGCCAGCCTGGTTCCGCCAGAGGCTTTTGGCGGGACGCGTCCGAGCCGCCCGCGAAATGGGCTCCTGGTTCCAGGCGGCGACCGCCTTCGCGGAGCTGCTCCAGTCCGATCCCAAGTCTCGATTCGCATCCACACTACCCCTGGCCTGGTCGCCGGGCCGGCCCGATCCTCTGCTGGAACGACAGATCGAACCGCTTCTGAAGAGCAAACAACCCATCTACCAATTGCTCGGCGCCAGCCACGGTCTGGCCGGCCGCCAACGCGAGAGCGCCGTCGCGACGCTGAGGCAATTGGAGCGCGATATCGACCCCGTCATCGCCCGATTGGCGGAATGCCAATTGTGGCGTTTGGAGACTCAACCCCCGGCCGCCAGCGTGCTTGAGGAACGAGAACAAAAAATTCGCCAGTTGCCCGAGCCCTGGCAAGCGGGGCCTTGGTGGCTGGTGGGCAACCAATGGGCAACGCACGATCCCGAACGCAGTGCCCTGGCCTTGATGCGAATCCCAATTCTTTATCCCGATCAGTTCCAGTTGAGCGCACGCGCGCTGTTGGCGGCCGGTGATCGATTACAGCAATTGGGCCGGACCGATGAGGCCAACACGTTATGGCAAGAATTGGTCGATCGCCACGAAGGGACTCCGGAAGCCCGCGCCGCCCGCGAGCGATTCGCGCGCTAACCGCGCCGGCGCTTCGCCAACCCGGATTGCCGGCCGCGCCTTTGGCTACGATCATGATACGGATCACCTGGTAAGGGGCCAGGGCCCGGGGGCCAGGCAATCGAAGCTTAGGAGCAGGCATGGACTTTCTCAAGATCCTTTTTGCCGGCGGCTGGATCGGCGTGGCGATCATGCTGCTGCTGATCGCCCTGTCGCTGACCACCGTCTATCTGGTCGCCGAGCATCTCCTCACGGTCCGCCGCCGCGATTTGCTGCCGGATGGCTTGGGTGATCGCGTTCGCGAAGCGCTGGTCCAAGGCAATCTGGCGGAGGCGCGGCAAATTTGTAGTCAACAACCGAGCTTCCTCTCGTTCGTCTTGATGCACGGCATGTCGGAGTTGGAATTCGGCTGGTCCGCCGTGGAAAAAACGTTGGAAGAGGCGATTCAGGAACAGGCCGCTCGGCAGTTCCGCCGGATCGAGTACCTCTCGGTGATCGGCAATATCGCCCCCATGGTCGGGCTGCTGGGAACCGTCACCGGGATGCTGATGACGTTTCAACAGGTCGCCGTATCGCAAGGGACCGCGGGGGCGCCGCAACTGGCCGAGGGAATCTACCAGGCTTTGGTCACCACCGTTGCCGGACTGATCATTGCGATCCCCGCGATTGGCGCCTTTTCCATTTTCCGCAATCGGATCGATCAGCTGGTGGCCGAGATCGCCTACACAGCGCAGCATGTGTTTTCGCCGCTGCGCCGCCGAAAAACCAACGCCAAGGCGTGACTTGCCATGCGAATCCCCAACTTTCCTCGCGCGACGCGCTCCGGGATCAACATGACGCCGATGATCGACGTCGTGTTCTTGTTGATTATCTTTTTTCTGGTCTCCAGCCATTTGGCTCGACAAGAAGCCACGCTCCCGGTCGAGCTTCCCCGGGCCGCCAGTGGCGAACACGACCTTCCCAGCGAACTGCCGCGAGTGACGCTGACTGTTCAAGCCGATGGCAGCTACTGGTTGGCCGGTCAATCCCTCGTACCCTCGGCGCTGCGTGCACGACTCCGCCAGGCCTTGCAAACTCACGGGACCGACCTGGAGTTTCGCGTGCGTGCCAGTCGCGATGTTCCCTACCGGTCGGTCGAGCCCGTGATGGCGGCGGCTGCGGAAACCGGCATCTGGAACTTGACGTTCGCCGTGCTGGAGGGGAAGGAGCGCCCATGAAACGGAAATTTCATGTCGAGCGCGGCGGAGCGGACTTCGGTTCGTCGATGACTCCCATGATCGATGTCGTGTTCTTGCTCCTGGTGTTCTTTGTCTGGACCTACAGTTCCCAGGCCGTGGAATTGCTGCTCCCCAGCCGCCTGGCGAGCCCTCAGGGGGATCAACATCGCCAAGACCCGCTGCCACTCCCCCAGGAGGACTTCGACCAACTGGTGATCCGCATCACTTGGACCGGTGACCAGCCGCATTGGTCACTCAACAACACCGATCTGCCCAATCTGGCGGACTTGCGGAATAGACTGGAGACGATCCATGGGATTTTCGCCGAGTCGCGAGTGATCATCGATCCGTCCCCCGATGTTCCCTTAGGACACGTGATCGAAGTCTTCGACATCACCCGAATGGTCGGCTTCGGCAAAGTCTCGTTGGCGGCTCGCAGCGATTCGCGCCGACAGAATTAAAGCCTCAGTTCCATTCGGTGATTCGCCGGATCGATCTCGGGGACCGGTTTTCAGTAGGTGTACATGTGTACAGTAATCGCGCCGTGGAGTGGCCTGCGGAGCGGCAGAGAGATCTACCCCGTCAATGACGCCGTCCGCACCAGGATCACTCCCCCCCGTCTGCGGTTGGCTCCGCCGGAGCATACTCCGGGATCCCCAGCAATCCAGGGTCCTGAGTATTCTCCCCCTCAATCTCGGGGATAGGGCGAAAGTCAAACCACTCGTCGTGGGTCAACCCCTCATCGCGCGGCGGTAGGACACCAAAAGGAAGCGCCAACGCCCCCATCCACAGTTCGGATTCGGGCGAAACCAAGTCGCCAGCGGCGCGAATGTCGTACCGGATTCCGAAATGGAACTTGGCGTCGGTGGTCTTCTCTGCCTCTCGCGACTTGTAGACGTACACCACGCCCGACAGGCGATGCTGGGGCGCCTGGAGCAAATCTCCCAGCGGATAGAAGGCGCGCCATGTATCGCCCGGCTTAATGGTCTCCAGCCGCACTGGCTTGTCGGCGGCCACGAGCCCCTGGGCCGAATAAAACTGGCGGCTGAGATAAACCGTCTCCATAATGCGCTGCGTGAACAGTTGCGGCGTCGCACTGGGGGCGCGTTGGATCTCCAGTCCGATCCAGAGTTCACCGGAGTCCAGTTGACTCCCCCACCGCAGTTCGCGCCGGTCGGCGTCCGCCAGCCACACCCGCATCTCCGCCGTGCGATAGAATCCCCCGTTGAATAGCCGCGGGTCGCGCTCGTCATTGCCGCGGTAGTACACTCCCCCCAATCGGCGAGGGTGTTTGGGACGATGCGGCATCGGTCCGCCCAATTCGCTGCGGGCAGGTGGTGGTTCGGCTGGCGACTTGGCATTCTCCAACGTCCGACGAAGTTGTTCCACCTGCACCCGGGCCGCCGACCATTGGCTCCGATCCCGCAGCCAAAGCCCGGCCAACAAGAACATCGCGACGACTGCGAGATAGCTCCATCGGCTCACGGACAGGGGACTTCGCGTTGCATTTTCGGGAGCGCGCAGCGGTTGACGCCCGTTCTTCCGTCGGCGCTTTCTCTCAAGCCACCACACTGCGATAAGGCAGATGACGAGCGGTAAGAACAACGGACGGAGCGGCTTGGTCGCCTGGTCCAACCGATCCAGGAGGTTCTGGGATCTCGGCGAAGTGCTTCGGTCACCCGCATCGCGTGAGGTTTGTGTGGCGGCGTCGGCGGAGTCTGTGGCCGCCGGCCAGAATCCGCCGCCCGCGATCCAACGACGAATCGACTCGATCTGCGAAGCGTCCAGCGGCGGCGCATCCCGCGGCATGCGATAGTTCGGGTCGTCCGAGCTGACTCGCAAAAAAAGTTCGCTCTCCTCCGGCGTCGAGGCGATAACCGGGCTCCCCGAGTGCCCCCCCCGCAATACATGTTCGAGCCCATCCAGACGCAACTCGCCCGATTGCTTTGCCGCCCCATGGCACGCGATACAGTGCTCTTCGAGAATTCTCTGCACAGGACCCGACAGCGCTTCGGCATCCCGTGGCGGCAGTGAGGGAGTCTGTGATGCCGCGGCCACGGCCCATAGGCCGACCCATAGACAGACGATTCCCTCCGGCCACCACCGCCGCGATGTATTCCGTTGCATGCCCCAAGCCAAAAATCCACCCTCCCCTGCCCGCCCCCATTATAGAAATCAAATTCTCAGGCAGCGCGATCCGGGCTCGAAAATTCGTGGTACCATAAATGCCAACTTAACTTCCATAAGAGGGTTGCCACGATGTTGCGTTGCTTGCTGATCGGCGTTTTGACATGCGGTTTGTGCTGGAGCGGACTCGCCCTGCCCCTGCCCCTGCCCCAGGCCACGGCCCAACAAAAGACCGATGCGGCCAAGGCCACTCCGGTCGCGGACGAGTCGCTCTTCGACGGCAAGTCGCTGCAAGGCTGGCGGGGAGACACCACCATTTGGACCGTGCAAGACGGGGCGATCACGGGAACCAACTCCGCCGAAAAGCCGATCAAGGACAATAGCTTTTTGATTTGGGATGGCGAGTTGGGCGATTTCGAACTGCGGTTGAAATTCCGCATCGAGGGAGGAAACTCCGGGATCCAGTTCCGCAGCCAGGACTTGGGCGAGTTCCACGTCGGCGGCTATCAGGCCGATATCGACTCGGCCGATACCTACATCGGCATCCTCTACGATGAACGCGGTCGTGGAATCCTGGCCGGCCGCGGCGAGAAAGTCGAAATCGATTCCGACGGCGAACGCAACGTGGTCGGTCAGACCTGCGACCCCAAGAAGTTTCTGGAAAGCTACAAGGCGACCGAGTGGAATGAGTACATCGTCCGGGCGGAGGGAAACCACATCACGCAAACGGTCAACGGAATTGTCACCGTCGATATCGTCGATGCGGCCCCCGACGGAGAAGCGAAGGGAATCCTTGCCCTGCAAGTCCACTCCGGGCCGCCGATGAAAGTCCAGTTCAAGGACATCGCGCTAGAACGCCTGAACGAAAAGTAAGCGATCCCCGACCCCATTCAGTCGCCCGCTCAAATGCCGGGCGCTCGCCGTACGGATCGTTATGTTGTTTGCGACAACGCCCATGGTCCCAACGCTAATTCATCCAATGCCGCTCGCTTGCCGAGCGGATCGTTACGCTTCCAGCAGATAACTTGCGCCTTCATAAGTAATTTCACCCTCCCGCGGATGGTGATGATTCCCCTAAGCCCGCGGGAGGGTCGGACGCACGATGCGGCCGGGGAGGGAAGACAATCCTGGAAAGACATTCCGGGCAGCAGGGGTACCTTCCCAGGAATCCTTTCCATATTGAACAGGAGGAAACAGAGGTAACGGAGACCGGCGGTTTCCTCTACTGCCTCCCGTGGAACGCGGAATCCCGGAAGAAAATCCCGGAAGGGTTACCGGATTTTTGGTTGAGCCAATTGATGAGATCCGGACGAGCAGAAGTCCGGTAACCCTTCCCCCGCGCTTCGTTCCCGCGCTTCCTCCCCCGCGCTTCCTCTGTCTCCATGCTTCCCCCGTGTGTACGGCCGGGACTGGGAGGGAAAAATGCGGGCGGCCCGCAGCGGACCGCCCGCCTCAACGTATCGTACCTCTATTGACTCGGGTTGCGGTGACCCATTTCCCGGACCTGCTGCAGCACTTGTTCGAGGTTATAACTCGCAGCTTGCTGGAGGGGTGGGAAATCGACGTAAGACATTAACTCTTTCTCCCACAGCATTTGGCCGATCGGCAGCAGGTTCCAATCATAGAGATAAGCCGAGCTTGGGGCCGCAAGAGCGCCGCCGATTGACGTCACGGATTTCTGGTCTTCCCCTACACATTGCTCGAATGGATCGCGCAAGATGTTTTGGACCTGGGTCCAATGATAGGGGATCGGAGGCCCCAGCGCCGCGGCACCACTCGAGCCCATCATCGTGTAATAGAACTTCCAGTTCTTGTAACGTACGGCCGATGGGATGTGGCCTTGGTAGTAAAAGAAGACTTCGCGCGCCGATTTCTCAGATTTCCCGGCGAGATAATCCAGCTGATTAAAGCCGTCGAGTTTGGTCTTGAGGATGCCAGGGTATTTTCCTGCCATGATCTGCTCGTTGAGGGCGTTCCCTTTGGGGCCGCCGGCGATTTCGACCAACGTCGGCAGCCAGTCCAATCCAGAAAACATCTGGTTGTAAATCGTCCCCGGCTTGATGACTTTCGGCCAACGGATCACGCAGGGCGCTCGCATCCCGCCCTCCCAAGTCGTCAGCTTCATGCCTTTGAATGGCGTGATGCCGCCGTCGGGAAAAGTTTGAGTCTCGGCGCCATTGTCGGTGGTGAATACGACGATCGTGTTGTCCAACTCACCCATGTCTTCGAGTTTCTTGAGCACGTTGCCGATGTTGTCGTCCATCTGCTTCATGGCGGCTTCTTGGATCCCCCAGTCTTTGCCCCCGCGAGTTCCGAGCATCGCTTCATATTTCGGTGGTAGCATCGTCGTGATGTGCATCCGCGCCGGATTGTACCAGCAGAAGAAGGGCTTTCCCGATTTCTCCGGATCGTTGCGATCGAGCCAGTCGATCGCGTGCGACGAGATTTCCTCATCAACGGTCTTGGACCGCTCCAAGGTAAGCGGGCCTTCGTCCGTTCCCACCTGGGACTTTGCCGTTCCATCCGGAGATTTCATCCACAGGACGGGTCGTGGCGCCGCCATGCATAAGCCGTCTTTCGGGTCGATTGCGCCAGGCGGATCCGGGATCCCGGGAATGGGCGCCATCTTCATTGGCGGCACGACGGCCTGATCGCTCGGACTCTCATTGATGTCCGGAAAGCTGACTTGCTGCATCGCGTCCAAGTGATAGAGGTAACCCCAAAACTCCTGAAACCCGTGTGCGGTCGGCAGGGAGTCCGGGTGGTCGCCCAAGTGATTCTTGCCGAACTGTCCGGTCGCGTAGCCTTGGTCCAACAAGAACTTAGCCAGCGACGGCGTTCCGGGACGCAGGTAGGAAATGGCACCCGGCAACTGCGGCAGCAGCATTCCAGCGCGGTACGGATGCATGCCGGTGAGGAAAGAACAGCGACCCGCCGTGCAACTCGACTCCGCGTAGTAATGCATGAAAATGCCACCCTCGCGAGCGAGCCGATCGATATTCGGCGTCTCTCCGACCATCAGCCCGCGATGATAGCAGCCCGGCTGCATCCAGCCGATGTCATCGCCCATGATGAACAGAATGTTTGGTCTCTTCTCCTGCGCAACCGTAGGTCCAGGCGTCACGAGGAGCGCGCCGATTGTCAGCAGCAACACCAGGCTGCGTTTACAAAGTGTTCGACTCATTAGACTGTCTCCTTGTAATTCGACACAAAACGCAAATCTGAAGCCGATTCAGACACGCAAGTACCGCGATTCTATCACTCGCACGCGCAACTTACGCCAAGATTTCTGGAGACCTTCTTTCATTTGCGGGTCGGAAATTGTATCCCGCATTACGCGAAATCGATCGGGCAACTGACCTTGAACTGAGCGTCTGAACTAGGTCCTTCACGGTTTTGTGTGAGTTTTTGGAAAAATCTCAGAAAAGAAGAGACCAACGTCCGGAACCGTGCGTTCATCGTCGGCAGCGGAACCCCGCCGCTGCGAAACATTCAGGTTTGGCGGGATGAGTCGTAGTTGTTGCGGACGGTACCGAATCCTCCACCCTGGACTCGAATGTCGCAGGCTGTGCGTGCGCCCTCATCGGGGGATCAACCTCGAGCCCTCTTCCCGCAGACTGGACCTCTGTTTGGTGGATCATGCAAGTTTGTAATGACATGTGCTCTTACTCGTCGGCGATTGCGGCGGCGATGGTTTGAAAAAACTTGGGGTACCAGTCGTTGTCTGCTTGCTTGAATTCGCGGCGAACTTGCGCGATGACCAGTTGCTGGTCGGGGTCGACCACCAGAATGCAACCGGAGAATGAACCGTGGCCGACGGTCCGGGGACTGAACAGCAAGTCCTCCGGCCGCTTCGAATTGGCGTCGGCGCCAAGTCGGCGGTGATAGACGGCGTGCAAGCCCAACCCTTGCTCAACGGTCGCACCGGGGACCTCGAGCGGTTGCGGCAAGAATTGTGCCCAGGTCTCGGGCGAGACGAATTCGCGATCGCCGTAACTGCCACCATTCGCGATCCACTGGCCCAGGGTCGCCAGTTCGCGAGCTGTCAGCTCCGCGTCCGAACTTGCATTACCCAAAACGACGTCGCCAAATCCCAAAGGCTGAAACAAGTGTTCGTCGTACACGCGGGTCGCACATTTCCCGGCGACGACCTCCATCGCTTTGGCGGCCAGCTCAAACCCCAGGCCGGAATACGCATGCGCCTTGCCCGGTTCCACCACGTCGATTCCGTTGAGTACGATGTTCTCCAAGTGCGGATTGTGCATCCCGCCATGCTCCCCGTGCCCAGCCAAGCCGCTGGTGTGATTCAAGCACTGACGAAACGTCGGAACATGCGGACTATCGACGGGAAAGTCGGGAAAAACGGACGACAAGGGTGCATCGAGTCCGATCCGTCCCTGATCGACGAATTGGCTGAATAGGATGGCCGTGACCGTTTTGGTCAGGGATGCAATCCAACAACGATAGTCCGTGGAGACCGCAACTCCCTGGGCATCCTTGCCGAACGCTTCGTGCGTGATGATGACGCCGCGGCGCGCGACCAACGTTACGAACGGCACGCCCGTCGCCGCATTCCATTCTCGACAAAATGCATCGATGCGCGTCTTGGCGGATGCCGGCACGCCCGCTTCCTGGGGCGAGGCATCGCGCAGGACGGTCGCCGGAATCGTCCGCGGGCGGGGCGGTTGCAGCGGCCGAACGCGCTCCCCCAATCCTTGGAGTTTGAGTTTTAGTCTCAAATGATGTTCATCGTTGACTACCGTAGTGGACTCGACGTAGCGGCACGGGCGACCGCGCGTGGGAGATTCGGTGATTCCCGCGACCAGGATCGCGCCCCGTTCGCTGTCCAGGAAGGCCCGAGTCACAAAGTCGCGAGCCGCCTTCTCGATTTCATCCCGATGTTCGCTCCAGGCCGGTGCGGCGTGGGGGCCGGGAAAGTTCGGGAAGGTTACGCTCAAGTCGGGGGCGGCACCCAAATCCAGTTTCTCCGGCAACGCATAAAATGTGAGGGCGCGGCGAAACGGAAGTCCATTCGGCGCAGTCCCCTCCAGCCAGGCCATCCAACGTCCCGCCGCTTGGGGCACCGGAAACTCGTTCAAGTCCGCATCGAACCAACGGACCTGAAAGTCCACGTCGCGCGCCAACCGTCGGACTTCGTCGACGTCCCGCCAGATGATTCGCGGCGGGGCGTTGATTTGAAAAATCCACCCACCAAACCGGCTGGGAATCAGTTCCTGGGCCTGGAATTGTTGCCGCGCCAGCTTCACGTCGGGTGCGGGCTCCGCGGGCTCTTGAAAGCCGCTGGCAGCTCGAGTCCCCAGCCCCGCAACGGCGATGATCGATACCAGCGTCAAGACGTGGGCTCGATTCCGCAGTCCAAGTTGATTCCAAAAAATCAGAGCGGCGGCGGCAGCTCCATTCAGAACGCACAACCAGATCGGCGGCGCACTTCCCACGGGCGTCAGCATTTCGGCGACCAGGATGATGAGCATGCAAGAATTCAATTGCATCAAGTGGCTCCACGCTGAAGGAATTCCCGTACGGACAACTCGATTCGCGGTTCCACAGGCCAAAGCAGCTAAGCCGACAGCCAGCGGAATCAGCCAATCCCCCAAGACCCATCCGGCCAAGCCCCACGTGCCGATCCAGCTGCCCCGACCGTCCGGAGCCTCCGTCCGCCCCCACATCCATCCCAACCCCAGGCCGATCGCCAAGCCGGCCAACTGGACTTGCGACCAGGGAAACTCGGATGCACCCAACTTCGCCGCAAGGATACCCCAAACAAGATTCAACAAGCCGCCGGCGGCAACGACCCCCAGCGGCAGTGGGGCGTTGTCCAGGCGACTCAGGACCGCCGTCAACAGAATCCCCAGCAACGTCGCGTGCGACGCGAACCGGAGCAGTGCCGTGGCCATCGCTCCGGAATCCACGAACATCAACGCGGCCCGGGGAGAGACCTCGCTGCGAATATCCACCAAATACAACCCCAAGAAAATTGAACCCAAGATGATCTCGACCAGCAGGTAGCGCGGAGGGATTGGAATCCGGCAATGCCGGCAGCGGCCGCGCGACGTAACCCATCCCAGGATCGGGAAATTCTCAGCAAACGAAAGCTGACTCTGGCAGATAGGGCAATGCGACCGTCCCAGAATGCTCTTGCCGCGCGGCAATCGGTATGCCACCACATTCAGGAAGCTTGCGAACGAGGCCCCGAGTGCGAAGATCCACACCCCCATCAGGCCGTCGATCAACATTCCATTCCATCGATCGCAGAATTGCAGCCAGCTGGACAGCTCGCCCGGCTCGATCTGCCGGACCTTGCCCATCCAATCCAAGACCAGAGGAAGCCCGATCACCGACAACAACGCCGCCGCGAGGAGACCGGTTGCGATCCAGACCAGATGGCGAATGAACCAATGCCAGAGGCGAACGCAACGCATGTGCCGATCGAATTGCGGGGGAGAGATGGATACAAGGTCCAGTGTACGAGGTGAGCGGCCGAGGGGCGACGGGGCTCCATCCGATTTGCGCCCGAAAGCTCCTGCCCAATCGAACTCGGCTCCAATGCGATCGATCGATCGATTAAACTGTGCGAATGAACAACCTACTTCACCAGCAACCGGCGCGGAAGCGATGAGATCAGTGTGGCTGCATGTGCACGTGCCCAAAGCTGGCGGATCGACGCTGCGACACCTTTTCCGGCGGAATTTCGACAAAGGCTACTACAACGCGACCTCGCTGTTGGAAACCAAACAGTATTCGCGTGAGGAGGTCTCCGAGATCGTCCGCTGCCATCCCTGGGTGACTTGTTATTCCGACCATAAACTCTCGCTCGATCTCCCCTTCGACCGAGAATTCGCCCGCATCAACGCGATCGCCTTTGTCCGCGATCCGGTGGAGCGGTTCATCTCACGCTACTTCTTCCATCGCCATTTTGAAGAGGTTCAATGTCTGGCGCAGCGGCTGAGCTTTCGCGAATTCGCCGAAGCCGAGTTAGTTCGCCAGGAATGCCACCCCTCCACCAATAGCCAGGTCTTCTTCCTCAGCGGGGGAAAATCGCGCCGTGACCTTCGTCTGATCCATGAAGCCGTGGCAACGGGCCAAGCCTTTCTTTTTCCGGTGGAGCGATTCGACGAGGCCTGTCTGTTCTTGGAACGAATGTATCCCGACGCGTTCCCCGATCTCTCGTACGTGCTGGCCAACGTGTCGCACAAGGACGCGGCGATCAGCCAGGAAGATCGAGAATTCGTGCGACCGCTGCTGGCCGACGACGTGCCACTGGTCGAATTGGCGCATCGCGAACTCGACGCCTGTCTGGCCCGCGCCTTCTCCAGCGAACTCGATCGGCAGACGACGATGGCCGAATTTCGAGACCGCTGCTCGCGACGTTTTGACAACTTCCAGCCCCCCCGCCCCGCCGAAGACTAATCCCCATTGCAAAACAGTTGTCCTCAACTGTTCGCTCCACCGTTCGGGACGAGCAATTGAGGACAATTGCTCTACGCTAGAATGTAGAACAGTTGTCCTCAACTGTTTTCCGAGCTTCGTTTTTCCGAGAGTTTTGTTCGTCTTAGGGAACAATTGAGGACAATTGTTCTACGTTGGAAGAAAACAATTGCGGTCAACTGTTTTGCGCTAGATGGAATTCGGAGTCGTGCGGCCCAGTTCCTGGCGGATGAACCGCAAGCGGGCTCGCAATTCGGACTCGAAGCCGCGATCGACCGGATCGTAATACGTCCGGTCGATTCCCAAATACTCTTGCGCGACGATGCCCGACTCGGAGTCGTGCGAATAGACATAATTGGTGGGGTCCGCCGGAACGGTGCCGGCGGTAGCCTCGCTGACCGGCGGGCGGCTCCGCAAATGCCGCGGGACCGGGACCACCCGCTGCGAAGCGACATCCTCCAGAGCGGCCCCGATGGCGCGGGTCGCTGCATTCGATTTGGGTGCACACGCCAGATACGCCACGGTCTGTGCCAACATGTACTTGGCTTCCGGCAAGCCGACTTGCTCGCAGGCAGTGAAGCAAGCCACCGCCAATAGCAGCGCTTGCGGGTCCGCATTCCCAATATCTTCACTCGCCAAAATCACCAGTCGCCGGCAAAGGAATCGGATCTCCTCGCCGCTGGCCAGCATCCGGGCCAACCAATAGAATGCGGCATCGACATCGCTCCCGCGCAAGCTCTTGATCAGGGCGCTGGCGCAATCAAAATGCTCCGTGCCAGAAACGTCGTATTGGTGGGAACGAGTGACCAAGGCTGCGCGTATTTGTGCGGGACCGATCTGCTGCCCAGTCTCTTCGGTCAGCTCGGCGGCAATCTCCAACGTCGCCAGGGACTGCCGTGCATCCCCGTCGGTCAGCGCTGACAGCACGTCAATCGCCTCCGGTTCGATCGACAGGCCACGATCCCCCAAGCCTCGTTCGCGATCCCTCAAGGCCGTCGTCACCAGGCGTTCGATCTCGTCTCGGGCCAACGGACGGAATTCGAACACCTTGCTCCGGCTCAAGAGCGCCCCGCTGATCGCGAACACGGGATTGGAAGTCGTTGCTCCGACCAGGCTTACGATTCCCGCTTCGACATCGGCGAGCAAAGCGTCCTGCTGGGCGCGATTGAAACGGTGAATTTCGTCGATAAACAACAAGGTTGCGGGCCCTCCCGCCGCCACTTCCTCGCGCGCTTCGGCCAAGGCCTCGCGCAACTCCTTGACTCCAACGGCAATCGCGCTCAAGGTCACGAAACGCCGCCCCGTCGACTGCGCCAGTAGGTGCGCCAACGTCGTCTTTCCGGTTCCCGGCGGCCCATACAAGATCAACGAACCCAACCGATCGGCTCGGATCAACGCCGGCAACAGCCCTGCCTCGCCCAGCAAATGCGTTTGTCCGATGAATTCGTCGAGCGACCGAGGCCGCATCCGCGCCGCTAAGGGTTGCACCCGGCGGAGATTCTCTTGCTCTGACTTGGCAAACAACGACATGACAGTTGCGAACCCCGCTTTTTGTTTAACGCCAAGCCGGAGGCGCCGGCTTCCCACGCACCGCTGATCGGATTTTCGCCGGCGCCTCCCGCTTGGCGTGAAACGAAATGTAGAGAAATGGTGACCCCAACGGCTCGATCTCCAAGCGCGAGAGAATCGGATAACACGCTCTCACCGCGCCCACATAAACGTCATCAGCATGATAATCCAGACCGCGTCGAGAAAATGCCAGTAACTCGCGCAGTTGTCGATCGGCCAATGCCGCTCGTGGTCGTAGCGATTTCGGGAACTCTGGAAGATCAAAAACCCCAAGAACGCGACTCCGCCGAGGACGTGCAGCGCGTGGAGAAGCGCCAACGTGAAACAGATCTTGAATGACTTGGTCATGGGCCCATCGTGCAACCAGCTGAACCGCAACAGCTCGCGAAGTCCCTCAAATTGCAAAGCCACGAATGCCGCGGCGAATACCCCCGCCAACAGCAGGGCTCGGGTCTGCAAAATGACATGATTGCGGCGAGCATGGTACACCGCGCGCTGCAACATCCAACTCACCAACACCAGAAAGCCGGTGCTGACCCAAAACGTGGCGGGGAGCGTCAACGGGAGATAGCGAAACTGAGACGGCAGGAATCCCGTGTTGATCCAAAACGTGCCGGGAAGCTTCCAGGGAATGTGCGGATACAGCCAGGGATGGCGGAACGCATTGAGCCGGATCACCACATACGACACGAGACTGGCGGTGAAAAAGACCCCCAGGGAGATCAGAAACACGTAGAACACCAGCTTCGCCCGATAGAGATCGCGCCGCGCCGTAAGCGAAACCAAGTCGTGTCGCAGCATAGACATCGCGTTGCGTGTCCCCCCAAGCCCCCTGCTCCTTCCGGGGACCGAAACCTGTCTCATGGGTTAACCAATTGGGCCCGATTTTCGTACGATAGCGGCGGCAATCCGACCAGCGACCGCAGGCGGTCGGCGAAATGCATCTCCAGCAAATGCAACTTGACGTCATGCGGAGCAATGCCGATTTTCCCGTCGCCATGCCTGCGCCAGTCCCCGGCGGTGCGGCGATACTGTCCCTGAAAGACCCGTTCCATCAACCAGTCCCAGTTGTGAGGGTCTGCCAAGGTCACCAAATCATTCTCGTTGCCATAGACCTTCCGCCGGCCCCCACGCATTCCCATCGGCCAGGCCGGAGCGGGTGACGCCAGCGAGAGAATCTGAATCGAATGCAACGCCGCATCGCCGTAGGCAATCGCCAGAGACCACAACGCGTCGCAGGCCACCAGATTTCCCTGGCTGTGGGCGACGATGATCTGCGATTGGGCTCGGTGGGCGACCAATTGGCGAAACAAACTGGCCGTGGCAGGGTTGTATTGGCTGACCGACCACTCGATGAACTGTACCCGGCGTTCTTCGGGAATTCGGCGGCGAATCGAATCGGCCACATCGATCGGATCCCCCAGCGGCTTGCCGAGTTTGCGGCGAACCCAGGATGCCGAGTCGTTGAGCATCCCGTTCAAGGCGGCGGTCCCGCGCTCCGCCAATTTGGCCAGGAAGATATCGAGCCAATCGGCGGAACACTGCGCCAGATCCAGGATCAGTCCCTTTTTCCCCAGCCCCGCCGACGCGTTGTAGAGTCCGAATACCGTGTGTTCGCAGAGCACCGACAACAACTGGGCAATCTCAGCGTGCTGCTGCGCCGACGTCTGAATCCCGTTGACGTAGTAGATCCGCGGGACGTCCCGTGGGGGTTGAAACGCGTCGTACGCCAAGACCTGGCCGTCGTGGCTGGGTACCCATAGTGGACATTTGTTCACTAATTTTTGCATGGCCGTTCGACTCGCCCGATTCGCCCTCTCCGCCCCCGCTTGTAATCATAGGGCGTGGGGGAGGCGAAGTCGACTTGCCGGGCAGGCGTGTTTACTTACCGGGCTCCGCCGGGGCCACCGGCGCATCCGGCCGACTTCCCACCGGAAACGCCTGCATCGTGTCTTGGTAATGGTTCGTGTCCAACAGCGTGAATCCGATGAACAAAGTCACGAACACAAACGAGGACAGGAAGGCCACGACGTTGAAGCCCTTGTCCCAGTACATGTGCATAAAGAACAACGCCACCAACGTCGCCTTGATACAGGCGATCGTCAACGCCACCCAGATATCGAACTTGCCCAGCGGCCAGTCGTTGGCAACGACCGTCAAGATCGTCAGGGCGACGAGCACGAAAAACACCCCGTACAACAGCTTGAGCGGTGCGGGGTGGGCAAACGAGGCATGGTCGCCGTGGTGGGATGAATCGTTCATGATGCCAAAGGATGTAAGTGTCCGGAAAAGGTCCGCCGTGCGGCTAGTTGATCAGGTACAGCAGCGGGAACAGGAAAATCCAAATCAAGTCGACCAAGTGCCAATACAACCCGACGTAATCGACCGGTCCAAAGTAGTCCGGCCGCCAATGGTTGTTGATCGAACGCCACAACAGCCATGACAAAGCGATCATCCCACCGATCACGTGGAAGGCATGCAGCCCCGTCATGCAGTAGTAAATGCTAAAGAAAATCCCGACGTCGTGGTCGAGCACCGGGCCGTGCAGCGCCGGCGATGTCGCACCCCCCGCCGCCGGCTGGTGCCC
>JBGSLW010000083.1:0-5559 GCA_041740495.1 Pirellulaceae bacterium
ATCGCTGCACCGCCGCGACGAACTCGGACGCCGCACGGGGGCCCAGCGGCGTGGCGGTCGTCAGCGGGCCGTAATCGGTCGTCCAGCGGCAGAGCGGATGTCCGCAGCCACACGCGGACGGCGCCGCCTGTAAATCGTTGAGCCAAATCCGCCGCGGCGTCGGCATCCCCCGCAACAGCTCGGCGATTCGTGTCACATGGGCGTCGAACGATTCGCGGTAGAGGATCGGCACCCAAGGTTCGACCTTGACGATTTGACTCGGGGTGGGCTGAGGAAAATCCGGATACCGCTCCCTCCAAGCCGCGTGCCCCTGCAAGCTGGCCATCCAGCGCGGATGCAGCTGTGCCAACTCGGGGGACCGACCGACCTCGATGAAATACTCCAGCGGCAGTTGCTGCTGGTGAATCCGCTCTGCGGCGGCAAGTTCCTTGGCGCGCTGCCCGCCTCCGTTCAGCGCCAAGACCACGCAATCGGCCCGCGCCCGCCAGGCATCGCAAGCGGACTGGCTGACTTGGTCCGCGGCCACCAAAACGCCTCGATAGCGATCGATTTCCACCGAGGGCGCTTTCTCGGCCGACGGCCTCGCAGGTCGCGAATCGCACCCTATCGGCACGAAACTCACCAGCACGACGATGAGCAAACCAGCCGCCGAGCTCCAGCGTGTCGCGCAAGACTCACCGAGCGTTCGACGAAGGGTCATTCAGGTTTTACGACTTCGGTTTGCGGATATTCGTAACTCCAGGCGTACCAGCGGCAAGCGATCGACGGAACCCATTCGAGTTCCGCGCCGCGCAATTCGCCGTCGACCGCGCGACCGGCCAGCGTCCACCTCGTCCCCGTCTCACGGTCTTTGAACGGAGCAGTCTCGGGCGAGATCTTGTCGGCAAAGAAGGTCAGCTTGCGGCCGTCCACCGTTGCCGAAAACGCAACGGCCGATTTCGTTCGCTGGTACCAGAAGACCGCGATCGGATCGCCGTCCACTTCGGTGTTGATGCAATCGCGTGGCGGGCGGCCGTCCAGCGCCACGGCGACGGGCCGGCCCTTCTCATCATCGCGCCGGCTTTCGATCCCCATGACGCTCGTGAGCGGATCCAACCGGGCGTCCACCGTTCCCATGTTCTTCTGGGCGGACGCCGAAAGCTCGGTCGGCAACTCGGCCAGCGGATACTTCTGGCCATCGAACAAATCGTAAGCGGTCGACTCCGGATGCAGCATCAGCCAATGCTGCCAGGTGGTCAGCAGGCTGGGGACTCGTACCAGCGTCTTCCCGGCTTGCGGTCCCGCAATCGCTCGGCCGCTCAACGCCGACCAAAGTGTCCCGTCTTTTCCTTGGACGACCATCACCCCGCCTCGCCAACCGTGGAAGCGATAGCCGTAGTCCTTTTCGAACGCGGCGACATAACCGCCATCGGGATCATAAAAGAACAGACCGTACGTGTCGTTGATCACCCGCGGCGCCGCGAGGAAATGCCGCAAGGGCATCGCCCCCCCGTTGTGGGCACCGCGGATCCACGCCAACACCACATCGTCCGGCCGAATCAACTGCTTGAGGTTCTGGTCGACGCAATACGAACAGGGGGGCTCCGTCAACGGTTCGTACAAATCGGGCTGAGCCAAGATCTTCGATTCTGCCTTGGGGGCTGCAGGTGCCGCCTCATCTTGAGCTCGCACCGGGCGGCTCGCGAGCAACCCCAGCCAGACAAGCGAACCGAGAGCCAAAGCGGAAACGCATCGCAACATCAATCAACCTCGCCTACAGTGAAAAGATCGCTCCCCACAGTATACTCATTTGGCCAACCGCGCCGAAACTTGCCACAGGACCAGGGATCCACGAAGTGGGAAATGTACTTCCGGTCAAACCGGTGGTCCGATTCGCCGCAGTCACTGCGGGGTCGACCGAGTTGCTCGAATGGTCCCTGGACCAATTGCGAAACGCGTGGAGTAGCCCGGCGCTCATCAGCCAGCCGTTTCGATTCGACCAGACCTCGTACTATACCGCCGAGATGGGAGAGGGACTGTGGAAGCAGTTGCTGGGGTTCACGGAGTTGGTCGACCCGGCGGAATTGCCTGCTTGGAAGCTATTCTCGAACAGCTTGGAAGAACACGCGGCGCGGGAATTCGCCGGCGCGGTTGCTCGCCCCGTCAATATCGACCCGGGATACGTCACCGAAGCCAAGCTGGTGCTGGCCACCACCAAGGACCGCGACCATCGCATTTACCTGCGTTCGGGGATTTACGCCGAGGTCACTCTGTTCTATCAACGCCAGGCCTGGCGCAGCTCGGCTTGGACGTACGCCGACTATCAACAGCCGGCATACCACGAGTTTCTCTCGCGGTGCCGCGACTACCTCCGACAGCATCTTCCCCAATGGCGCGCAGAGCGCTCGTAGTTGCCAGCACGGCTGTACAGCACCGCTGCAATCCGTCATCTCAAGCGCCCGGTGTACGAGCGGGTACTGCGGCTTTGTAAGCCGCGTGCGTGTAGCGTAGGGTGCTTCGAATACGTATTCGCCCGTGTTCCCGGCCTACAAGGCCGGTGTACGAGCGGGTACTGCGGCTTTGTAAGCCGCGTGCGTGCAGCGTAGGGTGTTTCGAATACGTATTCGCCCGTGTTCCCGGCCTACAAGGGCGGTGTACGGCTCCGCAAGCGCCTTCCAACCGGCCGGTTCGAGTTCCCTTTTTTGACCCAATCCGCCATAATGCCCAGAGATGGACCCGATCGCTGATTTAACAACTCTTCACACGCCATGAAGTTGCTCGTTTGTCTTTGTCTTTTCGTTGGTCTGATCGCATCGGCGATTGGAAGTCGATTTCAGTCCTCCGCGTCGGGATCGGGCGCCAGCGTTCGCCAGGAACCCGGGAAGTCGGAATCGGCACAGCAGGGAAATCTGGTCGACGACGAGCCGGACAAGGAGCTGTTCGTCGATCGCGATCCACAGGGGGGAGGATCTCAGCCGTGGCCGCAGCCCGCCGTCGCCCTGCTCATCTCCGGCCGCCAGGACGGGTACATCGAGCCGTGCGGGTGCACGGGGTTGGCTAACCAAAAGGGAGGCATGTTGCGGCGGGAGGTCCTGCACAAGCAATTGACCGGAGAAAAGGGCTGGAACGTCGTCGGGATCGACACCGGGAACCAGATCCACCGCACCGGGCCGCAATCCCAGCTGAAGTTGCAGACGACGTGGCGCGGGCTGATCGAAGCGATGCACTACGCGACCATCGGGATCGGCCCCGACGACATCAAGAACCCGTCGATCGACACGATCCAGTTCCTGGAGGAGACGAAGGACTCGCGGCTGGCCTCCCCCGCGGCGCCCCGATTCGTGGCGGCCAACGTTCAGCTGTACGATTACTTCACGCCGTTCCAAGTCATCGAGGCCGGCGGAAAAAAAATCGGTGTGACCATGCTGGTCGGGGACGCCGAACTGGCGGAGATCGCCAACGTCGCCGAGGCCGATTACGTCCGGATTCCCGTCGCCGAGGCCTTGGCCCAGGTCGTCCCGCAACTGGAGCGGGCCCAGTGCGACGTCTATATCTTGGGTGCGACGATGAACCTGGACATCTGCCGCGAACTAGCCCAGCAGTACCCACTCTTCGATTTCGTGTTGGCGGGCTGCGGCGTAGGTGAACCAACCCGCGAACCCGAACCGATTCAGATCGGCGACCACCTGACCTCGCTGGTCCAAGTCGGCTCGAAGAGCATGCATTCGATCGTGATCGGTTTGTACTTCGACGGCGGAAAACTCACCAGCCGCTACCAACGCGTCCCCATGGATGCTCGCTTCGAAGTCGACAGCCAGATGGAAAAGATGAAAGAGATCTTCCGCGATTACCAGAGAAGCCTGGCCAAGATGACGTGGAAGGACTTGGCGATCGACCCTCGCGAGCATCCGAGCGGATTAAAGTTCGTGGGTTCCGACAGTTGCCAACAATGCCACGCGGGGGAATACGAGATCTGGAAGCACGGATTTCCCGGCGACGACAACCCGGATCGGATCGGGCCCCATTTCGTGGCGACCAAGAGTCTGTTGTTCAATCCGAACGGCGAGCGGACTTGGGTCACTCGCGAGCACGATCCGGAATGCCTCAGCTGCCACGTCACTGGCTGGAATCCGCAAGGGTACTATCCGTATGACACCGGCTTCCTCAAGACGGAAGATGTGGCAATGCACGCCAACGGCTGCGAAAATTGCCACGGGCCGGGCTCGGCGCACAACGAAGTCGAGGCCCGGATCAAAGAGCTGCAAGCCGCCAACCAGGCGATCCCGACCGACGTCGCCGAGCAGCAGAAAGCGGCGCTGGAAGGGGTCAAGGTCACCATGAAGCAGGCGCGGCAAAAGTTGTGCGTGGAATGCCATGACCTGGACAACAGCCCCGATTTTTCGCCCGACACCTTCGACGACTACTGGAAACAGATCTACCACACCAAACAGGCGATCAAGAAACTGCAGGCCGCCCAACAAGGTGCGAGCGGCGACGGGCAGCAGCCGTAACTGCCGTTCGCCTTATCCAATACTTCCATGTCCGATTCCCGCATCGTTACCGCCGAGATCGCGTCGGAGGATTTAACCGGCCGCACCGTCGGCGGGTACCTGGTCGTCCGTCGCTTGGGCCGCGGAGGAATGGCGGATGTGTATTTGGCCGAGCAGTTCTCGTTGCGGCGGCACGTCGCCCTCAAAGTCCTGAAAGCCTCGCTCGCCCGCGACGCCCAGTTCGTGCAACGGTTCCATCACGAAGCCCGAGCCGCCGCCGCCCTGATCCAATCCAATATCGTCCAGATCTACGAAGTGGGGGAAGATCGCGGAATCCATTTCATCGCCCAGGAGTACGTTCGCGGGCAGAACCTCAAGCAGTACATGCTTCGCCACGGCGCCGTCGATCCGGTCGTGGCTGTGAACATCATCCGCCAAGTCGCCGCGGCCTTGCAAAAAGCTGCGGACAACCACGTGGTGCACCGGGATATCAAGCCGGAGAACATCATGCTGGTACCCAGCGGCGAGGTCAAAGTCGCCGACTTCGGTTTGGCTCGCATCAACGATCAAACGCGCGCCTCCGATTTGACGCAAATCGGCATCACGATGGGGACCCCTCTCTACATGAGCCCCGAACAAGTCGAGGGACGGGTCGTCGACGCCCGCAGCGATATCTACTCGCTGGGGATCACTTCCTATCACATGTTGGCGGGACAACCCCCGTTTGAAGGGGAGAACCCCCTGGCGATTGCTCTGCAGCACGTCAACAAGACTCCGCCGCCGCTCCACGTCCTGCGCCCCGACGTCCCCGAGGAACTCTGCCAGATCATCCAGCAGATGATGGCCAAAGAGCCGGCGGATCGGCATCAGACACCCCAAGAACTGATCCGCGACATTCGACGAATCGAAATCGACTTCGACCAGTGGGATGCCCTGATCGATAAGCTGGCGGTCGATCACGCCGCCGACCCGTTGACGGGGGCGGCCCCCAAGTACGCGGCGACGCGACAGTTGCAGGCGATCATGTCCGGACGGCATCTCAGTCGCTGGTCGGTCC
This sequence comes from Pirellulaceae bacterium, assembly GCA_041740495.1. GTDB lineage: Bacteria > Planctomycetota > Planctomycetia > Pirellulales > Pirellulaceae > JANMEB01. The sequence goes on from JBGSLW010000083.1 coordinate 5,527, forward strand.
GCTTGGCCTGGCTCTGCTTCGGCGGCGCCGTCT
>JBGSLW010000084.1:0-20727 GCA_041740495.1 Pirellulaceae bacterium
GATTCGCCGATTCGCCCGCGAAGTCGGCGTGGACTTGCTGGACGTCGGCGGCACCGGTCCGAATGGACGAATCACGCGCGAGGACGTGTTGCGCGTGGTTCGCAACGGTGTTTCGCAGCGGCAGGGGGTTGCACCGGCCTCGGGAGCCGCTGTCGGAGGGACTTCACTAGCGGCGCCGGCCGCGGCGGGCGCTCCGACCGCGGAAGCTCGCGATGCGTTTGGTCCGGTTCGCTTGGAGAAGTTGACGCGCATTCGCCGGACGATCGCAGAGCGAATGCACCTGTCGTGGACGACGGTGCCGCGTGTGACGAACTTCGACGACGCCGACGTGACCGACTTGGAGGAGTTCCGCGGACACAGCAAGGCGGACTACGCGAAACAGGGGATCAAGCTGACCAGCTTGCCATTTGTCGTCAAAGCTGTGGCCATATCACTCAAGGCCCACCCGCTCCTCAATGCGTCGATCGATATGGCCGGCGGCCAGGTCATCTATAAAGACTACGTCCACGTTGGCATCGCCGTCGATACCGAACGAGGGCTCGTGGTTCCCGTGTTGCGTGACGCCGACAAATTGTCGATCCCGCAGATCGCGCGACAACTGCAGGCGATCGCCGAGAACGCGCGATCCGGCGACTTCACGCTGGAGGATCTGCGCGGCGGCACGTTCACGATCAGCAACTTGGGGGCCATCGGCGGAAGCTACTCGACGCCGATCGTGAACACGCCGGAGACGGCGATTCTCCTGGTGGGGCGATCGCGAAAGATGCCGGTGGTGGTGGAGGACCGGATTGCGGTACGGTTGATGATGCCGCTCAGCATTTCATACGACCACCGCTTGATCGACGGATCGGCGGCGGCCCGGTTTCTCAACGACGTGATCGGCTTCCTGCAAGCCCCCAGCCGATTGCTGCTGACGTTGTAAAGTCACCAGGGCATTTCCATCTGGCTGACAATCTGCCGGGCCAGTCGATTGATCAATTCCTGTTCGGCGGTGGTCCGCGATTGCCCCCCTTCGGGGACAAAGTCGATACTGCGATCCAGGCGAAGGACCTGACTGGTCATCAGCGGTATGCCGGTGCGATCGGTCCAGGTGAATTCCACCAAGTAGTCGAGTTGCAGGGTGCGAGGATCGTCGTCGGCGGTCTCGGCCAACACCCGCTTGCGTTCGCGGATCAATCGGCCGCGGAGGAACGAATCGGCTTCGGCGGCATTGGCGGGGCGGTACGCCGTGGACGATTCGATCTGTTTCACGACCGCTTCGGTCAGGCGTTGTCCCAAAAACTTGCGGTACGAGTCGGACGTGAAAATCTCCACGTGGACCGTGCGGATATCCGCTCGATACAGGCCGCGATTCCCCAGCTGATACGCGCGGCAGCCGACCGTGCACGCCAGGCTGGCGAACAGCAGCCAGGCCAGGCCAGGGGTGGATCGAATGGAGCCGCGGTTGCGGGGAATCATTTGAAGACGGTCCCGTTGTTGCCGTTGGCGATCAGAGGTTTGGACGCGCGCGGTTCCGGGAACAACTCGACGAACCAACCGGCCGGCTGCACCGGTTCCGGGGGCTTGTCTTTGAGATCGGCCACCTTCTCGGTCGCTTCGTCGGCGACCGGAGTATTGGAGTAGCGTTTGGCGATCGCATCGTAGTAGAGGCTGGCGGCCAGATTCTCGCCGCGGCCCTCGTAGAATTTCGCGGTCTTGTAGTCGTGGGCGGCCAACATGGTTTGGACTCGTGACGCTTGCGACGTCAGATACTCCCGGTTTTGTTGGATTTCGTTGGGGAACTGGCGGACAATCGCCTGCAGCAAATCATCGGCTTGTCGCAGCGGCGTGGCGTCGTAGTCAGGACCGGCGTAGGAAGCCAGCCGAGCGTTCAATTCCAGGAGGTGCGCTTCGAACTGGAATTTACTGCCGGGGTAGGACTTGCGGAGATCCTCGAACGCATCGGCGGACTCGGTCCACCGTTCGGCTTTGTAAAACGCCTTGCCCAGGGCGACGGTGGCGTCGTCCGCGAGCTTCCCGGTGGGGTCATCCAAGCGAATTCGATGGAAGATGCGACGGGCTTCCCCCGCCAGGTTGGTGGTGGGTAGCATCTGGTCGGTCGCATTGAACCAAGGCTTCACGCCTCCGGCGTCCTTGGTCTCTAACCAGAATTGGGCGATCATGAATCGCCGTGCATTGAGATGGTCCATGTACCGCGTCCCGGAAAACTGCGCGGCGAGCGACTCGTAGGCGCGGTTGGCCAGGACGTACTGGTCTGCGAAGAAGAAGGCTTCGGCTTGCATGAACAAGGCGTCCTGCTCCAAGGCGGAATCGGGCCAGGCAGCGCAGGCCTCACGGAACTTGTTGGCCGCCCGATGGAACTCGTTGGCGGCCGCCGTGTAATCTTCCGCGGTGCGAAGTTCGATCGCGGATTCGTAGAGCTGCATCCCGCGGTCGTACGCCGCTTGGGCCCCCTTTTGGTTTTCGCCCCAGGCGGTGATCACTTTGATTGTCGTGGGAAGGTTGCGCGGGTTGAAGTCCCGGCTGATCAATCGTCCCGGACGGCGATCGGCCAACCCGGCCAGATCGTCGGGGTCGCTGCTGCGCCAGGAATCCTTGTTCCCGCGGCGCAATCCCGAGTTCGCGAGATCCTTGCGGATATCGCGAAACGTTGCGCAGCCGCTGAGAACGATCAAGAGCAGGAACCAACACAAACGACTAAGGCCGAGTCCCCGAGGCTTTTCGGCGCACGACTCGACGATCCGCGTTGTGCGGAGCCGTACCGCAAGCCGCCCTCGCCACGACTTGACATAGCGCGCGTGGATCGCGGGAGAAACGAGTCTGGAATCAGTGGCGCAAGATTCACCCATGCCGTCGACTTCCCTGTCTGAGTGTGGGGCCTTCGATTGGTCTCAACGAGTCTCGGATTTGGCAAAGTCCAAATAGGGGAGCAACTTGGGGCGATACCCCAAGATGTGCGTGATCACCTGCGTCAACAAACCGCGCGCCGCCCCCAACCCGGATGCGGCGTTCGCATCCTCGCACCAACGCGAGCCGGGTTCGCTGTAAACGCGGAGAGTCTCCAACGTGGTCGCATCCAATCCAATCACTTGTTTCTTTCCGGGTCGGCACGTGCCGCAGATCAAACCACCACTCGCCACCCCCAGCCAGGCTTGTCGAGCGGCCCCGATCGGAGTTCCGCACACGGTGCAATGATCCAACGCCACACCTTGTCCAATAATTGCCAACAAACGCAACTCGAATCGTACCACCCACGCCCCGGGCGACTCGCCGCAATCCAAACCGATCAGTGCCGACTTGAGCAATTCGTACAGTTCGGGTTGTGGATCGGCGTGATCGGTCAGGGCCAAGACCAATTCCGCGAAATAATACCCGGCATACAACCGCCCTAAATCTCGCGCTGCGACGCGAAAACGACGCTGTAGCTTGGCTTCGGTCAATATGTCCAAGGCATCGGACGTTTTGTGGATGAACACTAGGTGACAGATCGCCAACACGTCAAGAGCAGACTCGAAAGGGCTCTTCAGCCGCCGGGCGCCCTTGGCGATCCCACTGATCTTGCCAAAATCGCGGGTGAATACGGTCACGACACAGCTGGTGTTGCTGAAGTCGACCAGGCGCAAGACAATCGCTTCGGATTTTTCGATCGCCATCGTTATCGCGGATGAGTATACGTCCTTCGTTTAACGCCCAGCCGAAGGCGCCGGCTGGTACTAGCCACTACTTCGGCCTCCTTCGTTTAACGCCCAGCCGAAGGCGCCGGCACACAGTAGCCATTACTTCGGCCTCCTTCGTTTAACGCCCAGCCGAAGGCGCCGGCTGCGGAGCGAGCGCCCAGGTAGGACCAGCCGGCGCCTTCGGCTGGGCGTTAAACGAAAAACTCGCAGCTTGGATTGCCGGGTCCCCGCATCTCCACAAGTTCGCTTACCTAGCCCAATTTGCCCAAGGCGGGGCGCGAAAAACTTCGTCTGCCCCTGTGAATTTTCGCATTGACGCAGCCGATCGAGAATCCTAGCCTTCGCGCTTCGCTCGGATTTCATTTCGGCACGAAAGGTCGGTCCATGATACAACGATTCCTCTCCGGTGTGCTTTGTGCGGCTTTTCTGGCGACGTTGCTCGTCGGCTGCGCCTCCACACGCACAATGTCGTTTCCCAAAATGAATTGGGCCTGGTGGAAAAAGAAAGACGCGCCGAACGGCCGACACGACGAAGCCATCGCGGCCCCGTCGTCGACCATGTCGCCGGTGAACTCGTTGGTGAAATCGGACGGGAAGGAGCCGCTGGCGCCGGCCACCGAAAGGACGCGAAAGCCGTATGACACGGAAATCGCGCCGCCGGAGAGCAAGTCGTTCGGACCAGCAACCTCACCCGCCGACGCCTCACTGGCGCGGTCGACACGATCGCCGAGTGATCCAGCGGCGCCCCCCACCGCCGACCTCCCCAATTCCGTCGCCAAGGCGAATTCTCCGTTAGGTGCCAATGCTCCGTTGGGTGCCAATTCACCACCGTCGGCCGAGTCCACTTTGGCCAAGTCGATGGAAAACTCGCCGCGGAAATCGTTCGAATTGTCCCCGCCGACTTCAACCGATCAGCGCCTCGACATCACTGGCTCGAACAGCTACGTCCCAAGTCAGGCGCCGGCCGTCGCCGATCGCGGTTCCAGCGCCTCGGGTTTACGAGGCATCGCGTCGGGCGTGCAAATGCAATCCAATCCGTATGCCTCGGGTGAAACGACTGTCACTGCGGCCGCCGTGGCCGCTCCGGGAACGTCCCCGCTGATGCCTGTTCCGAAGAGCAATGCAGCGGCTGGCGGATCGACGTACGATCGCACGCCGTACAATGGCTTTGCACCGAAAACTCCAGGCATGCAAACCAATCCGCTGGCGGCCAACACTCCCCTCACTCCGCTGCAGCCGAAGAAAACGACGTCACCAGAAAACTCCAACGCTGCAATCGGCAGCTCGATGCCGCCGACGGCGACGGGCCAACAGACGATCGCACAGGTCAGCTATACTCCAGGGAGCATCGGTTCATCGCGTTCGTTGTCCGAGTTGTTGGCGGGGACGACCCCGGCCGCTACCCAGGTAAGTCCGAGCTTGGTGAACAACCCGGTTGCTCCAGCCGTGCCAGCCGCTGAGGCGACGAGCCCGGTTGCCGAAACGGCATCGCCCAATACCGGCACCCGGATTGGCGGCGGCGGCGCCTTTCGCATTATCAAATAGGTTTGCCGTTGCTCGATCTGGAACAAATCCGACTCGCCTGGCGGGGCGGCTTGATCTATGAACCGGAGCTCGAGTCGACCAACACGTCCGCATTGAATCGGTGCCGAGCGGGCTGCGAACTGCCAATGCTGGTGATCGCGGAACGGCAAACGGCCGGCCGGGGGCAGTCGGGTCGCACCTGGTGGTCCAGTCCCGGTGGTCTGACATTCTCGTTGGCGGTTCCCACCGCCGATAACCAGGCATCCCCCAGCTTTCTGTCGCTGGTGGCAGCTACCGCGATCGCGCGGACTATCGAAGAGGGAGGATGCTCCGCCCTGGTCCAGATCAAATGGCCCAACGATGTGTTGCTGGACGGCCGAAAAGTCTGTGGCGTGTTGGGCGAGTCGCTGGTTGTGCCGCGCGCGGCTGTCGTCGTGGGAGTAGGCATCAATTTGCAACGGCACGATTCGACCGGTAGCGCGCCTCCCGCCGAATTGGCGAGTCGAATCGGTTGGCTTGGCGATAGCACGGCGGCCCCTGTCGATCGGACGGAGTTCCTGGTTCGATTGCTCCGCCGGCTCTGGCCGGCCTTGGTGGACTTCAATCGCGCCGAAGTATTGGCTGCGTTTCGGGCACGTTGCGGTTTGACTGGCAAAATAGTCCGGGCTCGCGGGACGTGGCAGGGGGATGTGACCGGAGTTTGTCGCGGGATCGACGACTCCGGTCGCTTGGTGGTCGAACTCGAGGGCGGTCGGCGGGTGGCTCTGGCTTCCGCCGAGCTTGATTGGCAATAACTGCCGTGCACCCTGTGCGAATTCGCTCGACCACGAAGGCACGTGCGCCGTTACCTCACGCTTCCACTGAATCCGACTTGTTTTCTCACCTGGGTCGGGGAGAATGAACGGAGATGAGTCGAGAATCCCGCCCTGCCGGCCGCGGCCTGTCCCGTCGAGCGAACAGTGATGGCATTTCGGAGGTCCACACCAACATGAATACGCAAGCGCAACACCCTCAGTGGCACGCCTTGGTCTCAGTCTACGACGATTTGGAAATGGCAAAGAAGGTCGTTGAACAATTGCTCGCCGCCGGATTCCCCGCGGAACGGATGGAGTTGGTCACCTCCAGCCTGCAACGCGAGTGCCCTGAGGTCGAGACGCCCAACGTCCGCGCAACCACCGGCAGCTCGATGGCCAGCGGCGTGGTCCAGGGCGCCAAGTTGGGCTTGGGATTGGGCGCCGGATTCGGGATCGTGGCCTCCGTACTGACCGCTTCGCCCGGACTACTTTTGGGGGCGTTGATTTACGGTGGGATGACCGGCGGATTCATGGGAGGAATCGCCGGAGTCGAAAATGCTGTCGATAGCGACGAAGTCAACCTTCCCACCCGCGAGGAATACCAGGAAATGCTGGAAGCGGGCGATTGCCTGGTGGTCGTCTGCGGCACGCACGACGAGCTGCAGCGGGCACATGCCATCGTCGAACACAATCCAGATGCTCTGACGCAGTTGCACCCTATGCACGGGCATCTGTTTCACGAGCACCCACGGCAGGGGACAAACGAGTAGGCCTTGGAGCGGAGCTCAATTCCTGTCGCCCCTCATCCCCAACCCTTCTCCCCCACAAAGCTGAGGGAGAAGGGTGCCGGACAACAAAGTGTCGATACGGATGCGCTGCGGGGGAGAGGGGAATTGGATAGGCTCCTAGCCAAGAATTCAACCGCTTGGCAAAATAACGTCTAATCGGTTCAGTCCTTTTGCATCGCTGCCAATCTGTGGGAGTTTGACCCATGCCATTATTCGAAATTGAAACGGACGCACATATCATCATCACTTGGGCGGGTGACGAAGACCTGGCCACGAAAGTGGCCGCCGAATCGTATCCGTCCGAGGCGATCGTTCGCATGACTAAACGCCCGCGGGATAGCTGGGTCATTTCGAAAGGTGTGTTGGGACTGAAAGAACGCAAGGGAGATCCTTGCAACGTCGCGCGGGATTGCCTTTCGAAAGCCGCCGGCGACAAGGTCCACGCCATTCGACTGTACATGCACGAAACCGGAACCGATCTGGAGCAAGCGCGCAAAGTGATCGAATCCAATATGGTCATGGGCTGGTAGGAATTGGCCCACGATCGGTGAATTGCGACAGCGCGGTACTGGGATAGCGCGGTACTGGGATAGCGCGGTGCGGCGACAGCGCGGTGCTGGGAGAGCGCGGTGCTGGGAGTCGAAACTGGGGGAGAGAGCGTCACTGGGAGACGGCGGAATGCGGTTCCTATGTTGGGTTGGCGTCCTGCTAGGTGGGCTCGCCGGAGTCGCCGCCGCATGCTGCGTGGCCATCGAGGACGAGGCACGTGAACGATTGTGGGCTGCGGTGCGCAACGGCGATCTGGCCGCGGTGACCTCGGAGTTGGATGCTGGATCCAACGTCAACGCGCTGAACGAAATTGGAATTTCGGCGCTGTGGATCGCGGCGGGTAACGATCAAACGGCGATCGCCGAATTGTTGATCGAGCGCGGCGCCGACGTGAACGTTCGGGATGGGATCTGGTATCAGACGCCGCTCAGTCAGGCGGTGGGCAACGGCAACCTGAAACTGGTGGAGCGGTTGGTCGCGGCGGGCGCGGCCGATTTGGATGCCGCCGCGATGGCGGCCGCGGGCAGGCGGAGCAAGGAGGTTCTGCAGGCGCTGTTGGCGACCGAACGAATCAGTCAAGACGCGCGGGACGCCGCATTGTTTGCGACTCCTGAGGAGTTGGTCGACATTCGCCAGCTGCTGGTGGCTGCCGGGGCGAAGGCGTTGCCGGTGGTCGCCGCCCAGCCGTCGTGGGAACGTTACGTTGGGGAATATTTCAACGAAAACGGCAGGACGATTCAATTCGTGATCGCAGAGGTCGGTTTGGCCGTCCAAGCCGGGGGCGGGAAGCCGATCCCCTGCCGGGAGATTCGCCCGGGCGTCTTTCAGCAGCTCGGCAATCCCAATTCCGACTTTCGTTTTGACCTGGTAGACGATCGTGTGCAACAGGTGGCGCTACGTCGATTCACCGCCGAGACGATGTTCTTTCCGCTCAAGCCCGTGGCGGCGCCCACGCAAGCTGCACCCGAAAGCACTCCGGGCGATGCGCCGCAGATTCCTTGGCCCCAATTCCGCGGGCCCGATGGACGGGGGGTCGCCGACGGCCAGCATCCGCCGGTGGGTTGGGATGTCGAGACCGGGAAAAACGTTGTGTGGAAGACGCCGATCCCCGGACTGGGGCACTCCTGCCCGGTGATCTGGGGAAACCGGATCTTCTTGACCACTGCCATTAGCGGTGACCCTGACCCGCAATTGCGCATCGGCAATTATGGCGACGTCGACTCGGTCAATGACGAGACGGAGCATACGTGGCAGGTCCTCTGCCTGGACTTGGACGGAAAGGTCTTGTGGACACAGACGGCGTTTCAAGGTGTTCCCAAGATCAAACGGCATCTGAAGGGGAGCCACGCCAACTGCACGCCGGCGACCGATGGGACGCGGGTGGTCGCCTGTTTCGGGGCGGAGGGACTGTATTGCTATGACTTCGACGGAAAACTGCTGTGGAAACGCGATCTCAGCTCGATCGATTCCAGCTTTGCCATCGACCGGCAATACGAATGGGGGTTTGCCAGTTCCCCGATCATCTATAACGACACGGTGATTGTGCAGTTCGACCTGAGCCGTGATTCGTTCATCGCCGCCTATAGCTTGGAAGATGGATCGCGCGTCTGGAGCACGCCGCGCGACGAGATTCCCTCCTGGAGCAGTCCGGTGTTATGGCGCAACAAATTGCGCAGTGAGCTGGTGACGAACGCCTCGCAATATGCCCGGAGCTACGATCCGGCGACCGGGGAGGAACTCTGGCGGCTGGCGAAGAAATCGGAGGCGACGATCCCGGCGCCGGTCGTCGCCGACGACTTGGTCTTGATCACCAGCGGCAATCGTCCGATTCAGCCGATCTTTGCGGTCCGGGCAGGGGCCCAGGGAGACATCTCGCTGCCGTCGGAGGAGGCAACCCACAGCGAATTTATCGCCTGGCGCCGACTGCGGGGCGGACCGTACATGCCGACGCCGATCGTTTACGGGCCGTACCTATACGTCTGCTCGAATGCGGGCATTCTGGCCTGTTACGAGGTCGCCAGCGGCCGCGAACTTTACCGGGAACGGATGGGGGGCGAGAGCTATACGGCCTCGCCGGTCGCGGCCGACGGCTGTTTGTACTTCGTCTCGGAACAAGGGGAAGTGCGCGTCGTGAAGGCAGGCCCCGACTTCGAACTGCTGGCCGTCAACAAGATGGGTGAGATTTGCATGGCGGTTCCGGCGATCAGCGGCGGCCGCCTGTACATCCGCAGTCAACACGCCCTGTTCGCCTTGGGGCATACCGGGGCGGAGTAGTCCTTAACGGCCTGTTGCGAATTTAGCCGCATGGCGCTAGCCCGTTGGTTTACCGAACGTGTAGCTTTCAAACCAACCACCACCCACCCACCCACCCACCCACCCAGGCAGGCTCGGTGGGGTTCGCATCGTGCGGCGGATGGTAGCGACATTGGATATCGTATGAAGCGATTGCTGCTACGAATCACCGCAATGGGAATCATGGCCTACGCAGGCCTCTGTCTAGTCGTGTTCCTGCTTCAGCGGTCGTTCATTTACTTCCCTCGAGCAGTTCCGGCAGCGGTGCCGAACGCCATCGACATTTCCGCCGGGGACCGCACGGTGCGCGTTGCGGCTCGGCAGCAGGCTGCAACCCGCGCGATCGTCTATCTCGGCGGAAACGCCGAAGACGTCGCGTACTCGTTGGAAGAATTTTCCCAACAGTTCCCGGATCACGCGCTCTACATGATGTATTACCGCGGTTACGGGGGAACCGCGGGACGACCGAACGAATCTGGGCTCGTCGCCGACGCACGCGCCGTCTGCGATTGGGTCCGAGAGCGTCATCCGCAAATCGTGCTGGTCGGGCGGAGTATCGGCAGCGGGATCGCCGTGCAGGTGGCGGCCGAACGCGAATTCGAGCGTTTGGTGTTGGTCACGCCCTTCGATAGTCTGGTCACACTGGCTTGGCGACAATTCCCCTACCTGCCGGTAGGGCCGCTGCTGCGTGACCGCTACGAGTCGTGGCGGTTTGCGGCTCGGATCGCGACTCCCACGCTGATCGTTGCTGCGGAACACGACGAGATCGTTCCGCGCTCCAGCACGGACCGACTGGTCGATGCGTTTCCGCCCGGGGTTGCCACGTTGCGGTTGATCGCCGGTGCGACTCACAACGATCTGGCGGAAACCGGAGAGTACCCGGCGCTGATCGTGGACGATCGGCCGCGGTTGTCTAAATAGTGTACATATGTACACTATTACTCAAGGGGTCGAGTTCTTATTTGCCAAGGGCCCAACGCGGAAGAGGTCCGTTCGCTGTTTGGGCTTCGTACGCTAACCAAAAAGGGCGTGTCGTCGAGAGCGGTGCGGATTCATTGACCATCCACGGGACAGCGGACTTCCAGAATTCGTCAAACTCGGCGCGCATCTCGGCGACGAGATCCGGGTGGGCTACCGCGACGTCGGTCGTCTGACCCGGGTCCGCCTGTATGTCGAACAGTTGCTCCCCCACCAGCCGGAAGCGCTGATTGCGGACGGAGAATCCGCGCCATTGGAACTCGTCTGGATTGGCGGCGTGAGGCCAGCGGCCGACGTGCGTGAACAAGAATCGATCCGGCCAGGTCGATTCCGCCTGCCGCGATTCCAGGAGCGGCTTGAGACTTCGCCCCTCGACTTGATCGGCCGGGAACGCCGCGCCGCAGATGTCGGCGAGCGTCGGGAGCAGATCGATGTGGGCGGCGATTCGATCGATATCGCGGCCCGCTTCGTAGACGCCATCCCAGCGGACGAAGAACGGAACGCGGACGCCCCCCTCGTCGGGACTCCCCTTGAGCCCCTTCATTCCGGCATTCCACGCTTCGATCGGAGTGCCGTCCGGATCGTGCCCCAGCGGCTGGCCATCGTTGCGAGCGCCCTCGGCGGCCATCCCGTTATCCGACAGGAAGATGACAATCGTGTTGGGGAGCAATTTCCAGGCTTCCAACTGTGTCAGGAGGCGTCCCATGTTGTGGTCGATATTCTCGATCATTCCGTAAAAGCCCGCGGCTTGGCGGGAAAAACCGAACTTCTCAAACCGTTCGCGAAATTCAGGGGGAGCGTGGGACGGAGCATGCGGGGCATTCGTCGGAAGGTAGACGAAGAACGGTTGATCGGTCTGGCGTTGGGCTTCGATCCAAGCGAGTGCCGCGTCGAAGAACACGTCCGTGCAGAAGCCGCTCGTTTGCACAAATCGTCCGTTGTGCCGCACGATCGGATCGAAGTAGCTGTTGTGGGGGGCGTCGGCGCAGGAGCAGTCGTACGCCTGACCAATCCCGCCGGCCCCGTGGATGAAGACCTCGTCGAATCCCCGTTGTCCCGGTTGATACGGATCTTCATCCCCCAAATGCCATTTTCCAAAAATGCCGCACCGATAGCCGCGACCATGAAGAACTTGCGGCAGTGTGACCGCATCCAGCGTCAATCGCTCGCGTTCCAAAATTGTATGGGTGATCCCATTTTTGAGCGGGTGGCGGCCCGTCATCAGCGCCGAGCGCGTGGGGGAACAAGTCGGGCTGACCAGAAACCGGGTCAACCGCGTGCTGCGAGCGTACAGTGCATCCAGATTCGGCGTCCGGATCCAGCGATTGCCATGGCAGCCTAGAGGACCGTAACCTTGGTCATCGGTCATCACCAGTACGATGTTGGGGCGTGCCGGATCTCCCTCCTGCGGCGGGATCCTTGGCTCTCCGTGGATGGCCGCCGCGGGCTTCCATTCCCCCAACGGACCAAATGCTATCGACAACGCCAAGAAAACTTGGGCGGAAAGCCAAGCCATGACTGGCGACCCGCATCGGTGCGAACGAAGTCGAGTTGCCTTCGCCCGTCGAATCTGGGCTGAGCACGGGGTGATCACGTGTATTGCTTTTGTCTTCCGCAGATCAATTGCAGAAAATTCCGTTGGGGAGCGACGAATTTGTCGATCCCCTCCCGCATCAGGGTTGCTTCCAAGTGCTCGAAATCGACGAGTCGTTCGATTTCGTCCACGACTTCGCGGCTCGGCGGTTGATCGACGCGGCGTTGAAAGGTTTGCCCGCTGGCGAGCGCGGCGGCGTTGGTGGCTGGCGGATTGGTTTGGATATCACTCCCGGCCAGTGCGGCGACGTATTTCCAGGGAGGGTCGCCCGGCTTTTTGGCGCCGGTGCTGGCAAACACGATTTCCTGTTGCAGCGGCAGGTTTTTCTCTCGCCAGAACGCCTGGTTGTCGGCCCAGATCCGTTGCGCATTGGCGATGCCGACCTGTCCTTGAACGGCGGGTGCGAGTTGGGGGACATAATTCTCCGTGTAGAGATCGATGCGCGACACGAAGATGCTGTACACGGATTTGAAAGATTCGAACGACTTCAGGCGCTGGGCGCCTCGCCACACCGCATCGCGCGCGGCTTGATATTGCCGGGCGGTGAAGACCAACGTCACATTCAGCGGGACCCCGGCCGCCGCCAGGGACTCGACCGCCTCCAACCCAGCGGGGGTGGCGGGGACCTTGATCATCCGGTTGCGGTGGCCGTGGGACCAGCGGATCCCCTCCTCGATATAGCGTTGGACTCGCAGGTTGTGCGCAAGGTCGGCCTGAGGGTCCTCGATTAGCGAATCGAGTTCAAAACTGACGTACCCGTCGTTTCCGTGCGTGGCGTGCCACACATCCTGGAATTCATTTTGGGCGCGTTGGACCAACGTATCGGTGATTTGCCAGGCGATCTCCGTCGCGGGCAACTCGTCGCCCAATCCGCGTTCGATCAACGAATCGAACCGGCCGGTTTGCACCAGGTCCGCCACGATGATCGGGTTGGAGGTTGCGCCGCTGGCGCCCCAGCGTTTGTTGTCGACCACCAGTTGCGGATCGATCGAGTCGATCCAGAGTTTGGTGCCACAGCGGACGAGGGATTCGAGGGGATTCATGCGAAGCAAGACTAGCCGACGGCGAAGCGGGAACCGACGAAATGGTGCTGGTCTTGCCGCAAGTACGTGGCGTCCGCCGCGGGCGGGGCATCCTTCGTCAGGTAACAGTAATCGTTGATAAACCGCTCGAAGAAATCCTCCAATTCGGCTTTCTTGTCGGCGGTCAATTTGCGAGCGGTGGCTGCCGCATCGATATGCTGCGCGATCGATTCGCGGACAAGATCCGGCATGTGGTCGGCGGTCTTGAGCACCTCGGAAACATCGGCGCCCAAGCGGACCTCGCTGAGCACCGGGCGGCCGTGTTCGTTGTCGATCGTCACGACGTGGACTTCACCCAGCAAATTGTGGCAATCTCCCAACATCTCCTGGTAGGCGCCGACCAGAAATATCGCCAACCAGTACGGTTGGTTCTCGTCGAAGTCGTGCAGCGGCAGAGCGCGGCGCTGGCCTTCTTGTCCGATGAAGCAGCCGATCGCCCCGTCGCTGTCGCACGTGATATCCCCCAGCACGCCCAACCGGGTCGGTTTTTGCTCCAACCGGTGGATCGGCATGATCGGGAACTGCTGATCAATCGCCCACTGATCCGGGATGCTCTGGAATAGCGAAAAGTTCAAAAAGTAGGTGTCGGGGAGGCGTTCGCGCAGCTCGGCCAATTCCTTGGGAACGAATTCCAAGTCGTCCAGCAAATCGCAGATCCGGCCGCAGACGGTCCAGAACAGCTTTTCGGCGAGTGCCCGTCCGGCGAGCGTCAACATCCCGTTGTTGAACAGCTGTTGCACCATTTCCACGGCCTGTTGGGCGTCGTGGAAGCTCTCCATCAAGTTTTCTTCGCTCAATTCATCCAAGACTCCGGCCAATTCCATCAGCGGCGGAATCGACTTGCACTTGTCCCATTCCGATTCGTCGAATGGGTGGATCGCCGGGCGGAGATTCATCCCGATCACCGGAATCAGCAGCAAGGCGTGATGGGCCACCAACGCTCGCCCACTTTCGCTGTAGATATCGGGGTGATCGATCCCGGACTGATCGCAGACCATTTGGATATAGTACACGACGTCGTTGGCGTACTCCTGCAGCGTGTAGTTCATGCTGGAGGCTTCGGTGTTCTGGTTGCCGGTGTAATCGACCGCCAGGCCGCCGCCGACGTCGATCGTATTCAAGGGCACGCCCTGTTGGACCAGGTCGGCGTAGATCCGAGTCGCTTCGATCAGCGACGACTTGATTTTACGGACGTCGTTGATTTGGCTGCCGGGATGGAAATGCAACAGCCGCAACTGGTTGATCAACCCCAATTGGCGAATTTTCTCGATCGCTTCCAAGAGTTCGTTGACGGTCAGGCCGAACTTGGACTTGTAGCCGCCGGAGGAGGCCCAACGGCCGTTGGCTTGAGCCGCCAGTTTCACGCGAATTCCCAATTTGGGGCAAGTCCCCAGCCGGCGAACGCACTCCGCAACCAACTCGACTTCATTCGGCTTTTCGATGACGACGGTGATATCGCGGCCCATTTGGATCCCGCGGATCGCCAACTCGATCATCATCGCGTCTTTGAAGCCGTTGCAGAGAATCGGAGTATTCTCATCGGCCATGATCAGAACTGCCATCAGCTCCGCTTTGGTTCCCGCCTCCAGGCCGATCCCGTAGCTGCGGCCATATTTTAGAACCCCTGAAATGACCTGCCGGTGCGGGTTGACCTTGACCGGATACATGCTGCGGTAGCGGCCCGCATAATCGTATTCGTCGATCGCCGACCGAAAGGCCTCGTTCAATTCCTGGATGCGGCATTCAATGATCGACGGCAACCGCAGCAACATCGGCGGTTTGACGTCGTCATCCAAGCTGTCGGCGAGAAATTTTTCCAGATTCCAGGAGACGTCGGGATCACCTGTGGGGTGGATGAGCATATCGCCCGACGGGTCTATCGAAAAGAAACCGTTGCTCCACCGTTCTATTCCGTACAAAGCAGCGCTTTCCGTACTCGACCACTTTGATTGCTGTTCCATCGAACCTCGTCCGGCCACCTAAGGGGAAAAGTGTACGCAGGGGAAAGTGTCAGAAGCGAATCGTACTTGCGACAGAATACTGCGAGAGGGTTGCTCCCCCGCCTGCTTTGGGAACGAACCACGGCTGCGGGACATTGCGGCGGCCCGCCTAGGATTGTGTGTGAGGGAAGTGACGTATCATATCCAAATTGGCCGGCGCGGGGTACAACCAAAAGTTGCAAAATCCACCAGATCCGGGAAAAAAATGACCGACGCGACCGACCTGCTCGAACGTCCCGCCAGCCGCTGGTCGTGGTGGAAGGCCCGCACCCTCTTTCTCCCGACGCTGGCCTGGAACGTGCTGCTGGGGCGCGTCTTTCGAGTCCGTCATTGGTACGATCGGATCACCCCCGACGTCTGGTTGGGAGCTCTCCCCTTTCCTCGAGACGTTTCCCGTCTGGCCGAACTCGGAATCAACTCGGTCGTCAACACCTGCGAAGAATACGCCGGGCCCCAATCCAGGTACTGCGAACTGGGAATCGAACAACTGAGAATTCCCACCGTCGATTTCACGCACCCTCATCTGTCCGCTGTGGACCAGGCGGTCGACTTCATGCAAACTCGTATCGCCGGCGGCGGAAAGGTCTATGTGCATTGCAAGGCGGGGAGGGGTCGCAGCGCGACCGTGGTCGCCTGCTGGCTGATCGCCACCCAGGGGCTCGATCGGCGCCAAGCCCAAGCCCTGTTGACGCAGCGGCGACCCCATGTCAATCGGCATCTGGAAGAACGGCCGGTGGTGATCGAGTTCGAACGAAGGCTGCGTCAGCGCAATCGCGTGTGCACGTAAGCGGCGATGTTGTCGCGGATTTCCTGCGAGCACCAGAGGCGCTGGAATTCGGGGAGAAACTCGCGGCGGGCGGCATCGATCCGCCGCAAGACCGGTTGCCGAATCTGCCGTTTCGTCAGTTCAAACGTCTGTGGCGGAACCGCGGTGAACTCGGCAGCGACCTTCAGCCCTTCGCTCAACAGCGACTCTGGTTCGCAAACCGCATCGGCCAAGCCGACCTCCACGGCGGCCGCCCCGGCGAAGGTGGCGCCCCGCGTCACGATCCTGGTAAAGTCCTGTGGACGAGCCACCATCCGCACGATTTCGATGGCGGTCATTGGCAAGGGAACACCGATCCGCATCTCCGGAATCCCGATACTGGCGTGTGAGGCGATCAGGCGGCAATCGGCGGCGGCTGCAAGCATGCAACCGCCGGCAATCGCCGGGCCGTCGATCAAGGCGATCAGTGGTCGTGGATATTTCAAGACGCGAAGGAACAACTCCTCCAGCAAATCGATAAATGGCAAAACGTATTCCGGACCTTCCTGCAGCCAGCGTTTCAAGTCGATCCCGGCGGAGAAGACTCGTCCATTTCCGCGGAGGATCACCGCCGCAGCGCCCTCGAATAGCACCCCCTCCAGGCGTTCGATCAGTGCCTGCAGGAGCTCGCGATCCATCGCGTTCACTTTGCCGTGGCTCATGCGAACCACCGCCACATCGCCTTGGAATTCACTGTCAATCATGGAAAATCTCAGGCAGGTCGACTTCGGGGAGCCAGGCGGGGCGGTGCGCCGTGAAGCGGATCAATTCTTGCGTCAGCGGATGTCGCAGCTCGATTTGGTAATGGCAGAGGCAGAGCGGTGGGTCCCCGGGCCGCATGGTCAACGGTCTCTCGCCGTTGGAATCGCCGTGGTAGCCCTGGTCGCCCGCGATCGGGTGTCCTAGCGCCGCCAAATGGACCCGGATCTGATTCGTCCGCCCGGTGGTCGGGCGGATGGCCAGCAACGTCTGCCCATCCGCCAACCGCTGCAGCACCCGAATTGCGGTGGAACTTGGTTTGCCATCCGAAGCCGTGGCGCGACGCCCTCCGGCCGATGGGACCGCCGCGATCGGCAAATTGACCTCGAATTCGTCGCTCGCCGGAGCCGTCTTCGATAGCGCCAGATAGAGCTTGGATACAGTCCGCTCCTGGAATTGGATCCGCAGGAAGTTCGCATAACGTTTGGTTTTCGCCAACACAACCACGCCGGTTGTGGCCGCGTCCAGGCGATGTTGGGGGCGGGGAAACAGCGGCGAGTAGACGCGGTCCAGCAGGTACGTCAGCGTATTGCGGTGAAATCGTCCGCAGGGATGCATCGGAAGCGGCGCGGGCTTGTCGACGACGATCAATGCATCGTCTTCGTATAAAAAGCGGATATCGGTCGCGACCGGCGGCTCGACGGTACCCGGCTGCACGTGGACCAGGCGCTGGCCGTCACGTACGCGTTCGTTGATTCTCAGGGCCTTGCCGTCGCAAACGATCCGCCCGGCGGCGATTTCGGCCAGCCACGCGTCCCGGTCCAGGGCCGGTACGGCCGCCGACAAATAATCGATCAAGGGAAGTCCTGCGTATTTCGCCGACACATTGAGCGGGCGGTGATTTTCGTAGGGGATCGAACCGGGAAGGGGTGAGGCAATCTCGGCGAGTGCGGCGTCGCGTTGCCGCAATCGTTCCGCCTGGCGGATTGCCGGTGGCACAAAGCAGCGGGGGCAGGAGACTCCTGGCACGTAGGTCGTTTCCGTTTGTTCGGCCGGCGTCACTGCGGCCTGGCAGGCGTAACAAAGGGCAAACCCAACTTCTTGCAAATCGGGACCGACGGCAACCCGCTTGTCGAAGACAAAGCAAGCTCCGTCGTAGTGGTCGCCGCCGACCGCTTCGAAATACTTGAGTATTCCCCCCTCCAGTTGATAGACCTGCTGAAATCCTCGTTGTGCCATAAACGGCCCCGCCTTCTCACAGCGAATCCCTCCCGTGCAGAACATGACGACGGGGCGAGTCCTCCAAGCGGCGGGCAATCGCTCCACCGCGCCCGGAAACTCGCGAAAGTGGTCGATATCGGCCGCGATCGCTCCCGCAAACGATCCCACTTCGACTTCATAGTTGTTGCGGACATCCAACAGCAATACCGGCCGCCGTTCGTCGAGCCAGGATTTGAGCTCTTCCGGCCGGATCGCCGGGACCGTCTCGTGATGGGGAGCGATTCCTGGCTGGTCAAATGGGATGATCGCTTGTCGGACGCGGACCAGCAATCGCGAGAACGGCTGGTGGTCGGATGGGCTGTATTTGGCTTGCAGATCGGCAAACCCGGGGATCTGGCGAAGCTCATCCAACATCATTTCGAGATGGTCCGCCCGACCCGCCAAGAAGAGATTGATTCCCTCGTGGCTGAGGAGAATCGTCCCCTTCAGGGCGTTGGCTTGCGCCGCCCGCCGCAACCGGTCTCGCCAGGCCACCGGATTTCCGAGCGGAGCGAACTTATACGCCGCCACGTTGACGAATTCAGACATCCTGCAGCTACCCCAACCCACTTGCCAGACCGCCCCCATTATGGCGATAACCTGGACCATGGAAATTGGGAGCTTGCCTGGAGCGTTTAAAATCGGCAAGTCGTTGAGTCCGTTGCGGCTGTTACCGTCAGCCGCTCGGCACTCGCCGCGGTTTCTGGGCGCTCTGGACACAATGAGGCCTCGGCCAGTGCCGCGTGGCGGATAGTTGGGAGTTTGGGCCAACAGCTTTCAATTGGCGGGACAGCGCCCGGGTTGGCTGAGGAGAATGGGTCTATCAAAAAAGTGAAGGGTTTCCGATCGCCGCTTCGGAAACCCTTCTAGGATTGGCTGTCCGAAACCAGGACAATGTCCTGGGATCGGAGACCCACAGCCAATAGTGGGTATCGGATCGCCAGCAGAGCGACTTTAGAAACACGAGTGAGCCGGAGTTGTCGGAACCAACGGAACAATGCCAAGGAGCCGCAAACTCGACCCAGTCGGCACCTCGGGCCGTTCAAAACCGAGTTGCTCGCGCCGATGTTCGCAATAGCGAGTGTTACCACCGGCAAGCCGCAATGGATAAAATAGATGTGAACGGATCAAAATCGGCACAGTCCGCAGACAACAACTTGAGAAGCAACCAGGTATGACGGCAGAGAAAATTGCAAAATTAGCGCTGGAAGACGGAAAAGTTTTCACCGGCGTCTCGTTTGGGGCGGAGGGGGAAACGTTGGGGGAGGTCGTCTTCAACACCTCGATGACTGGTTACCAGGAAATTCTCACCGATCCGAGCTATTGTGGGCAGATCGTCGCGATG
Organism: Pirellulaceae bacterium; assembly: GCA_041740495.1. Taxonomy (GTDB): domain Bacteria; phylum Planctomycetota; class Planctomycetia; order Pirellulales; family Pirellulaceae; genus JANMEB01. The sequence continues at coordinate 19,388 of JBGSLW010000084.1, forward strand.
ACGTACACCCAAATCGGCAATTACGGGATCAACAACGAAGATTTGGAGAGTGGCCGTCCGCACATGGCCGGTTTCGTCGTCCGCGAGAATAGTCGAATCACCAGCAATTTCCGCTCGACCGGTTCGCTTTCAGACTACTTGCGGCAACACGGCGTGGTCGGGATCGCCGAAATCGACACGCGGGCTTTAGTCCGTCGCATCCGCGACCGGGGGGCGATGAAGGGAGTAATTTCCACCTTGGACATGGACGATGCCAGCCTGGTGGAAAAGGCTCGCAAGTCCCCCGGCCTGGTCGGACGCGACTTGGTTCGCGAAGTCTTGCCCCAATGTGCCGTACATTGGCAAGAACCGCTGAGCGATTGGTGGCGTTGGACCAAGAAACCGGCGCAGTTCGACGCGCCTCCGATTCGGATGGTGGCGATGGATTTCGGTATGAAATGGAATATCGCCAGGCACTTGCACGACCTGGGGTGCGACCTCACGGTCGTGCCGGGGACGGCGACTTACGACGAGATCATGCAGCTGGATCCCGACGGTGTATTCTTGTCGAACGGACCGGGCGATCCCGAGCCGTTGACGTACGCGATCGAGACAATTCGCAGGTTGCTGGGAGTCGTTCCGATTTTCGGAATATGTCTGGGACACCAACTGCTGGCGCTGGCGTGTGGCGGAAAAACCTTCAAGCTGAAATTTGGACATCGCGGAGCGAATCAGCCCGTCCAGAACCTGGACAACCAGAAAGTCGAAATCACCTCGCAGAACCACGGATTCGCCGTGGAAAAGGAGTCGTTACCCGACGAGTTGACGGTAACCCATGTCAACCTCAACGACGGAACGATCGCGGGGTTGCGACACAACGTCTACCCAGCGTTCAGCGTGCAATATCACCCGGAAGCCTCCGCCGGCCCGCACGATAGCGAATACCTGTTTGGGCAATTCATGGAGCTGATCCGGCAACGCCAACGTTGCCAAACGACTACCTAACAGCCTGTTGAAGCTGCTACCAGGCGGCGGATCGTTGGAATATCTTGTAACCGATCACGTGCCGGGGGTCTGACGCATTTTTCGGCTCGAAAGTGCAATCTGCAAGGTACGCCAAAGCCGAAAAATGGAACTGACACCCACAATGACACCCACAAAGTGAACCATTCTGTTGTTCGCCCCGTGAACGCTTACGAATATCTTTGCTCGGGTAGTTCGAGCCCTCCCGTAGTACCCTCACCCCCGCTTTGGCATTGGTATCTACACATCGTGGTCTGGCCCCCTCCTCACCCAAAAGCTTTTCAATTTCTTCGTTTAACGCCAAGCCGGAGGCGCCGGCTTTGCGTTTGCTGTTCAGC
>JBGSLW010000085.1:0-19931 GCA_041740495.1 Pirellulaceae bacterium
CAACGCGCGCAGCCTCTCTCCCCGACGGCAAATCGGAGGAGCACTTCGCAGCGACCGCAATCTGCGACGCCTCGTAGGGGTCGCCGTCCTGTTCGGCTTGTCGTATTCCTTGTTCCCGCATTATCAGTCGTTGGGGCGAGCCCGGCTGCAAATGAAGTTCGTCGATCTGGTTCCGTGGATGATCGCGCAGAACATTGGGGTGACGGTCTTCAGCTTTCCCGTCGGATGGGTCGCCGATCGATTCGGCAACCGCCTGGCGTTGGCCGCGCTGCTGGTCGGCTCCGTCGCCGCCCCTCTCTTGGCGGTCGGTCTGACGTACCACGACGCCGTCGGCGCAGGACCGTATACCGTAGTGTTCCTGCTGCTGGGAGTCATGCCGTTGACCATGCGGATCGTGACGAATCTGGCCTTGGAATTGGCCGAGCCGGAACAGCAACCGTTGTACGCCAGCATCGCCAATTTGGCGCTGTCGCTCCCGGTTGTCGGACTCTCGCTCGCCGTCGGCTGGCTGATCGACCTGGTCGGATTCGAGTGGTGTTTCCTGACCGTGGCTGGCGGCTTGCTGGTGGGGCTCCTACTGGTTTTTCGGGTCCCCGAGCCTCGCCACAAGATTTACCACGCCCGCGGCAACTGAATGGAATTGAAGCCGATTCCGCGCGGTGGACGGCGGGAATCACGCGAGTTGCCGCATTGGCGTCGCGATGATAGCAGTCCTGCCAAGATCTCCCGCGGTCGCTCCCCACACATCCGGGGGGTTGAAGCACGCACAGGCCCCGCAGTGCAGGCCTCTCTGGTAGAATCATTTGCAGGTTGGTGAAAGCAGAGTTTTAGAAGGAGAATGTCCATGTTGAAGATCGTACTCGCCGCTGCCATTGGGATGGTGTTGATCGTAAGTCCTCAAGAACCCGCGAAGAAGCAAGACGACCCCTTGGCCGATGTCATGTGTTGCATGATGCCCAAGAAGGTCAACAAAGACGTCCATTCGAAATATCTGGACGCCCAAGTTTATTTCTGCTGCAAACGATGCCAGGCGGCCTTTGACAAGGATCCGGAAAAGTACGCCACGAAGGCGAATCAGCAGTTGGTGCAAACCAAACAGTTCGTCCAAAAGGGCTGCCCGATCGGTGGCGGCAAGACCGACGGCACCCACGTCGGAAAAATCGGCGATCTGGAAGTCAGCTTCTGCTGTGAGAAGTGTCTCGGCAAATTCAACGACGCCGACGACGAAACGAAAATTTCCCTCGTGTTCTCTGCGGACGGCTTCATGAAAGGCTTCAAGCGCGTCGCGAAGGACGACGAAGACGATGACGACGGCGACGACGATGACGACGATGACGACGATGATGACGACGACGATGATGACGACGACGATAAAGATGGACGCTAGATCATCATCCCAGGACTCGCCCCGGCGTTGACGTCGGGTGCGCGGGAGTTGAACCGTATGCGCCCCCCTCCGGGGGGGCGTTTTTTGTTGGGACAAACTGATCTTGAGCTGCGCGTTCCGCTTCTGCGATACTCGTCGATTGCTTCCCTGGCAGTAGGCTTGGATCCGTCTGGAGTCCCGGATGCGCGTTTTTTTGTCCGTCGGCGAACCGAGTGGCGACATCCACGGGGCTCGTCTGATTGCGCGGTTGCGGGCGTTGCGCGGCGATTGCCAGTTTGTCGGGTTTGGCGGCCCGCAGATGGCCGCTGCGGGTTGCCAGGTGCTGTACGACCTCACGCAACACGCGGTGATGTTCTTTGTACAGGCCCTTCGGCAGTTGGCGACGTTCCGACGGCTACTGCGTCAGGCCGAAGGGTACTTGCGCGAACAACGCGTCGATGCGGTGGTGCTGATCGACTATCCTGGATTCAACTGGTGGATCGCTCGCGCCGCGAAGCGCCTGGGGATCCCGGTGTTTTATTACGGCGCTCCCCAGATGTGGGCTTGGGCGCCGTGGCGCGTCCGCAAGATGCGTCGCTACGTCGACCACGTCCTCTGCCAGCATCCGTTCGAGCCGGCTTGGTACGCCGAGCGGCATTGCAAAGCGCAATACGTGGGGCATCCGTTTTTTGACGACTTGCAGGAGTCGAGTTTCGATCAAGCCTTCTTGGCGGAATGGCGGCGCGAGGGTCGGTCGCGGGTGATCTTGCTGCCCGGTTCGCGCGATGCCGAGGTGGCAGCGAACTTGGAGTGTTTCGTGGGCGTCGCGCGGCGGATCTTGGCGGAGCAGCCGAGCACACGGATCGCCTTCGCCTGCTTCAATCGCACCCAGGCGGAGATGGTGCAGCGGCGAGTGGAAACGGCCGGAGTGGATCTGGAGGTCCATTGCGGGCGGACTCCCGAATTGATCCAAGTCGCGGACGCCTGCGTCGCCTGCTCGGGCTCGGTCTCGCTGCAGTTGCTGGCGGCGCGGAAGCCGACCGTGATCTATTACCGCTTGGGGAAAGTCGCCTGGTGGTTGCAACGTTTTTTTTTGCGGGTCAAATATATCACGTTGGTCAACTTGTATTGGGCGCCCGAAATCGGCAAGGTCGGTGGGAGCCCCTACGATCCGGATCGGCCTGGCGCGGAATCACTGCCGATGCCAGAATACTTGACGACGGGGGACGCCAGTCCGGCGATCGCACGTCGCATTGTGGGGTGGCTCTCCGACGAGGGCGCTCGGCGGGCGGTGGTCCGGAGACTCGAGCAGATCGCACGGGGTGTGGCCAAGCCCGGTGCTTCGCAGCGAGCCGCGTTGGCCATCTGCGCGGCTCTGGAAAAACGGGAACTGGATCGGCAACACGCTGCAGCTTGAGCACGGTTCCCTCCAGCGTCATTCGTACGAGGGAATCGCGATGTTGTTAAACGAACCCCCCGCCACCCCGTACGACGTCCGCTTTCAATTGGGGAACATCCCGGTCCGGATCCATCCCGGATTCTTGATCCTGCCCGTGATCTGGGGCTCCAGCACGGGCTCGGGCGTCGGCATCGTCATCTTCCTGCTGGTGTTTTTCGTTTCGATTCTGGTGCACGAGCTAGGCCATGCCTTCACGATGCAGTATTTCGGCGAGCAACCTCGAATCGTGTTGTTTTGGAGTGGAGGTTTGGCGATTTCCGACGGGGGGAGTCCCTGGCGAGTCCGGCATCGCCAGCGGGGGCGGTCGCAGTTCGAGCAGATTCTGATTTCGTTCGCGGGACCGGCGGCTGGTATCTTGCTGGCCTTGGTCGTTCTGGCGACGATCAAGGCCCTGGGGGCCGGGATTTTCGCCACGTTTCATTGGGTGCCACAGTTCGCCTTCGACTTCCAAGGGACGTCGGTCGACCACAACCCCTACGTCAAACTGGCGTTGCGGACCGCGTTCTACATCAACCTCTACCTCAACCTGTTCAACCTGTTGCCGGTCTATCCGATGGACGGCGGCCAGATCGCGCGGGGAATCTACCTGCAATTGAATCCCTGGCAGGGGCTGAAGTATTCGTTGATCCTCTCGCTGGTCGTCGCCGTGTTGGTGGCGATCCTCTTCTGGCAGAACCAATCGATGGTCGGTGCGATCTTCTTCGCCATGTTCGCGATTCAGAATTTCCAAGAGCTGCAGATGTTGGGGAGCGGCGGGTTCGGCGGTGGTCGACCGTGGTGAGCAGCGCGCGCGACTCGTCGTCCGGTGCACTTCGCACCTGAGGAACGGAAAGAAATCGCTCGCGTTCCAAAATTTTTCGAAATTTTTTTCTGGAATTCTTTGGGCTGCCGAACCCATTCTTCACGTGGGGCGCCAACCCCCATCCTCGCTCGAATTGCGGCGACGTTGAACTTGCCGCGGTGCAACGTTGACGCGTCCTCGTCTCGAGGGCGACTGTTACGATACGCGCATTCCGTCGCGCGGCGTCTGACGTTGCCAACGCAATTTCGATCGATCGTTCCGCAGGCCGCTGCGGCCGACGTGGACACGTGTATCGCCGTCGGCGGCGCGGCGCGCGCGTCGTCGATCCGCGCTGAAAAACCGCGAGAATTCGCGGTGTTTTTCGCGAATCACCGCACCGCATCGCGACCGACGGCCTCGCGCAATCGCGCGAGGTCAAAGCGACGAAGAGCACGCCGCCTTCGGTTCGCCGCGCGCGATCGATCGACCTGTGCGCCGACGGCGCCGATCGGTCGACGCGGCCCGCGCGGCAAGGTGCGCGAGCCACTGGGATCGTTCACGGATCGTGCCCAAGGATCGGTCAGCATCTCCAGCGCACGGCGGAAGGGAGTGCCGCGCGGACATCCGTCGATGGGAGGGCGCGGCCGCCTCGGCGCCCCGATTTTTGGAAAACTCCTGTTGAAAAAAAATTCTCGAACTGTAAAGTAATTGCCGAGGATAGTAGTTAACCAAGACTTATCCGGTCTGGTGTGTGGGCATCGGACAAACAACTGCATCTGGTCAACGTTGATCGATGTGAGTCTTGGTTCGCGGGTCGAATGGAGAGCTTCTGTGGAAGCTCGAATCGGCTTCGCAAATTTTTTCGGAGGACGTACTGTGGCTAAGAAGAAAGCTGCTAAGAAAGCCCCGGCGAAGAAAGCCGCTAAGAAGGCTCCGGCTAAGAAAGCCGCCGCGAAGAAGAAGTAGTTTCGATTCGTCGACACTACTTTTTTTATTGCGTTTATCAAGACAACAACGAGAAAGGGCTGCACGGGCAGCCCTAATTCTTTGCTAGCAGCGTAGAACCGTTGTTCTTAACGGTTCCGCCCATAGATCGTGCCGAGCAATTGAGGACAATTGCTCTACGCTAGGCTCTTCGCTAGATGACCGGGAGCGACGGCCGAGGCGGATTCGAGGCGATTTCAGCCGCCAGCTTGGCAGTGACGCTTTTCGCCAAACCGCGCAGATACGGCGCCACCTGGGGATCATCCAGATTGCTGCGACTGGTACCGGCATCTCCCCGCTCCCGCAGCGGAATCAGGATTGGGATTTCACCCAGGAACGACAACCCGGCATCCTGAGCGTATTGTCGTGCTCCTCCATGCCCAAAGATGTCGTACTGCTTTTGGCAGCCCGGGCAAACAAAGGTGCTCATATTCTCCACGACCCCCAGCACCGGAATCTTGACGCGTTGAAACATTCCCACGGCCTTGATGGCGTCCAGCAAGGCGACTCGCTGCGGCGTGCAGACAATCACCGCCCCGTCGATCGGCATGGTTTGCGACAGCGTCAGCGCCACATCCCCGGTCCCCGGCGGCATGTCGATGATCAAGTAATCCAGCGGTCCCCAAGCGGTGTCGCGCAAGAACTTCGTGACGGCCGAATGCAGCATCGGCCCTCGCCAGATGACGGCCTGGTCGGGAGGAACCATGAAGCCGATCGACATCACGGGGATCCCCTCTTGAACGATCGGTTGAATCTTGCCGTCGACTTCAGCCGGGTGTCCGGTCGCTCCGGTGATTTGGGGAATGCTGGGTCCGTACACATCGGCATCCAACAGTCCGACTCGGGCGCCGCATCGCTGGAGGGCCATTGCCAGGCAGGCGGCGACAGTGCTCTTGCCCACGCCTCCTTTACCGGCGGCGACAGCAATCACGCTTTTGCATTCCAAACCGATCGGGTTGGAGTTCAACGGCTTGCGTTGCAGGTCTTTCCAGACGATGTGTATCTCGGACAATTTCGGGATTCGGTCTTGCAGCGTCCTGCGGATCGTCTCCGCCAGGTCGTCGCGGATCGCCGCGGACCAACTGGTCAAAGCGACCTCGAGCTCGACCGACTGGTCGGCGGCCTTGGCCACCCGAAGCTGCTGGCTGGCGCGGAGGCTGCGCCCTGTTTCTGGGTCGGCCACCGCGGCCAACGCCTCCAGGATTTGGTGTTCTTGTGGCGTGGTCATGATGTGGAAAGAGGTCTAGGGAAGCAAGGATCGCCAAGGAAGTTGGTGGATAATGGCCTGATCCCAGGGCAATCGTAAAGGGGGTAGGGACTGCAAATACAGTTTCACGGCGCGCTGCAAGCGAGGAAATTCGGCAACCGATGTCAAGAAGAGGGCCGCCCCGGCTTCGCGATACGCGAATTCGTGAGCCGCCTGGTGCGGTTCCGCCAGGCAGGCCACCGGCCGACCTCCCTGGCGACTCGCCAGCCGCGCAACGAGGTCGATCAACCCAGCCTCCCCGTTTGCTGGCAATTCCAAAATCGAAAACGTCTGCGGGCCCTCTCGACTCGCCGGCTCCAGCTGTTCCAGTTGCGGCAGAAACCGGATCCAGGCGTGGGTCTCCACCCAACGAGCCTGTCGAATCTGCCCCCACCAGCGCTGCGAACGGCAGAACACCAGAATGCGGGGTGCAGCGTCGGCCACGGCGGTTGGGGAAAGAGCCATCGGAGGTGCGCGAATCTTTTCAGGAATTCCCGTGAAGTTCGACCCAACGTATCATCCGCTGGCGGCTGATGCCCAGCAGTCGGGCGGCTTGCGTTTTATTCCCTTTGGCCGCGGCCAGGGCGCGGCGAATCAATTCGTTCTCCACGCGTTGCAGGTACTCGCTCAAGTCGATCGGCTGCGGCGCCGGCCGTCGTTGCTCTTGGACATCGATCGCCTGGAGGAGCGACTTGGGGAGATCGAGCGCCGTGACGGTGGTCCCTTGGGCCTGGCGGCACGACTCATGGACGACCTGGACGAGTTCGTCGACATCGCCGGGCCACGCGTAGCGGTACAACGTCTCGAGCGCGTCGGGGCTCAGCCCAGCCAGTTGCTGATTCCCTTCGGCGTTGAAATCTTCCACGATCGCCTGGGCTGCCAACGGGATATCTTCCAGGCGTTCGCGAAGCGGAGGCAATTCGATTTGGATGGTCGCCAGATAACTGGCCAGATAGCGATCCAAGGTCCCCCGCTGCACCAGGACCTCAGGAGGCTCCGGCGCCGTGGCCACCAAGCCGATGTCAAACGTCGGCAAACGCACGAATTCGGCCAACTCCCGCATCGCGGGTTCGGCGATTCGATCGATTCGCGTCAGCAGCAGTCGGCCGGGGTTGGACCCCACGCGTTCCGAATGCAAGTGCCTCAGGGAGCTTTGCAGCGTTTCGGCGTCACACATCGCACAATCCAAGGGAATCAGCGGCGGTGCTTTGCCGGGGGAATATTGCGAATAGTGGATGGTCCGGGCGATCTGTTCCAAGGCGTTGTTCGCTGGACCGCTCAACGCGACGTTCGCCCCGGAGGCGATCGCCGCAGCGACTTGGCGGCGGATGTGCCGCAGCGCGTCGCTTGCTCCGAGCAGGCGATCCAGTCGATGGATGGCGGCGGCGTTCCGCCTCAGGTCGCACAGTTGGCGGTGCAGTGCGGCTGGTGTGGGAAACGGCGCCGGAGAAAAAACCGCTTCGGACCGGGAGTTGGTCGGCTCGCTCCCCACCATCACCAGCACGCCCGAATTCCCTTCTTCGTCGGCGAGCGGCGTGCAGACGGCAGCCCGAGCGGCCGGCGTGGTCGCACCGGTCGCGGAATCATTCACCCGTCCTCCCACCCCGCGCTCGCTGGACCGCGGAGGGGGTTGCACGACGATCGCTTGAAACTGCCCTTGAAACGCTGTCGGAGGGGGACAGAGCGCGGCCGCCAGGCGATCCCAATCGCCCGCATCGGAACGACTGTGGTATTGGCAGACCAATCCGACCAGTTGCCGTTCGTCGCAACCGAGCCATTCCCCCATCGCCCGGTTGCAGTAAATGATCTGGCGGCGGGGGCTGAGGGCGTACAGCGGGCTGGTACTGGCGGAAATCAAACGCCACAAACCGGACTTGGATTTGGGACGCGATTTCATGAGATTGCTCGGTGAGTTCGAAAAACGATCGCGATGCGAATACGACCACAGCGGCGGCGGCGGCCAACGACTTAGCGGGATCGCGATGGGTCTGGTATATTCAGCGAGTCTTCGCGTTCGTTATTTTGCCCCCTTTGCTCCCGCCGCACAATGTCACGTCAGCCGCTGGTCAAGCCGAAAAAGACCGACGTGTCCGAGCCCGACGATCTGAGCCTCCGCCCTTCCCGTCTGACCGATATGGTTGGGCAGCGCGAGGTCATCGAGCGCGTGCAAATCGTCATCGATGCCGCGCGAAAGCGGGCCGAGGTCTTGGGGCATTTTCTCTTCGACGGACCGCCCGGTTTGGGGAAAACTACGTTCGCCTCCTGCATTCCCAGGGAGTTGGGAGTCCCGATCGAGTACCTCAGCGGACCCGCGCTCAAGGCGCCCAAGGACCTGATCCCCAGCCTGACCAACATCCAAGAGGGGCAGGTTCTGTTTATCGACGAAATCCATCGAATCCCCAAAGCGGTCGAAGAGTATCTGTACACGGCGATGGAGGATTTCCGCGTCGATCTGATCTTGGGGGAAGGGATCAACGCGCGGACCCATAGCTTTCGCGTACGGCCGTTCACTATGATCGGCGCCACGACCCGAGCAGGAATGCTCTCCGGCCCGTTGCGGGACCGGTTTCCCAATCGTTTCCATCTCGGCTTTTACTCGATCGATGACTTGACGGAGATCGTCCGCCGCAACGCCGTCAAGCTCGGCATCAATGCCAGCTCGGACGCCGCCTTGGAAATCGCCCGCCGCAGCCGCAACACGCCGCGCGTCGCCAATAATCGTTTGCGTTGGATTCGCGATTTTGCCCAAAGCCGCGCGGACGGGGTCATCACCCTGGAGGTGACCCAGCAAGCCTTGCGAATGGCCGAGATCGACGAGCTGGGACTCGATCAACAAGACCGGCGCTACCTGGATACGTTGATCCGCGTCTGCGGCGGAGGCCCCACCGGCATCGAGACCATCGCGGCCACGATGAATGCCTCGCTGGACACGCTGACCGACGAAGTCGAACCCTTTTTGTTGCGGTGTGAGTTGATCCTCCGCACACCCCGCGGGCGGATCGCCACGCCGAAGGCGTTTCAACATCTGCAACTCCCTCCCCCCGACGACCAAGACGGCGATCAGCCGATGTTGTTCTCCTAAGAGCCTATCCCAATACCCTCTCCCCCGCCGCGGGGGAGAGGGCAGGGTGAGGGGGTCGGCAAGTTTTGGGAAAGGCTCTAGGCAGGCGATCGAACAGGAGGAAGGTGTACCCCGAACGCCGCACCCGGCCCGGCGCGTGAATCTGTAGCGTTGATAGCGATTGTGCGCGGGCGACTCTTTTTGCCGGTTGCAACTACCCTGGCGCTCCGATCTCTTGACTAGTCGTTTGAATCCCACTCGCTGAGAGTCCCCATGAACGCGCGCCGCCGTCACTTGTTATTGCTGGGTGTCTTGATTTTCGGCGGCCACGCTCTTCCCGCCGCAGCGCAACATGTGTGGCGCGATTATCACGTCAACGTGCCGCGCCAGTACGCCCCGACCGATCCATGGAAAGTCGGCGTCGTGATGCGCCAACAGATGGGGCACGGAGGAATGTGGTACAACTGTGACTGCGAGGAGCAGAAACGGTTTTCGCCGTACATCGACTGGAACCGGCAAGCCTGCGTGACCTGCTGCAACGGCCCCCTGGCTCAGTTCCACCAGCAGGTCGACGAGATCAAGCAACGCGTGCGGACGGGGAGCTGCAAGCAGTCGCAATTTTGCCTGTCGCCCGAATGCCAGGTCTGCGAGGACTACCATCCGGCGGTCTGCAATTGGCAGACCTCGTCGGATCCCTGTGGTGCATGGTCGGCGGCCCAGGCCGGCTCGACCCCGCCGGCGTCCAGCCCGGCTCCGGCGGATGAAGCGACACCTTATGGCGTACCCCAACCAGCGCCCATCCCTCCGGCGCCAGCCACGGCGCCGGCGAACGAATCGTCCACGAACTCGGCTTCGTGGCTGCGCGATCTGTATCGAAGCCAACGTTGACGCACACGATCGCGGCGGATCATCCGTGATCTGCCGCGAACGTCTCCATGTGTCGCCGCGTATGCCGGGTAGTAATCTGTCGCCGCTCCGCGGCTAATGGTTTGTGATTGGTGCGCCTCAACTGCGGGCTCGCGCCCGCAGCTACCCTCTGCCGTCGCTCCGCGACTATTTTGTGCTGGGCGATGCCCCGGCGGTCCGCGACTATTTTGTGCAGGGCGATGCCCCGGCGCTCCGCGACTATTTTGTGCAGGGCGATGCCCCGGCGCTCCGCGACTATTTTGTACACGGCGATGCCCCGGCGGTCCGCGACTATTTTGTACACGGCGATGCCCCGACGGTCCGCGACTATTTTGTGCAGGGCGATGCCCCGGCGGTCCGCGACTATTTTGTGCATAGCGTTGTGCAGACGCTGGGCGACGGTTCCGCGCGCTCCACCTCAGGCGTTAGAATAATCACCGCCGGTCCGTTTGGCCGTGGAACGGCCGGAGCACATAGCTGCGGGCGCGAGCCCGCAGAACGAGTCGCAAATTCACTCGCCTAGCCGCGGAGCGGCGACAGATTCGAGACGACTGAAAATTTGGTAAGCCCCTGCCCCTCCCCCGCCCCCTGATCGACACGCGTCCAATTCGAGCGACATGCGCGCGAGCCGCCCGTTGTGGGCCGTATCGCTGGGCCTTCGTATTGTTCTGGTTGCTGGTCTTTAGCGCGCAACACCCTGCGAATTCCCAAGATCAAGAATGGACCTGGGAAACGGCATGCGTTCTAGCGCCCAACGTTCGGTATGCTCGGATCGAACGGGCGGATCCACGGCCCATGGTCCTGCACGCGGTGCGGATTGATACCCAGGCAGACGGAATCGGTTTCCACATTTCGCCGCGACGGCAGGATTGGATCGAGGGCGACAAGGAAACCGATCGGCAGACGACCCGAGACTTCCTGCGGGCTCACCGTGCCGCCGGCGTCCCGCTGGTGGTAGCGATCAACGGCGACGCGTTCTCGCCCTGGCCAGCCCCATTTAACCAGTCGACGCCTACCGATTTGCGAGGCCTGGCGATCGCCGACGGAGTTCTGGTCTCGCGGGCAAGCAACACCCCAAGTCTGTTGGTTTCGCGCCCTCCTGCGGAGGCAACTCGTGAGAACGGTCAAGCGATCGGCGCGCATGGTCGTTTTTCGCTCCAAATTGCCGCAACTGGAAAAGAAACGGACGTCTCGACCTTGGTCGCGGCGATCAGCGGCTTTGCGCTGTGTCTTGCGGATGGCCAGCCGGTCCCCGGCCAAGACGACTTGCACCCGCGGACCGGAATCGGCCTGTCGCAAGATCGTCGCTGGTTGTTTCTGGTGGTCATCGATGGTCGGCAACCGGCCAGTCATGGCGCAACCGTCGAGGAACTGGGGGACTGGTTGCGGTTTGTCGGCGCCTGGCGCGGGATCAATATGGACGGCGGCGGATCATCGACCTTGGCCTGGTGGGATGGTTCGCAACCGCCGGCCCGGGCCTGTCGATTGTTGAATAGCCCGGTGGGGAGTGGCGGGAATTTCGCCGCCTGGCCGCCGCAGTTCTTTCTGCCGACCGAACGTGCCAACGGAAACAATTTCGGGGTGAGTTGGAGTCAAGGCGGATGACGGAAGTCACGACTCGGAGAGTCGTGCGACCATGAGACTCGTGCGACCATGAGAGTCGTGCGACCATGAGAGTCGCGCGACCATGAGAGTCGTGCGACAATGAGAGTCGTGCGACTAGAAGACTCGTGCAAAAAAAGGGCTCGACAAACAGTTGTGTTTGCCGAGCCCTCTGTGTTTTTCAATATTCAACGAGTGTGCAGCTAAGAGCCCATCGCAAAACCGGCCGACCCTCTCACCCTGCCCTCTCCCCCGAAGCGGGGGAGAGGGTATTGGGAAAGGGTTTAAGTCGATTAGCGGCGGCGGAGTCCCACAAGCGCCAAGCCGGCCAGACCGAGCAGGGCGAACGAACCTGGTTCCGGGATCGCTGCCGTCGTAAAGTTTACGCGGATCGTTCCCGCGGAGACTTGTGCGTCTTGAGTCGCCACGCCGCCATCGTCGAACGATTCATACACGGTCACCCACAAGGTGCCGTCGGCCACCGTGAACGGCCCGCCGAAACCGGTGCCCGGAGGTGAACCGAACGTGCCCGAGAAGGGGCCATAGGATCCCGGACTATTTTCCTCCGACGGAGACCAATCAAAGAACTCGGAACCGTCCGAGTTGTTGACCGACATCGTGAATTCGCTCCCCCAGCTTGCACCCAAGGATTCGAACGTCACTCCGGAATACTCGATCGAGGTCACTTGCGAGCCGGCGCCAATGTTGAGGAACACCTCGGTGTTGGCGGGATTGCCAAATGTAGTGAATGTCTGCCAGCCTGAAATGTCGATGTCAATGAAGTCCGCGCGCGCGGACGCCGCCGACAAGGCGATGGCTACGGTAGCCGCCACAACTCCAAACAGTTTTTTCATAGGGCCTTACCCTCCTAAAAGAAAATCACGGCGAAATCGCATTCTGAGGTCGCGCGCTTCCGACGACGAGTACCGGTGGCGCGGAGTCGACCAATCCATACCCGCACTGTAATTGGGGTCCGCAGGTCTCACAACTAGTCCAACCGAAAAAATCGGGGATTGTGCCGTTCTCCTTGGCCAATCTCGGCGACTAGGGTTGCCTTCCGATTTCAGGAGATGCCTGCTTGACTTGCTCAGAAAAGGCCTTTTTCAACTTCTCCAGCTTGGGCGGGATAACCGCGCGGCAATAGCCGTTGAAAGGGTTCTTGCGGAAATAGTCCTGATGATAGTCCTCGGCGGGATAAAACGTCGTCGCGGTTTCGACCGTCGTGACGACGGGCGCCCGAAAAGCACCCGATGCATTGAGCGCGGCGATGATCTGTTCGACCCTCTCCCGCTCGTCGTCCGACTGCACGAAGACAGCCGACCGGTACTGCGTGCCGAAATCATTTCCCTGCCGGTTCAGCGTGGTCGGATCATGCGTGCGGAAGAAAATCTCCAACAACTTCTCGTAGCTGACCTTGGCCGGGTCGAAGGTGACCCGGCAGGCCTCCGCATGGCCCGTCTCTCCCGAGCAAACTTGTTCGTACGTCGGCTGCTCGACGCCTCCGCCGATATACCCCGAAACGACGTCGCTCACTCCCTGGAGCTCTTCAAAGACTGCTTCGACACACCAGAAACACCCCCCCGCCAGAATCACCGTCTGCAATTCGGCCTTCGCCTTGGACTCGGACACGGACGCCTCCCGGGTGTAACTGCGGTCCCCTCGCTCGACCGGCGGGCGCTGCCAACTGCGAACCCCGAGCACCAAAGCCAATAGGGCGGCGATCGAAATGAGTATTTTCATGGACCGATTCCAACATTTCGTCACGCTCGGGCAACTGCCGTTACTGTGGCAACTGCCGTTACTGTGGCGAACTCAGCGACAGCGCGGCGCGTCGATGCGGAGGTTGGTGAACTATCTTTAGATCGTATGAATCGTGAACCCGTTGCGATACTCGTGCCGCACGATCTGGTCCAATTCGTCTTGCGAGCAGTCGGGGCAGGCGTCATCGACTTTGGTCGCCTTACACGCCATCGCGGCTCGATCCCAGGCGACCTTATGTCCCCGCGCCCAGACCGCCAGGTTCCCCAACAAAACGGTCTCGGTGAGTCCGCCGGCGTAGTCGGCGAAGTTCGACATCGGTTTCCCTTCGCCGCGGATTGCGTTGGCGAATTCGGCGTAGTGTCCCGGCGATTTGGGGACATCCAATTCGAGTCCCAAGTCGAGCAGTTGCACGAATTCCTTGTCGTCGTGGATCACGCCGGTTTGCTTGTCCATTTCGGAGTAGTCACCCGGCGAGTAGAACTTGCCTTTCTCCCCGATCACCAACGCGCCGCTGGTGAAGTGCTTCCCCTCGTTGTCCTTGGGACATCCCTTGAGCAAAGCGAGCGGGCGTTCGCCGCCGTCGTACCAGAACATCTTCAGCGCGGGACGCCAGTCGTTCGCGGCGAATTCGTATTCGATCACCGACGAGCCGGGGAATACGTATTTGTCGTGCTCCAGGGCGTCGGCCTTGACCGATACCGGGTTGTTGAGGTCCAGCGCCATGTAGCTCATGTTCAACGTATGGCAGGCCATATCGCCGAGAGCGCCGGTGCCGAAAGCCCAATAGCCGCGCCACTTGAACGGATGGATCTCGTTGCTGAAGGCGTGTTTCGCCGTCGGGCCCAACCACAGATCCCAATGGATCGTGCTGGGAGCGTCCCCCGTTTTGGGCTTCAACCCCAGTCCCTGCGGCCAGACCGGGCGGTTGGTCCAGACGTGGACTTCGGAAACGTTGCCGACCGCTCCGGCGCGGATCGCCGCGGCGCTCTTGCGGAGCGTCGCCAGCGCGGTCCCCTGGTTCCCCATTTGGGTGACCAGTCCCGGGGACTTGGCCGCCGTCTCCGCCATCAACCGAGCTTCTTCGATCGAATGCGTCATCGGCTTCTGGCAATAGCAATGTTTCCCCATCCGCATCGCCATCAGCGCGGCGACCGCATGGGTATGGTCGGGGGTGCTGACCGTTACCGCGTCGATCGAATCTCCCATTTCCTCCAGCATCTTGCGGAAGTCGGTGTACTTCTTGGCGTCCGGAAATTCCTGCCCCTTCTTGTTGAGGAACTCCTCGTCGATATCGCAGATCGCGACGACTTTCCCCAACTTGCCGACTTCGCTGGAGTCTTCGGATCCTTTGCCGCCGACGCCGATGCAGGCGAAGCGGATCTCTTCGTTAGCCGCCAGGGAGCGACGGGGGGCGACGCCTCCCGCCACCCAAAAGCCGGCTCCGATTGCGGCTGTCGTCTTCACAAATTGTCGGCGGGTGGTTCGACGTGACATGGCTTTGCTCCTTCGTATTTCGAAGATTCAACTGATGGTTTCTATAGGTTTGGGTGATCGCGGGTGCCATTGTACCATGGGGCAAGACCGATGGGTGCACCACCCGCAAAGGGACGACGCCGACCGAGGAAAAATGCCCCAATTGGGGAAAGAGGAGCAATTGAGGACAATTGCTCTACTCCGAATTGTAGAACAGTTGTCCCCAACTGTTCCCGCACACCGCAAGACGAGCAATTGAGGACAATTGCTCTACAATGGGTTACTGATCGAATCGTTTTCGCAACTGATCGACCAGGCGTTGGATCTGGGCTCGGTCGGCGGGCGAATCGCAGATTTCCACCGCTTTGTTCTCGGCGAGGATCGCCGCCCGGCGGCGATTTGTCTCTCGCAGAATCAGCGCCTTGTGCAACATCGCCTCGGCCCGCAAAACCACCGGCCAATCCGGATTGTCCGCGAATGCATCGAGTGCTTCGATCGCCGGGACAGCTTGATCCGAGGCGACGAGCGCGTCCGCCTTGACTTGGTGCAGCGCCAGACTCAAGTTGGGATCCTCTTGGCTAATGGCCAGCGCCGCCTCCGCGGTTCGGATAGCTTGTGGGTAGTCCCCGTCGCTGGCCAGCAATTCGGCCTTTGCTCTCAGCAAATGTTGATGCTCGGCCAGTGCACCGATCCGCTGGTCCAACAGCGCGTAGGCTTCTGCCTTGCGGCGGCTGCCGTAGACCAGCAGCACTTTCTTGACGATGAGCTTCTGGATATCGACTTGATCGAGTCCTTGAATCGCCATCATTTCGTCGACCAGAGCTTCGGCCTGCGTCGTCTCTCCGATTTTGCGAAGGAGATCCAGCTTGGTCAACAGAACGCGGTAGCGAGTCGCCGGGGCGAGGGGGACGGCCTGGATCGCTTCGTCGATAAAGGCGATCGCGGTTTCGGGATTCTGCAAGCGGGCGACCATCGCGATATCGGTCAGCAGCTCGCGTTGCAGTTCGCGCTCCCGGGCCTCGTTGTATTTGGCGCGGAGGCCCAGGGCATTGTCGGCGTCCAACTCGATGATCTCCTTGATCAGGTCGGCGTAGTAGACCTCGGCGATTTGGGCGTCGAGCGCCTGGAGTGCTTCATCCAGGAGCCGAGCTCGTTCGCTCCCTTCGGCGTCGGCGGCTTTGGTCAGGGCGGCGTCGCGGGCGACTCGTTTGCCACGCAACTCCTGCAAGTGCGCCAGGTACGCCTCGAGTCCGCCCTCGCGATACCCCGTAAAGGCGTAGGGCCGCTGCTGTTCATCCAACAGCGCGATCGTCGGATAGCCCTCGATCGCCAGGCGCTTTTGCCATTCGGCATTTTGCTCGATCGTGGCCGGGGACATTTGCGAACTGTCGCGGGGAAAATCGAGCTTGACGCAGATGAAATCGCGGGCGATCTGTTCGTCAAACCCGGCTTGGGCAAAGACCTCCTTGTCCAGCTGGATGCAAAACGAGCACCAATCGGATCCTGTGAAATTGAGCAGCAAGTCCTTGTGCTCCGCTTGGGCACGTTCGGTGGCCGTGACCACGCTGGTTTGCCACACGTCACGGGGAGCGGGTGGATCGTCGCTCGACCCCGGTCGAGCGAAGGCGCCCCACGACGACGTCAACGACAACAATAGAACCATGGTCGAAGCGACCAATTTGACCAGCAAACGCATGCGACGATCCCTTGCGAAATTTGAAAGCCCGATCCCCATCCCTATTTCCTGCCCGACTCGCCCACCGATCCCGTGGGGGACGCCTGACTACCGATGATCATCTCCACCGTTTGCAGGAGCTGATCGAGCCGAAACGGCTTGTACAGAATCGCGTTGGGCAAGAGCCCTTCCCGGCGAGCCTTGACGATCGTGTGGGCCGGGTCGTAGCCGAACCCGGTCATCAGCACCAGCGGCGGGCAGTCCATCATCTCCTTCAGCTTCAGCAGCAGTTGGTAGCCGTCCAGGTCGGGGAGCCGTATATCGGCGATGATCGCGGAGTAGGCGTGTTCCGGTCCGGAATTCTGCACCATCAACAGAGCCTCCCGGGCCTCGGTCGCGGTTTCCACGACGCAACCGTAGCGTTCCAACAGAACGTGGGCGCTGTTCCGCACCTCCGGATCGGCGTCGATCACCAGCACGCGTCGGTTCTTGAGCACCGGCCGTAGTGGTTCGTGGGCGGCGCCGGGCGCTGCGGTCGAAGGCGCCATCTTCTCGCCGACCTTGTGGATGACTTGTTTGATGTCCCGAGCGTTCTTGAGGATGGCCCGCAGTCGCCGCACGACGTCCGGATCATGACCGATGTATTTCTCCATGACCGACACCCCGTCGTTGAGGATGGCATCGATCGGCATCGCCACGGCGGCGTGAATCGCCTCGACGCTTTGCAGCGCGGTGTTGGCGCTTTGGGCTCCCAACAGCTCCAGCGTGTTCAAGGCGATCGCGATATCCCGCGAAAAGGTCTCCAGAAATTGCAAGTCGTTTTCGTTAAACGCGCCGACCTCCGGGCTCTCGACGTTGAATGAACCGATCACTTGATCGTGGTGCATGAGTGGAACGGTCAACGAACTCTTCGCGCCGATCAACCCGTCCAAGTACAGCGGGTCGTTGGCGGTATCCTCGCACAGGTAGCTCTTGCCGGTCGCCACCACAAAACCGGTCACGCCGTTCCCCTGCTTGTGGGCGAACAACGGCTTCTTGCTGGCGGCGGAGTCGATCCCCACGGACAACAGGGGGACGAGCTGCTGGGACTGCGGATCCAGCAAGCGGATCTCGATCACATCGAAGTTCAGAATATGCTGGGTGTAGTGCAGAATATTGGACTTGAGCAGATCGATCCGCTGCGACATGTCCATCTGCAACAATTCGTCGGGGGTCAAGTCGGCCAGCCCCACCCCGGCTTCGTGCAGCGCGACCAACTTCTGGCGCTCGACCGTGGCGGCGGTGGTGTCGTGGATGCTGACGATCAAATGGTCGATCCGGCCGTGGTGATCGGGGATCGGGGTGGCGACCAGTTTGAAATAGCGGTTGTCAGCGACTTTGAACTGCGTCCAAGCTTGTTTGCGGGTGGCAAACGCCGCCGAGAGCGGGTTGGCGACGGGACCCAGGATCTGGGGGCGGTGGATCGCTTCGAAAAAATTCAGTCCGACCATCCGCTCCCCGGGAAACCACTCGCCAAGTTGTTTGTTGCCCCACACGACGCGGCTCTCCCGATCGAGCAAGGCGATCCCGTCGGGGATTCGATCCAGAATGTATTGGTTTTGCAGCAGGCGACCTTCGTCCAGCGCCTCGTTCAGCTGTGAGGCCCCAATCAGCATCCCGTCGAATGGTTGTTGCCGGAGCGAGGCCAATGCCTGCAGCGGGCTATCGGTGACTTCCGAGGCGAACCGGTCCCCGCAGCGTTCGATCAGCGTTTGACACCGATCGTGCTGTCCAAGCAAACAGAGGATTTTGGGAAGATCATTCACGCAGCGAACCTTGGGGCAGTCGGCGACTCTCCTCATTATGGCCGACCCGGAAGCGCTTGGCGAGCAGATGCCGGTCGCGCCGCACCGGCCGCGGGCCGGACGTATATAATCGGCGGCGGGCCCAACCCACCGGGATCGGATATTCGTATCGTATGGCGAGCAAAAAACGAAAGTCAAAAATCCGCGTCGAGTTTCGCAAGAACTACGACCAGCGGACGCGTAAAAAAGACTTTACCAAGTCGTTTCAAACGCGTCCCGCATCGGACGACGATTCGCCGCCCGACCCGACCGGCGAACGGCTGACCGGGCGGCAAGAACACTCCAAAAAGCGGACCGTCACCGGGGTTTTTCGCAACGACGAGGCGACCGGGTTCGCCGTCGATCTGGAATCCGACGGCGGGGCCAGCGGACGCGTGATCAAAGTCCACGGACTCGCCTCGACCGTCCGCCTGGACGACGGACGCATGCTCGAATGCGCGACACGTGGTCTGCTCAAGTCGATGGCGACCGACTTGCAGAACGTGGTGGTGACCGGGGACCGCGTCGGCGTCCGCGTCTTGGACGACCGCCAAGGACTGATCCTCCGCGTCCATCCCCGCCGCGGCACGATCTGCCGCACCAGCCGTCAACGACAACAAATCCTGGTCGCCAACGTCGATCAGGTGGTGATTATCACCAGCGCTGCCGAACCGAAGCTCAAGCCCAACCTGGTCGACCGCTTCTTGCTCTCGGCGGAATCGAGCGGACTGACGCCGATCATCTGCATCAACAAGATCGATCTGATCGACGCGGCGGATCTGCAACCGGTCGCCGGCGTCTGGTCGCAACTGGGCTACCAGGTGATCCTGCTCTCGGTGCACCGCGGGTGGAACATCGAGCCGCTCCGCCGACTGCTGACCGGCAAGGACAGCGTGGTCGCCGGCCAAAGCGGGGTGGGGAAATCTTCGCTGCTCAACGCCATCGAACCGGGACTGGGCTTGCGAGTCGGCGCGGTCAGCGTCGAGTCGCAGAAAGGGAAACACACCACCACGTTCTCTCAACTCTTTCCCCTGAGTGGGGGTGGCCATCTCGTCGACACGCCCGGGATACGCTCGTTCGAACTATG
This sequence comes from Pirellulaceae bacterium, assembly GCA_041740495.1. Lineage (GTDB taxonomy): Bacteria > Planctomycetota > Planctomycetia > Pirellulales > Pirellulaceae > JANMEB01. The sequence goes on from JBGSLW010000085.1 coordinate 19,225, forward strand.
GGATGTGATCCCCGAAGAAGTCGCCGGGTTCTTTCGCGACATCCGCCCCTTCGTCGGCGCCTGCCAGTTCCCCGATTGCACGCACACGCACGAGCAAAACTGTGCGGTCAAAGAGGCGGTGGCCGATTTCAAAATCGACGTCCGCCGCTACGAAAGCTACTGCCAGATCCAGAGCGGAGAGTAAGGCCTACAGCCTACAGCCTACTTCCTACCGCCTCCGGGTAGATCACGATCTCGATGCGGCGGTTTTGTGGGCCGGCGCCGTAGCGGGGCCGGTTGTCGGCCATCCCGACCGTGAAGAGTTGGCGCGGGGGCAAGCCCGCTTGGACCAGATGGTTGAAGACCGCCAACGCCTGCGACGCCGTCAATTGCTGCAAGGACGAAGCCGCACCGCTCACCGGCGTGCTGTCCCAGTGGGCTTCGATCCCCACGAATTGCTGAGGGAACTGCTGCCGGATCGTGCTCGCCAGGTTGTTGAGCACGATCTGCTGTGCGCCGGCCAATTCATAGGTGCCCGGCGTGAAAAGTTGATCGGAGGGGAACTCCATTCGGATCACGTCGCCATCCATCCAAGCTTTGATCCCGGCGGCCTGAACGACTTCCAATTTCCCCAGCAAGCTGTTGTTGGCTCGCAGCGCCGACGACCCCGCCAGCTGGTACGGGTTGGGGGCGTTCGATGAGGCCGCGGCCGTGCTGGCGGGGACAGA
>JBGSLW010000086.1:0-2310 GCA_041740495.1 Pirellulaceae bacterium
GCGGCTTGGCGTTAAACGAAGAAAACGGAATGTCCACTAAAACCACACTGCACGACCGTAACAGCAGAGGGCCCGTGGTTGAGTCGTTTTTCAATGGGGTGCTACAGCCCATCGGACGATTGATCGGCTGATCCATCAGCGGAGGGCGGGGTATCGGCTGGCGGATCCGGTTTCGACTCGCCGCCCGGCGGTTCGTCCTTTTTCGGCTCGTCCTTTTTCGGCTCGTCCTTTGCCGGTTCGTCCTTTGTCGGCTCGTCTTTGGTCGATTCCTCCTTCGTTGGATCCTCCTGGGTTTGATCGTTTGCCGCAGGTTCGCCTTCGCTCGGCGAGTCCAGCTGGATATCAGGGGACTCGGGCAACTCTTGCGGAGGAGGAATCAGATTCGGGGCGCCGCCCGTCGGATCGGCTGGCTTGGGTTGAACCAACTCGGACCTGGGAATTTGCAACGACTCCATGCTGGAGCCGGTGATGACGTAGAACCAAGGTGCGAATCGAGTCGCCAGGCGTTTGGCGGTTCGTTCGCCGTTCGTTTTCCGCTCCTGATAGTCCGTGACATCCCGATTGTATTGATCCAAATCCAAGTCGTATCGCTGCTTGGCAGTTCGATACTCGGCCATCGCAACATCATATTTTTTGAACTCCTCGGGGCGATCGTCCGCCGGAGGTTCCGGCGGCGGCTCGGGCTGATTCGGATCGGTTGGGGGGGGTGTTTCCGGCGCCTTTGCTGGTTCGTACCCTTCGGGCTTGGTCGGCTCGATCGGCTCCACCGGCTTGGTCGGTTCCGGCCCCAGAGCCGCTGGATCGAAACGGACGTGCACCATCAGGTAGCGGTTCTTGGCGGTGGAATCGGCCGCCGAATCGTCCTTCGGCGCGTTGGCGTCTTGGCCATCCGCGGCCTTGGCGGCGTCGTTTTCGTCGTTTTGCGATTTGTCGGCCGCGGTTTTGTCCGCCGCCGCATCGCCACCCGCATCCGCATCCGCTGCGCCGTCGTCCGGCGGCGCATCCGACCGGATCTGAGAAGCGGTGCCGATTTCGATCGCCGCGTCATCCCCTTTGACGGTTTCGCCGAAGTACAGTTGGTACACGACGCCCTCCGAAGTTGAGGCGCTCATTTCACCGTGGCTGGCGTAAAACGTCGACTGATTGTCTTCACCGCGCGCCAGATTGAAGCCGTAGTTCATCAACTCCGTTTGCAGTTGATAGAGCGCCCGTTGGAATTGCTCGGGATCCTTGGTGTACGCCGGGTTCTCCGTATTGATTGTCAGGTCGGCGGTCAAAATCGGTTGGCCGTCCAACTGCGTTTTGGGGCGGACTCCGGCGATTTTCATTTCGTCCAGGAGGCTGACGATCTGGTTGACCTTGGTCGCGTTGACTTGTTCGGTCGCTTCGTTGAGCCCCTCCAATTTCCAGGGCTCGAACGCCTGCCCTCGCGTCAGGACATTGCGGTCCTTCGCCAGCTTGCCGATCCGCCGCACGATCCCCCGCTGCGTTAACTCGTCCCGCGTCTGCAATTCGTAGTTGTCGATCACCACGCGATTGATCTCCGGCGTGTCGATCTGCAAGAGATCGGGCTCGATCCAATCGGTGAACCGCGTGGAGAGATCCAGGTTGAGGTTGGTCACATACGTTGCGGATTCGTCGCCGCGACGAACGTAGTGCAAGCTCGCCTGGTTGGTTTTGTCCTCGAACACGCGGCGCTGCGTTTCGGTTTCGACGGTCGAGGGCTTCCCCACGATCAGATCGGCGATCGGTTCCCCTTGGGCGTCTTTTAACACAATCCGCTGGCCGATTTCTTCGATCTCGGCGGAGGTGGCTTCGTCGCTATCCGGCGCGATCACCCCATACCGCTTCTGGTCGGCGGTGTACCGTCCGGCCAAGGCGACTCGATCGAGCCCAAACAGCGCGGTGGCGCAGTTCGCCAAACGCTTGGCAGCTTCTGCAGGGTAATTGTGGTGGGACGGGATGCGCCACACACCGTCGACGTTCGCCACCTTGAAGCGGCGTATTTCCTGGCTGACGGGATCGCGAGCTACCACTTCCAGCGATTTCACGGCCGCCGGATCGAATTGCTCGAACAACGGCTGACCGACCCGAGTGTCCGTATCGGCAGGACGCGCGCGGTTCGACGCATTCAAACCGACAGCGGCGGCGGTCAACGCGCCGCCCACCAGCAGAAACAAACCCGTTTTCGTCCAGTCTTTCATGGCGAACCTCGAACAAAATGAAACTGCGGACGTCTCGCTCGCGGCAACGTCCACTTGAATTCTAACTTACTCAACTCCCACCGCCCCCTCACCCTGCCCTCTCCCC
>JBGSLW010000087.1:0-13294 GCA_041740495.1 Pirellulaceae bacterium
GAGATGGTGGAAAGATGGAGCAAGAAAACTGCACGACCTCTTTGTGGGGGCACGCGGAGCCAGTCTCGACGTACACGATTTTGTGTAGATACCAATGCCCGCTGCGGGGGAGAGGGCAGGGTGAGGGGGTCGCAAAATGAATGGCGAGTTCCTTCGTCGCCCTGGACTCGGATTGCCAGGTCGTCGGGTATCGAGCTATGCTACCAATGCTCTCCCGCTGCGGGAGAATCTGCATGGCCGCCGCCCGAGTCTCCAATGACGCCGTCTCGCCGCAAACCGAGTGATTCCAAATCGAAGGCCGGTCGAACGCCGATCGACGAGCCGGCGATGCGCGCGGCCGAAGAACTCCCGATCGATCCCGCACAGGAATATTCACTGGAGACGCTGGGGCGGTTGTACGCACAGGCGGTGGCCCAGCATCGGGGGGCGACCGGCGCCTCCCCAGCGGTCGACGCCCATCAGACTCCGGCAAGCCCCCTGGCGGATCAAGCGGGCTCGGAACCCGCTGCCGAAGCGCAGGGAAGCGACGCCACGCGGCAACGGCAGTCCAGCGGTCGGCGGCACGAGAAGCCGCAGGTGTCGCACGACGGATCTCTCCGAGTCGACGCGGTCCCCGTGACGCCGACCACGATCCTGGAAGCGCTCTTGTTCGTGGGATCGGCTGACAACACCCCGATATCGGCTCGGAAGATCGCCAGCTTTATTCGCGGGGTCTCGCCGGCGGAAATCGAGTCCGCGGTGGCCGAGTTAAACCAAGCGTACGAATGCCAACAGTCGGCGTTTCGAATCATCGCCTCGGAACAAGGATATCGCCTGGCGATCTGCGATGATTTGGTCCCGATCTGTGCTCGGCTGCGGGGACGCGAACGCCCCGCCCGCCTGAGCCAGGCGGCGGTCGAAGTCATGGCCGTTGTCGCCTACCATCAACCGGCAACCGCCGAAGAAGTCGACCGACTGCGCAATCACCAAAGCGGTGCAATTCTCAGCCAATTGGTCCGGCGAGGATTGCTGTCAACTCACCGCGATCCCCAGAACCCACGGATCCGCTGCTACTCGACGACCGGGCGATTCCTCAGTTTGTTTGGTCTGGATTCGGTGACCGATCTGCCACAAGCCGATAGCGATGATGTGTTCGAATTGCCATCGTAGTCCGCGTCCAGCGGCGGGAACCATTGTTGAATGTAGAACAGTTGTCCTCAACTGTTCTCTTGTGGTGCGTCCAGCGGGGAGAACAATTGAGGACAATTGTTCTACAGTAGTACAATAGGATATTCTGTGGTTGGGGCGATTACCGCGCTGGGTGCGTTCGTTCGATCCGCACCGACCCGCGGTTGTCCGATAGCTTGGCAGGCGAGTCGTTCAGGCGAAACCAGAGTACGCCGTCCCGGGCCGCCTGAAACGTTGTTCCCAAGCCGATTTCGACAGGCGTCGCCGCCGTGGCACCGTGGTCATCGTCTGCGGGAAGAATCTGTGCCATCAGGCGACCAAGTGGGACGCCGCGGTGATACTCCAATGTCACGCCGTTCGGCTGCGCCATCCACGGTTGACCATCGTCGGCAATCTGAAACTCGCCCGCAGCAGTGAGCGTAATCTGTTCACCCGCCGCGACGTGCCACGGGGATCGTTGCCAACCGAAGCGGCTATCGATTTCAATTGCACCGCTCCCGTCGGCTACCTCGACGGCATCGCGCAAAGCCATCGCTGCGACGTCGTACCCATATTCGATTTCGTTTACAAACACAGCCCACTCGACGGAAGGGGATGCCACGGTGCGGAGTTGTTTGTCGAGCCAGGCTTGGACTTCCGCCGGGGGGAAGCGAACGTGGTCGGGCAGCGCCGCAAACACCGCGCTCGTCTGGGGGTGTTCGCTGAGGAACTTGCAGGCAGCCCAAGCCCAGGCATAGGCCTCGACCTGGCGGAATTCGCCGGGCTGGATCGCGAACACCTCCGGCAGCGAGCGAAATCGTCCGGCACGTGCCTCGTCCCGCAGCAAGCGGACTCGTCCCCAATACGGGACCTCGTCCCGAGTCTGCGGATCATACGGCAGTTGCAAGTCGGGGTCGTCCCAACGATGCAACGCCGCCAACTCGGCGATCCCCTCGCAATACCAGGCGGGGCCGACGCCACCCAAGACATGCGTCATGAAAGCGTGCACCCCCTCGTGGAACACCAGATGCCGCGTATAGTAGTCGCTGTTTTGGGCAAACACCCACATCTGGCTGTCCCTTTGGTAGCCGGCCAGGAATTCCGGCAAGTCCTCGGGGTAGAGTCCGGCTTCGACAAATCGGCGGCGATCCAGTATCACACAGGCCGTCAGATGCCAGTGCTCCAACGCCGCCGGGTCGACTCGAAAATAGCGCGCCAGTTGGGGGACGGCGGCGTCAAACGCCTTGGGCAAACCGGCGATGTCCGATCGTTGCCGCACGTCGGTGTACACGGTCAGATGTTGACCAGTGAACCGTTCGAGTCCTGCGGCGGCGACGCGCTGTTCGTCGACCACCAGCTTGGGAGGTATATTCGCCCGGACCTCGCGCCAAGTCGGCTCAGGCTGCCCCCAACAGGCGTGTTGGGACATCATCCCCCACCAGCCGACCGCCACCGACAACGCGACGATCCGTACGACCATGGTCTGACGCCCTAGAAAGTGAGCCATATGTAGTCCACCCTGTGAACACTTACTCCTGCTGGAATCCCTGGTAGGCAAATCGCCGGTGCGGCACTTCGTCAGGAGAAGAGCGACTCCGTTTCGGCCGACCGAATAGCGGTTTCCGACTCGATGGGTCCGCGCTCCAACGGAAAATGTTCGGCGACCACCTCGTAGAATTCTTCTGGTGAGGAGACCCGCGCCACATGAGTTCGAAAGTGCCGCGCACCGTAGCGGCCTTGAGCGTAGCAGCAGGCGTACTTTCGCATCAGCAGCGTTCCCCGTTCAATGCCGAAGCGGGCGACGACCAGGCGGTAGTGGTGCAACAGGCAGTCGCGTTGTTGCAGCAAAGTCGGCTCGGGGGGGATCGGTTCTCCTTTGATCGCCGCGCTGGCTTGTGCGAACAGCCATGGTCGCCCCAGGGAGGCACGGGCGATCATCACGGCATCGACCGCGTATCGTTCAAACGCCCGCACGACTTTTTCGGCGGAATCCAGATCGCCGTTGCCGATCAAGGGAATCTGTTTCAAGTACGACTTGATCCGCGAGATCGTCTCCCAGTCAGCTTCGCCGCGAAACATGTCTTCCGCGGTACGGCCGTGCACCGTGAGAGCCTTGGCGCCTGCGCCTTCCACCACCTGGGCGATGTCGAATGCGTTGACGCAATCTCGCGTGCATCCGAGTCGAATCTTGGCGGTGACGGGAATCGGCGCACAAGCGGCGACGACCGTCTCGATAATTTTTCCCATCCGCTCGGGGAAGTCCAACAGGTAGGAACCGCTATGGGCTTTCTTCGTCACACGTTTGACGGGACACCCAAAGTTGATGTCGACGATGCTGACGCCGTACTCGACCGCCAACCGCCGTCCCACCGCCGCCAGGACCTCCGGTTCGTTATCCCAGATCTGCACCGCCAACGGTCGGGCTTCGGTCTTTATTCCCCACAATCGATCCGGATGTTCGGCTTCGTGTTCATCCATCCAGACGAAGCTGCGGGCGCTGATCATCTCAGTCGCTTGCAAGCCGACGCCGCCGAATTCGCGCACGATCTGGCGAAAGGCGTAGTTGGTGAAGCCCGCCATCGGCGCTTGGAGAATCGGCGGGTCGACGACCACGTCGCCAATACGAATCGGCTGGATCGACGGTAGGATATAAGTGGACATGCTTTGTTCCAATGAGAGTCCCTTCGTTCCAAGGCCGACCCAATCACCATCATGTGACAATGCCACCAGAGCGCCAAGGGCGAAACCAACCGAACTGGAACGACGCGGCGGGGAGGGCGCGGCAGTTTGCCGTCGTTTGGCACGAGACCCCTCCCGGCGATCCGACGCCGTCGCATTGGGATTTGTTCCTGGAGCACGAATCCGTGCTTTGGACTTGGCGGTTGACGTCGTGGCCCTCGCTGGGGTTGCCGGCGCCGGCTGAGCGAATCGCGGATCATCGCCTCCAGTATTTGGAATATTCGGGACCGCTCAGCCGAAATCGGGGTGCGGTTCGCCAAGTCGACTCGGGCAGCTGGCGGTTGACGCAGGGGTCCGAGGGTGAGATCCGTGGCGAGCTGTGCGGAACCCGACTCCAGGGCGAGCTTCACCTGGTCAAGCTCGATTTGTGCAATTCCTGGAGTCTGGAAATCATCCCGAAGCGATCGAGCGAATCGGTCAGCAGCTCTTGAGCCCCGATGTACGCCGGATGATCGCCGTTGGTGTAGCCCCCGATGCAAAGCTCCCCGTCGCGCAGTTCAAACGAACTGAGCCGGAAGCTGATCGTGTTGTCGCTCCGCAGTCGATTCGGCAGTTGGACCAGCGCTGCAGGCGCCCCTTCGAATTCGGTCCAGCGCAGCGGCAATCCCACCGCGTTGAAATGGGAAGCGATGTTGTCCGCCCATTGACCGATCGGAAGCGGAATCCATCCGATACAGACGTAATCCAATCGAAACCCAATTTGGTTCGGTTGATCCGTGCAGAAGAGCTCGCCGCCCAGGGAGATGACTCCTTGGACCGCCGGACTGATCAAGCGAAATCCCAGATGCAGACGATTGTTTTCGATTGCGATCCGCGGCGCTTCGACCCCGGGAGGAATCACCTCCGGGAATTTTTCCAACAAGTCGGTGGCCAGCCAGCCGTTGACTTGATCGGCGGTGAAACTGGCGTACCAATGCCCGGCGTTGCGGATATCGTTGTGCAAATTGAAGATCTGGTACTCGAACTGATCTCCGGACTCGCGGCTCTGCCGCGCATCGATCTGCAGTGCAGCGCGATAGAACGAAGGTTGTCCGTGAAAGCCCCACGCCAGGAGCGCGGCCAACACGCCGGTCGCCGCAAGGAGCAGCCCCGCGATCACCAAGATGCGACGAAGAAACACGTGCACAGCGCCTTTTCGGGCACGGCGGCGTTCGGTTGTGTGCCGCGTCCGCACAGCTCCGCACAAACGGAGTCGCGTGGCGGCCAACCAGCCGGCCCAGTCGAAAAACAAAAAGTTGCGAAGCGTAGGTTATTCTAGAGATATCCGTCAAGATCCTTTTGGCAGCCGCCCGATCTTGCCCAAGGTCGGCCGGAGGAGCCCTTTTTCCGCATCGGCGCTCGACTTCGTCCAGGCCGGCGGCTGCAGATTCTATGGCACGCAACCTACCTACCGACTCACTCGCATCCAGTGCTCCGCGGTCGATCTGGAGTCGTTGGGGCGCCGCCGCATTCACGCTTGATCTTCGCTCGCTGGCACTCTTCCGGATCGGAATCGGGGGGGTGTTGCTAGCGGATCTGATTTTCCGCGCCCGCGTTCTCACCCCGTTGTACTCGGATTCCGGCGTACTGCGACGGACGGACTTGTTCGAGTTCACCAGGCAGATGGATCGGCTGTCGCTCTGGCAATGGGGATCGCCATCCTGGTCGTTTCATTTTCTGTCGGGGGAACCGGCCGCGGCCGTCTGCCTGTTTTGCTTGGCGGGGTTCTTTGCCATCCTGGTCTCGCTGGGATTGTGGACCCGACTCGCCACGATCGCCAGCTTCGTGCTTTTGGTTTCACTGCACAACCGCAACCCGTTTATTCTCCATTCCGGCGATACGATGTTGCGGCTAACCATGTTCTGGTCGATGTTCCTGCCGCTCGGGCAGATTTGGTCGGTGGATGCCTGGCGACGCCGGCGGCGCGGTGAGGCACCTCCCAGCGAGCTTCGGTACTGCAGCCCTGCTTCGGCGGGCCTGATCGTTCAAGTCTTCATCCTCTATTTCTTCACCGGCGTCGCCAAGTTGAACTCGCTGTGGTGGAACGGCGATGCCATGTTTGTCGTCCTGAATTTGAGCATCTACGTGCGGGACTTTGGGCGCGAACTTCGCCAATGGCCCTGGTTACACCAAGGGATTGCGTACGCAACCCTCGCGACCGAGATTCTCTTTCCTCCCTTACTGCTGGTCGGCTATCGGAACAACGTGTGGCGTTGGCTGAATCTAATCACGTTTTGCGGGTTGCACCTGGGGGTGTTGCTCTGCATGTCGATCGGGTTGTTCTCCTTCATCTGTTTCGTGATTTGGATTGCGTTGATCCCCGGCGCCTTCTGGAATTGGTGCGGTATCCGCGGTTCCATGCCACTGGCAGACGGCGCTCGGACGGCCGCCGGCGAACGCCTTGCGGCTCGAAGACCTCGTCTGGGGCAAACGGCTCTCCATTACTTTTGCGGGGTGATGATCGCTTACATGCTGGTATGGAATGTCCTGAATATGTTCCCGCGTCTGGTTGTCGGCCCGGTGGAGTCGGTCACTGACGGCGTGCCGTTGAAGGAATACGTGCAACGCGCCAACCCGCTTTTGTCGGCGTACGAGCGGTTCGGCCAGGCCCTGGGGGTGGGGCAGCACTTCCAGATGTTCGGCAATCCCTACCACGAAGATCCCTGGTTCGTCTACCGCGCCAAGTTGGCGAATGGAGAACAGGTCGATATTTTCGACGGTAGAAGATCGTGGCGGCCTGGTCAACCTCTCAAGGGGATCCCGGCAATGCCCGCATTCCATTGGCGCAAATTCCACCACGACCTGGTCGCCAACCCGGCGGCGGCCATTCGCCAACGAATGTTGGATTACCAGGTCGAAGAATGGAACCGCCGGCACGATATTGCCCAACGCGTTCAATCGGCAACGCTAGAGTGTTACCTCGATACGGTCTGGCCGGTGCCGCTGTTGGGTGAAGTCCGCGGGGCGACCGTCTGGGCAAAGTCCCCCCCGGATGCGCCGGAAACCAGCGCCTTCGATCAAATGTACGATCGGATTATCGGCGAAGGGGAGAACCCCGGCTTCTGATCGGACGCTCGAGTTAGCAGGCTATTGATCCGAGCCGCGGATCTGAAGCTGGTTGATGACGCGGGAGACCCCCGGTTCCATCAGCAACTGCCGCTCGAGCAACCGCTTCTGATCTGCATCGGCGACCGTGCCGCGCAGCGTGGCGACTCGATTCTCCATCGCGATGTCCAACCCCTCGACGTCGGCGAAACGTGGGAGTCGAGTCATCCGGTCGGTGAAATACGGCGCGACCGCCGATTCGATCTTGCTACTGTAACTGGTGAAGTCGTACGTGATCGCTCCCCGGATTCCTCGGCGGTTGATGCTGGACGAGCTTCCGAATCCCAGCCCCGAGTTGGCTCCAAACTGGCCGCCACCTCGGCCGGCGGGCGAAAACGTGAGACCGCTGAATCCACCCGCTCCCCCCGTACCTCCGTCGGACGCCATGAAACTGCGGGGATGCGCAATATTCAACGAAGATGCACCGACGAACGGCTGAATTCTATCGTTCGTAAATTGTCCCAACTGCAGCTGATTCGCAAGCAAATCGATGGGGCCCTGGTCCAGACTGAAGGATGAACCGGAATCAGAGTTTCCGCCGGTTCCCCCGGTGGAGCCGGTCGATTGCCCGCCGGTCGTCGGAAAACCAGTGGATCCGCCGGTGGTGCCGCCACCCTGGGTTCCTCCGCCTCCCCCTTGATTGGTTTGGGCTGAGCCCGCGACTGCCAACGCCACGAACCCGACAATCATCGCAAATGCGAAACGGCTTACATGAATCCACAAGCGCGAAGACATCGACTTCAGCTCCGACAACAACTTCGAAATAGTAACGGTACACGAGCCGGGGGGGGCTGACGCGTTTTTCGGCTGATTTGGCAAGCGCAATGCGATAGCACTCTCCGAAATTCGGGTCTGACCCCCTAGAAAGTCAAACCGCGCGCGCGGGCGGAACGTACCGCTCCCTTCCGTTCGTCGGCCAAACACCCGTTGGTTTAACCGTGATTTCATTATAAAGTTTCGGGAAACCAGCAAAATGTGGAATTCTGCAGCATCGTTGAAACTTTGCGGCTTTTTTCGAGGTTCCGCTGAGGGACGATTGCATCGTCCTTGCGGCCTACCTCGGGGGTCTTTGCCGGCACGTTTCCATCGACGTCACGGTTTTACCAACGTCACGGTTCCATCGACGTCACGGTTCGATCGACGTCATCAAGCATATTTGGAGTGAAACCAGTGAAAAATCTGAAGTTGTTCGGCTGGATCGCGGCCGCGGTTCTGTGTTGGAGTTCCTGCGTTTTCGGTCAAGAGTCGGCCGCAGTCCAGCGTCCCCCGACCGAAAAGTTGCTGCCGGAGAGCACGGTCGTCTACATTCAGATCCGCAACGTTCCCGAGTTCATCGAAAACATGAACGAGTCCAATATCGGGAAGCTGATGGCGCATGAGAAGATTGCGCCGCTGGCCGAGCGGCTGTGGGGTTCGGTCAAAGACCAATACGAGAAAGTCCGGGACGATGTCGGCGTTTCGCTGGATCAACTGCAGACGTTGCTCACGGGGGAAGTCTGTTTCGCCGTCGTAAATTTCAAGGACCGCAGCCCCGGCGTGGTGGTGTTCGTCGACTATGATCCGGAGGCAGCTACCCTGGATACGTTGATCGATCGGGGGGAAGAATTGGCGGCGTCCGAGGAGCAGTTGCTGGAGCCGATCCAGGAAGCCGACGTGGAGATCTCTGCGGTCAAAACGGGAGACGGCCCCACGATCCATCACTTTCGTCATGGCGGGACGTTCGTCGCCGGCACCGATTTGGAACTTATCAAGGAAGTCCTGGCCCGCTGGCGCGGCGAGACCTTTGAAAACGTGCGAACGCTGGAGGAAAACCGCAAGTTCATCACGATCATGAATCGCTGCCGCGGGTCGAAAGAAGCCCCGGTGGACGCGCGGGCCTTTATCGACCCGATCGAACTGGTGCGGGGTCTGACGCGAGGCGATATCGGCGCGCAGATCGTGATCAATCTGCTTCCCACATTGGGGCTGGACGGCTTGTTGGGGATCGGCGGCAGCGTCATCAACAACGACGACGGTTACGAATCGATCACGCACATGCACGTGCTGATGGCCAACCCGCGAGCCGGGATACTGGAAATGCTGGCGGTGCGGCCGGGCAACTGCGACCCGCACCCTTGGGTCCCGGACGATGTGACGAATTACCTGACGGGGAACCTCCAAGTCGACCAATTCTACGACCAATTGCGCAACATGGTCGATCTGATCCAAGGCGAGGGCTCGCTCGACGAGGCGGTCCAGAAGAACGTCAACGAGCAGTTGGAGATCAACTTGCAGGACGATGTCCTGGCGCAGATCACCGGCCGAGCCACCTTTGTCCAATGGGTGGAGACGCCCGTCCGGTTTAATAGTCAGTGCACGGTGATTGCGCTCGAATTAAAAGATCCGGAGGCCTTTACCAAAACCTTCGAACATGTGTTGGACAAGGCCATGGAATTGGGTCGCCGCAGGCCGACGCCCCAAGGCGTGGAGACGCAACCATCGGACCAGGAAAATAGTGAGGCCGACGAACCCAAGATCAAAGAGGAATATCGCGGCATCACGCTGTGGACCTTTAAAGAGGTGCTGGGCGGGCGTCGCAACCGGTCCCGCGTTCGCGTTGAAGTCGACGAACAGGGGGGCGTCGAGCGTTTCTCCGAACCGGAGGACGAGGGGGACGACGAAGATTTCGAGATGCGCGAGCAATACCCGAACTTCGTGATCCTGGACAACTGCCTGATCTTCAGTGACAGCCGAGCCTTTCTGGAAAAAGCGATCGACACGTTCAAGGGGGACCATCCGCCCCTGGCGGAAGACGAACAATATCGGCGGATCACACGGCACACCCAGCGTTTGCTGGGAACCAGCGTTCCGGCCGGCGCGATGTACTCTCGTCCCGACTTGGCGTTGGGAATGTGGTACGACTTAGCCCAATCGAAACAAACGAAAGACCTGCTGGATAAGAACTCCGAAGACAACGAATTCGTCGGATCCATCCGGAGTGCGTTGGAGGAGAATCCGTTGCCCGACTTCGAGGAGCTCAAGCAGTTTTTTGCTCCCAGTGGCGGATTCGTCACGTCGGACGAAACCGGAATCCATTTATTGGGTTTCCAACTCAAGATCGAAGACGATCGGTAATACCTGCGGGGAGAACGGCGCTTTGTTGAACCGTTAACCGAAGGCGCAGGCGATCCGGCGTAAATTTCGGAACGAACGCCTGGGGCTGGCGGTTCCACATTTGGGGCGTATCAGGGGCTGGAACGATTGCGAAGCCGGGGATTGTCGGCTAAAATCGCCCAACCTTTTTGACAATCATCCGTAAGGAACCAGTATGGCAACGGGCTCGGAACGAAGCCGCGAGATTCGGCGACGACGAACGCGCAAGCAAAAAGTCGCGTTATTAAAACGAAGGGCAAAAAACGCATCGGCGTCGGAAAAGACAGAAATCGCTCGTAAGTTGCGGTTGCTGACCCCCGGGGCCGATACGATCTTGGCCACGATGGGGATTCAAGACCGTTAAGACGTCACGCCTGACGACCCTCGCGGTCGTTCTGGAACTGGGACTATTGCTGGTCGCGCTCGGATTGGCCCGCTGGGGTTTTTTTGACCGCCGGCAAACCGGGTCTGAGCTATTGCGGCAATTGCGTGAAGATTCCGCGTCGCTCGCGGTCTATAGCCTCGCGGGTGCGTTGGCGTTGACCTTCTTGGCGGCGACAATCCTCTGGGCTCCTTGTGGTGCGTTGCGTCGATTTCGAACCGACGTCTTGGAGAGTGTCGCTCCACTCTTCCAGGGGTTGCCTTGGTGGAAGATCGCCGTGATCGCCGGAGCGGCCGGGCTAGGTGAAGAGTTCCTGTTTCGCTGGTCGATCCAAGGCGGGCTCGGCGCGGTCGGCTGGCATCCCTGGACCGCTTTGCTCGTCGCCTCCCTCGTTTTCGGCCTCTGCCATTTCCTCTCGGCCCTGTACGCGCTGTATGCCGCGACGGCTGGCCTGATACTGGGTTTGCTCATGCAATTCTCCGGATCCGTCTGGCCGAGTGTGGCAGCGCATAGCCTCTATGACCTTGCCGCCATTCTGTATTTGGTCCGCGCCGGTCGTTGAATCGCTTCGATCGCTATAACCCAAACGACGACGTTGTATTTTCCAATCGTCGGTGGTTGCCTAAATACCACATGTTGCCAAATCGCGTGCTACCCTTCGGCAGTAGGTTGTACTCTCGATGGAGTGGCGGTCGCCCCTGGAAACGTGCTCATGGTTGGATGCCGACAAAAGCCGATGCGTGCCTGGATGGGAGTGGTCGCCAGCATCCTGGTGGTGGTCTGCGCGGGATGCCACGCTCTGAAGCTACCGGCGATTGACCCGACCGGATCGCGGGTTTTCTTGCCGCATTCTTACAAGACGACGCCGTTATGGCCGGCACACCGATCCACTCAGGGCGCCCAGGGACTGCACGGTTCATTGCATCGAGGCAAGAGCAAGCCGGCCTTCTCGCATCCCCAAGCGCAGACGGCGGCGGCCGCCCAGACGCCCGCGCCCCCGAAGCATCTGAACGCCAAGTTGGGGGGCTTGCACCACAAGCCCGGACGCGACGGCGAAATCATTCTCACGCCCTCGCGGATCATCGCCCCGGTCAACAGCGAGGTCGTGATCCTTTCCGGGATCTGCAGCGGCGATGGCTATTATGTGATCAATCAACCGCTCGAGTGGATGCTGACGACGGACAGCGTGGGGCATATTGTCGAAGTTGGCGGGACTGAGCACTCTGAATTCAACAAACTCGTCCCTCCCTCTTCGAAGAAGTTCGACGGGCAATACGCCTGGGGGCGGACCGCTCTCAAAGAGAAAACCTTGACCCGCGGGACCCCGACGACCGTCGATGACTTGCACATCGACAAGGGACAGCATTACATCACCCTTTCCTCGCCCTCCCCAGGAACCAGTTACATTACGTGCGTGGCGCCCAAAGCCGAGGCATGGGATCGCCGCAAGGCCACGACCCGCGTGCATTGGGTCGACGCGGTCTGGTCGATTCCGGTTCCGACGCGCGCGACCGCCGGCCAGCCGTTTACCCTGAATACTCGGATTACCCGAGCCAGCGACGGCTCGCCCGTCGTGGGCTACAAAGTCCAATATCGTATCGTCGGGGGAGCTCCCGCCGAATTCCTGCCGACCGCATCCCAAACCGCGACCGTGACCACGACGCCGGAGGGAACCGCGCCGGTCGAAATCCGCCAGCCCGCCAGCCAAACCACGGCTGGGACGACCCAAATTCAAGTCGACGTGCTTCAACCCGGTGGTGGAACCGAACCGGATGTCCTGCTGGAAAGCGGCTTGACTCAGATCCAGTGGAGTGCCCCGGCGCTGACCATTCGAGCGATCGGCCCACAAACCGCGGGACTCGATCAGCCCTTCAACTACCGGCTCGAGGTCACCAACCCCGGCGACCAATTGGCACGCAATGTCGTCGTTCGCAGTCGCGACTTGAACGCCGATGTGCAATACATTTCCAGCGAGCCCAAGCCGGCGCAATACGGTGATCAGTACCAATGGAACTTGGGGGATCTCCCCCCGGGTTCGCCGGCGAAAGTGGTCGATGTGCAACTGAAATCGTCGGTCAAAGGACAACAGGAAATCTGCTTCCAGGTCGCCAGCGAGACCGATCAGTTGCGCACCGAAGCTTGTGCCAAGACGATGATCGCTCCCCCCTGCATCGGACTCCAGATCAACGGGCCGAATACCGGCCAGGTCGGCGCCGATGCCTTCTACAACTTCGAGATCATCAACCAGTGCGACCAGCCGTTGACCAACCTGCGCTTGCGCGTCAGCTACGACGAAGGTTTGCAGGCCACGGGATTGGGGAATCCGATCCAAACGACGGTGGCGTCGATCCCCCCCGGCGGGCGGGAGTCGATCGATGTGCAATTCTCGGTGGTCGCTCCGGGAGCGCGCTGCTTCACGCTGGACGTGGTGGCGGATGGCGGGCACACCGCCAGCGCCCGCCGTTGCCTGGAGGTCAGTCAGGTCGTTACACCCGACTTGAAGGTCGATATCGTGGCGGAGCCGATGGCCGCCGCCGTCGGGCAACCGGTGCTGGTCCGAATGACGATTGCCAATACCGGCAACGTCCCGCTCAGCAACGTCTCCGTGCTCAACCAATTCAGCCCCTCGTTGACGGTCGCCCGTGCCACAGGCCCCAGCGACAACCTGACTCGAAACTACATCGGCGATGATTTCGCATTCAGCATCTTGCGGCTCGAGCCGCTCTCGCAACAAGTTTTGGAAATCGAATTCCGAGGATCCCAGGCCGATGCCAACGCCTTCAGCCGAATCGTCGTGACCACCGCGCTCGG
>JBGSLW010000088.1:0-9169 GCA_041740495.1 Pirellulaceae bacterium
CAATCGCCCCCGAGGTCCCTGCGGCCGATTGGGCCATCGCACTCGCGTCGCGCGCAACCGACGGCAACGCCGCATCTTCCGGAGGCGCCAGCGCCGAAACCGCAACCGAAGGTGGAAGCGCCGACGGTAAAACGGACGCCAGGTCTGTACTCAAGCTGGATTCCGCAGCCAAGGCGGCTTGATCAAAATATTCCGTCGGCGCGTCGGCAGACTCCTCCGCTAAGACCAACTCGACCGCCCGAGTCGCCTCGCCCATCGGATTCTGTTCGCTCGAACGCCAGAAGTAGACAATCGCTACGAACAGCGTCGCGTGCAGCAGCAACGAAAAGACGGCAGGCTTCCAGCCGGGCGGTTGGACCACGACGTCGAAATCATCTGTGACCGGTGCAGTGTGGTTCGCCATTTGCCCTATTCGCTGGTATTGGTCTCGCGCTCGACCCGACGGCCTAAATTCTAAGCGCGGCTGCCCCATTGTAGAACAGTTGTCCCCAACTGTTCTACATCGCCCCGCGTTAACCCCCAGCCAGCAATTGAGGACAATTGCTCTACGCTGTTGTTACAATTTCATCAACGCGACTTTTCCAGTTCACTTTGTGCCCCAACGAATTCCAATGCCCTCTGGCAACTCGCTCCCGTTATTCCACGATATCCAAATCCTCTGCGGGGATGCGGCTGGCACGATGAATTCGCTTCCCGAGGCCACCGTCGATACGGTGGTGACCAGCCCACCGTATTACCAGCAGCGAGACTACGGCGCCGCGCAGCAGATCGGTGGAGAGCCTACCGTGGACGACTACGTGGCCCGGCTGGTCGACGTGTTTTCGGCACTGCGGCGAGTCCTCAAACCGACCGGAGCGGTCTGGCTGAATCTGGGTGACAAATTCGTGGACAACAATCTTCTGGGCGTCCCATGGCGGGTGGCCTTGGCGTTGCAAGCCGATGGCTGGCTGCTGCGGAGCGACGTGATCTGGCACAAGCCGAATGCGATGCCTTCGCCGGTGCGCAACCGGCCGACAACGGATCACGAGTACCTCTTTCTGTTGACCAAAGAGCGCAAATATTTCTACGACGCAGATGCAATTCGCGAGCCGCACGTAACGTTCAGCCCCAGCAGCAAGATGCGCGGCGGCCGCAAGCACTTCGGCAAGCGAGGCGGCACGCCCGAACGCGGAAAGAACTCGGGACAGGTCAATCTGCACGATGGCCGTTGGGATCAGGCGTTTCATCCCTTGGGACGCAACAAGCGAACGGTTTGGAGCATCCCCCTCTCCAAGTCGCGGCTGGCGCATTTCGCCGTCTTTCCCGAGTCGTTAGTCGAGACCTGCCTGCGAGCTACTTGCCCCCCAGGCGGGCTGGTATTGGACCCGTTTTGCGGAACGGGAACTGTCTTAGCCGTGGCCCAAAAACTGGGGTGCCCTGCGATCGGAATCGATTGCGTCGCCGAGTATTGTGCGATGGCCGGCGAACGGGTCGGCAGATTCGGACACCGCTAGGATTCGTCCCAAAACACAGTTCCACGTCCCCTTGAGTTCAGCCGCATGGCGCTAGCCTGCGGTTTCTTCGCGCATCCAACACCGGAAACCGCAGGCTAGCGCCAGGCGGCTGATGTTTTGGGACAATGCCTAGTTCCGTGGCGCGTTCTCGATCCATTTATTCCTTCAGCGCCAGCGGCCGCGGCAGCAACCCGATCGCCACGACCGCCAGCCCGGCGGCCGCCCCATAAGCGATCGGCGCCCCTTGCGTTTGATAAAGCCAGCCAAACAGCAGGCTCGCTGGAAAGACCATCACCCCCGTCACGCCATGGAACCAACCGAATCTGGCTCCGGTCTTGGAGCTCCCCCCGAGCCGAACCAGATACGACTTTTCGGCGGGCTCGGACAAACCAAAATAGGCTGCATACAGCAAACTCGGCAACAAAAAATGCCACCAGGTTTGCGCCAGGCCAAAACCGATAAACGCCGTCGCATAAAGTCCCCACCCCACCCGCAACGAAAGATAGGGACTCCACCGATCTGCCACGGAGCCTCCCAAGCGATTCCCCAAACTCTTCAAGAGGTGCAAGCCAAACCAGAACAACGGCAAGAGCTCGACCGCCAACCCAGCCTCACGCAACCGAATCAGCAGAAACGCATCGCTGGCATTGCCTAGAGAAAACAAGCTAACCGCGGCGAGGTAAAGCCAGAACGAACGACTGTATCGCCGGCGACCCGTGACGGTTGGTTCGGCGTTCGTATCAACAGGCGGCCGCGATGCGTCCGGCAAATCACGCAGCCCGAAGACGAGCAACCCCAATACCAGCAGGCCGGGGAACAACGTCAGAAAGAAGAGTGTTCTCAGGTCATTCGGCCGCCACCAAAGAAATGCGGCGGCACATAGCGGCCCCAGCGCCGCGCCCAGGTGATCCATGGCGCGGTGAAATCCAAACGCGCGCGACAGCGCGGAGGGGGCCGTCGACTCCACAATCAGGGCATCCCGCGGAGCCGTTCGTAAGCCCTTGCCAATCCGGTCGGCGACTCGCGCAGCAAAAAGTTGTCCCGGGGTCGAGATCAACGAGAGGACAGGGCGAACCAGTACTGAAATTGAGTATCCCGCCAGCAACCACCGTTTGCGCGCTTTCCACCGGTCAGAGAGCGCTCCGCTGGCGAGCTTCAGAAGACTCGATACGGACTCCGATATCCCTTGGATCAACCCCAACGTAAGTTTGCTGCCCCCCAAAACCTCCGTCAGAAAGATGGGCACGATGGGGTAAATCGATTCGCTGGCGACGTCGTTCCAGAAACTGGTCCAACCCAGGACGCGCACGTTGCGACCGATAGCCGGCTCGGCAGTCGCAGGAGGGGCGGAATCCATCGAGCTCACTTTTGAGAATTCGCTTGGCGCAACTTCTATCGATTATGCCGGCAACCGCAAACTAGTTAAGCCAGTCAGGTTGCGTCGACGATAACGACTCACGACCAGGATGGTTATAGAACCAAAATAGCGCACGGAAGATCCCCCGGCCCATAACCATTCTCTCGAAATCCCGATGCTCCACCAAGACCATTCGTTTCTGCGCGTCTTCAAAGACGATTTTGCGCTCGATCCAGTTCAGCACAATCTCCACAGCTTCCCGCAGCTGACCCAGCAGTTCGAAGCGTTGACAGGTTGGGCCGTTTCCTACCGCGAAACGACCGCCAGTCGGATTCGTCGGCAAAACCACCACGGCCAGATCCTGCCGATGTTCGGCAAGTTGGTGGTCGACGACATGTCCCCCGTATTGAAGCCTGGCGAACGGGCGGTCAGTCGCGCGAAATGCGAAGCCTTTCTCGCCTCGCTCAATCAGGTGCTGAGCGACCTGGACGATTGCCGTGACAAAATCTGGCGGCAAGACGCGTTGCTCGCGACCGGCATCCCGGTATCCGTTCGCGGCGATGCGGGGGAAAAATTGGCGATTCTCTTGCAATCGCTTCTGCGCTCGGCGGCCGACGCCGTCCACTGTGATGCGGCGGCGCTGTTCATGTTGGACGACGGCACGCAGCAACTCGACCTCCGCTGCCAAAGCGCGGCCGACGGTGCGTCTGGCTTCGAGACGTCGCGGGAACTGCGCGCCTGCAAAGCCGATCTGGAAGCACTGCTGGGGAATGCCGTGGTCTTGGAAGACACCGCCAATTACCAGCAATGGTGCATCCCCCGACGTTGCGGCAGCGCCGTCTGCCTGCCGATCGCCTCGGCCAACACCTTGCTGGGGACGTTTTGGGTCTGCTCGCCCCAGCCCCGCCCTTTCAACGGCGCCGAAATCAACGTCCTGGAAATTATCGCCGGCCGGATTGCGACCGAGCTGGAACGGTTTGCCCTGATCCAATCGATCGGGACGACGCCGACGGTGTCCACCCCATCGACCGGGCCGCATCTGCCCAACATCCCGCCTCCGATCGAAGAGCTAAAAATCTCCGGTGACGCACGCGACGCGCGGGGCAGCGTGCAGCCCGGCGCCGTCTACGACTGGGCGATCTGCAAACAAGGGCGCCTGGCATTCTTGCTGGGGCACGCCCCCGCCGGTTCCGCCAACTCCGGCGTGGCCGCGACGATTCTGCAGACTGCCTTCCGAGCCCACTCGACACATTGCAAATCCGCGGCCGAACTGTTCGATGCGATCTTTGAAACGTCGATCACCGTCAGCAGCGGATTGGACCCGGTCCGATTCGTGTGCGGGTACGTCGAACCCGGAAGTGGTTTGCTGGAATTCGCCGGGACGGAAACCGCGATCGGCCTGTACGTCGATGGATCCAATGAAGGTTTCCTTCCGCTGGCGGCGGCCGAGCTCCCCGGCGGGGAATTCGGCATCGCGCATAGCGGCGAACTGCATCTCGTCGGTCCCGCGACGATCCACCTGCAGATCCAGCCGCACACCTCCAGTCCAACGGTCGACCAGGCGCAGAGATTCCTTGGCAGCGAGTTCGGCGCCGCAGCATCGCCCTACGTCGACGATTTCCACCTCCCCAACCTCGCGCCCGCGCGGGCCGCCGCCCCCCTGGTGCAACTCCATCTGCAGATCGGTAGTTCGACTTCAACGTCGTAACATCCCCAGCGTCCCATGCACCGGACCGCACGGACACCATCTCCAGCCGCACTCGTCAAGAACCAAGACGGGATAAACGTAAATGACGGACTTGGGGGCACGTTGAGTTCTCCTGCCGCGCAATTACAATCTCAATAGTCAGGATACGACATAATATCTTGATTCGTACGGCGTGGCTGATGATTGCGGACAGGCCCCCTAGCTAGTCCGCTCGGGGCTCATTGCGACGGCATCGACTACTTTTCCTTTAGCACCAGGAGGTTGAGATGTGCCGATGTGGCTACTGGGCCCGCGTTTTCCTACCGACGTGTCTCTGGCTGGTGTTCTTGACCGGCCGCGGCTCGGCGGATTGGATTTATGCGCTGGGCAATTCACTAACCAACGATACGCTCCCCTTGAACTTGGCCGGGAACATCCAAAATGGAATCTATTGCAATCAAAACTTGCAACAGATTTTTGATGATCCGACTGGGTACTGCACTGCGGCATCGATCCAATGGGACACTGCGTTCGCTGGCCGCCAGTTCGATTGGGTGATGGTCCAGCCATTTAACGGCACGTCACTGCTCCAGGATGCTGGCCTTATCCAACACTGGATGAGCCTGCAGCCCCATGCGCAATTCGTGATGCATACGGGGTGGGCTTGGCATTCGCGGCACGAAGCGGAGTACCACGGCACGTTTTCGGATGATGCCTTTCACCACAATCCCCAGTACTTTACCGACTTGGAAGCGCAGGTCGAAGCCCTGACGGGTCGATCGGTTATCAGCACGCGCGCCATCGATATCCGGGACCTGATTTATCATGACATTGAAGCAGGCACGGCCCCGTACGCATCCTTCGATGAATTGTTTCGCGACTGGACGCACGCCAACCGCCAGGACGGACGCTTCTTGATGCACAATGCGGTCCGGAGAGCGATGGGACAACCCTACTCCGCTGCGAATTGGCCAGACTTGCCGATCGACCGGCAACAATACTTGATCTCTGCCATCGAGCGGGCATGGACCGCGGTCCCGGAGCCGACGTGTTTTGCGGCAGGCGTCGTGCTCTCGCTCGGGTTGCTGGCGGTGCGTCGTCGGGTCGCCTGAATTTGGGCAGTGGAATTGCAAGTCTCGCCCAAATTAGGACGTGTTATGACTTGCAACGCGCCGTCGAACTCGTTTGCGAGGGCGCACTCCCTCGAGGACGCCCGACGCAACTAAGCCTGTGTTGACTCAGCGACCCGCCAACACCCGCGCTTGGCAGATCCAGGCGATCGAAGCTTCCTCCCGCAGATGGTGGGACTCGATTCCCTGCTCCAACAGCATCCCCTGCGTTCGCACGAAACGGTCCAACGGATCGCTGTTGACGATCGCGGTCACCGCGAACCCGCGGCGGCGTAACAGCCCCAAGACCACCGCGGTGCTGAGTTGAATCTCGCTGACGATCACCACGATCGTCGCATCCGCAGGGAGCCGCTCTCCGGCCTCCAGCAATAATTCTTCCAGCTTCAGTCCATCGTTCAGTTCGACGCGGGCCAACGTCTCCAAGACCTGCGTGATCTGCTCGCTCGATTTGCGCGTCGGAATCACCACCGGCTTGCGACGTTCGGACTCGGGGAGCATCGCGGCGCGGCGACGGGATTCGTCCCGAGTCCGCCAATCGCCGACCCACCCGCTGGTCCGAATCCGGTCGGCGGCGTCGGTCGCGTTGCTCACCAGCCCGAACTGCTGGCCCAATTCGTGGAGGGCGTTGGCGATGCTGGCGGCCGCGGTGACCGCCAGTTCGCTTCGCAACGGCTCGTGGTTGGGGTCAAACGCACTCCGATGAAAGTCGAGCACGATCGTGGCGCCGGACAGACTGGACGGCTGATACTGCTTCGACTGCAAGGTCCCGGTCCGGGCGGTGGCTCGCCAATGGACGCGGCCCAACGCGTCGCCCGGTTGGTACTGGCGGATTCCCGAAATGCGCGTGGGGTCTTCGAACAGCCGGTGCGACATCACGACTTCCCCGATCGGTCGGCGCGATTGGATGTCGTACCCTTCGACCGGAATGACTTTGGGCAAGACCAGCAAGTAATTCGGTTCCCCGATCACTCGAAATCGCCGCTGCATCCCAAAGAAATCGCCGGTCTCACATACCGTCGGACCGACTTGAAAAAACCCGCGGCTCTGGCATTCCAGCTCGTAATGCAATTCCAATTCCGCGGCGGAACGCAGCTTCGCCACTTGCACCCGCGCCCCCTCGACGGTGAGCCGGGGACGGACATCGTGCAGCCGATGGATCGGCAGGAGGTCTTCCGCCAAGAGCCAGGGGATCGGCAGCGGCCCACGATTTCGGATCTGAACCCGCACCCCGACCCGCTCGCCAATCCGAGCCTGCTGGCGGTCGCACTGCCTTTCGCCGGCCAACTGCCCCGACCAACGGATCGCAAGGGTCCGCGTGGCAAAGTAGATGACCACCCCGATCGCCAAGGCGTAGGCCAACAACGGCAGGTTGAGAACGACCGAGGCGACCAGCACCGCCAGCCCGATCAGAATCCATCGCATGGGGCGCCTTTCACCGGCCTTCCAAAAGTCGGTCCCCCAGGAAATTGTCCAACTCCGGTATCGCCAAAATCTTCTGGCGCGTCTGCTCGTTGGGATAGGTCACCCGACGAAAGTTGATTCGGTCCCCCTCCAAGACGACATAGCAAGCGCGCGGGTCGTTGTCGCGCGGTTGTCCCACACTGCCGACGTTGACCAGGAGCCGAGTCGACTCGATGCGGATTTCATTCCCCAACTCGCGCGGCGAATAAAATTTGCCCGTTTCCGTAAAGACCCCGGGCACATGCGTATGCCCGTGAAAGCAGACTCGGTCAATAAAGCTGAAGATCCGCGCCATCTTGTTGACGTTGTTGGCGTCTTCCGGAAATACGTACTCGGATAAAGGATTTCGCGGCGAGCCGTGCACGAACATCGTGCCGTTGTCGCGGTGCGTTCGTGGGAGCCGGGCCAAGAATTTCCAACGCCGCTCCGCAGCCGGATCGCTCACGTCCTCCAGCATCCTCCGCGTCCAAAAGATCGCTCGCTCGGCCCCGCTGCTGAACCCGCCCGGGTCAAACAGCGCCCCGTTGTCGTGGTTGCCCAACAAGCAAACTTCGAACTGCAAACACAGGTCCAAACACTCGCGAGGGTTCGGTCCGTAGCCGACCACGTCCCCCAGGCAATAGATTCTGCGAATGTCTTGGGAAGCGATATCCTCCAGCACCGCCTGGAGCGCCTCGAGATTGCCGTGGATGTCGCTGATGATCGCCCGCCGCTGCTCGTTCATGCGCATCCCAATGTAGAACAGTTGTCCCCTACTGTTCCTCGTTTACCACACCCTGAACAACTGAGGACAGTTGTTCTACACTTCAACTACCTTCCCGAAATCAGACGATTCCCCAGCATATCATCCAACTCGGGTATCGCCAGAATTTTTTGCCGCGTCCTTTCGACGTCGTATTCGATGCGGTGGTACTGCACCGTTTTGTTGTCGCTATCCAGGACGATATAGCAGGCTCGCGGATCGCCGTCACGCGGCTGACCGACGCTCCCGACGTTGACCATAACCTTCTGCTCGCCCAACAGAAACAGGTAGTCATTTTCTTCGGGAGGGACAAACTGGTAACTTTCGGTGAAGACTCCCGGAATGTGGGTGTGCCCTTGGAAACAGTACTGCTGGATCCGGCCCATCAGCGCGTCGATCCGGCTTTGCTCGTAGATATGTTCTGGAAAGACGTATTCGTTGGTCGGATCCCGCGGCGAGCCGTGGACGAAGAGGAATTCCCCTTCATCCAGTCGGCGCGGCAGTTCACCGATGAAATCCCAACGGCGATCGACTTGCGAGGGATCGCCGTTTTTCTCGAGTTGTTCGCGCGTCCAAAAAATCGCCCGCAGAGCGATTGGATTGAAGCCTTCCGGGTCGAATATCGCCGCTTGATCGTGGTTCCCCAGGATCGTCAAGTCGCAATGGGCCATCACCAGGTCCAGGCACTCGGCGGGATTCGGCCCGTAGCCGATAATGTCCCCCAGACAAATCAGCTGGTCGATCGGCAACGTTTGGACATGCGCCAAGACAGCTTGCAACGCCTCCAAATTGGCATGGATATCGCTTATGATCGCTCGCTTCACGCTGGTTCATCCTGGCGAGGGTAGGTGAGGCGTTCAAGTGTAGTTTGCGGCTGGCAGGCACGCAATGACGGTTTTCGACCCCTGCCGGGTCCGGCGATTAGACCGGGACGACTGCCCAAGGACGCTCCCGGAATCGACCGGTGCAACCCCGACCTGACGACCATCCCCTGGATCCAAACCTACGACTCGATGCGTATCCTGGCGATCGAAACGTCGCACCGCCTCTGGCAGTTTGCACTCTTGCGAGATGCACAGCCTTTGTACGCCTCCCCGGAACTCGATCGTTCGTTGGCCCGATCGCTGCTGCCGGAAATCGAGTCCGCTTGTCGACAACTCGGGTGGACGCCGCAGGACCTGGACGCCATCGCCGTCGACGTCGGACCCGGGGCGTTCACCGGTCTACGCGTCGGACTGACCATCGCCAAGTCCCTGGCGTACGCGCTGAACCGGCCGCTGGTCGGGGTCGGGGCTCTGG
>JBGSLW010000089.1:0-3686 GCA_041740495.1 Pirellulaceae bacterium
GTCGGCGATCCCTTGCGCCCCCCCACGTGCCCCTCCACGCGCCGCCGCCTGCTGCCCGCAACCGACTCCATGCAACTTGCGGTTCGCCCCCCGACGGCCGACACGCGACGACTCAGAAATCGTATTCGACGTGGACCAGGTACAAGCCATACCCCGGCGCGGTCGGACCCGCGCGGCGACGATCGGTCGCCGCGAGAACTTCAGCGACCCACGCCGGCTGACGTTTTCCCCGCCCCACCCATACCAACGTGCCGACGAGGCTGCGCGCCATGTTGTACAGAAATCCGTTGGCGGTGATCTCGACGTGGAGCTGGGGATAGCCGCCGACCTGTTCGTCGCGGACTATCAATTGTTGCACGTGACGCACGGTCGTCCGCCGTGCGGAGCCGCTCGTCTGAAAACTGGCAAAGTCGTGCTCGCCGATCAGGAGTTTCGCCGCGCTGCGCATCGCCTCCACATCCAGCGCGCCCGGAACGTACCAGGCGTAGTGCCTCCAAAACAAATGGGGGACGCGGCCGGATTGCAATACGTAGCGATACGTCTTGCGGAGGGCGTCACGGACTGGATCGAATCCCGCCGGGGCCGGATCGACGTTCAGCACCCGCACATCCGCCGCCAGTTGCGCATTGAGCGCGCGGCGCAACGCATCGCAGGCCAGCGTCGACGCGGTGGCAACCCCACAGACTTGGCCCAAGGCATGTACGCCGGAATCGGTCCGGCCGCTGGCAGCGATCGCGGTCGACTCGCCGGTCACCGCACGCCAGGCTCGTTGGAGATCGTCTTGCACGCTTCGCTGACCCGGTTGCACTTGCCAGCCGACGAAATCGCGCCCGTCGTACGCCAACTTGATTCGCAGAAATCGCAATTCGCTCAACGCGCGGAAACTCCCCTGCCCTGCCCCTCCGGCCGCTGCCAGGATGCACCGAGCGCGGGGGGAAGAAACGCCAAATTGCCGATGATCATGATCGCGCCGAACGTGTTCATTCCCATCGCCAGGCCGATCCCCCCATGCACCAGCACCGCGATACTGAGGTACCAAGGCCGGCAGGCCGGAAACCAAATCAAGAAGGCGTAACTGACCTCCCAAGCCAACGTGATCAGCGTCAACGCTTCGATCAGCCAAGGCGAGTGCGCCAGCCAAAGCAAGTCGATCGTTTGATAATCCAGGCTGGCGAGCGCACCCCACAACGCATCCCCCTGCCACCAGGCATCCCCGCGGAGCTTCGCCAGCCCCGCAAACAAGTAAACGATGCACATATGCACCTGCATCAAGCGCAACGAGAGATTGGCGCCCGTCGAAGGCTCCGTCGGCGAACGGGCCCAACCGAACCGACGATCGAGCGACCAGGCCTGTCCCGACGGACCGATCGCCAAATACAACGTCAAGAAGCCGTTGATTTGATCGAGCCCGAACAGCGCGCCGGTCGCCCGATGTGCGTACGAGACGACCAACAGGAAGCTCAGTAGCCCCGTGAGGCGCGTGCAGAACCCCAACATGAAACAGAACATCACCAGCAACGCCAGGCCATGTACCCACAGCAGCACAGCCGGGGACGCGATCCAATCAAAATGAGTCCAATGGGCCCAGGATTGATCGTACAGCAACCGCGAGTACGCTCGTGGCAACACGCCGTCGTCGGAGAAGAACGTGGGCAGCTCTATCGTCCAGACCGCGTGGGTGTACAGGATCATCCCCCCCACCAAAATCCGCAGAATGCCCAACAACGACGGTGAGCAAGGAGTAAACCAGAATCGATCCCAGCCTTCGGCCAGTCGGCGGCCCGCCGTGGTCAACCACCCTCCAAGTCCATTCACTCTTTCGCCTCCTCTCCTCCCGTTTCTTCTGCTCCGGGCATCTCTTCGGGTTCGGCGGCTAAGAGTGCGTCGAGGTCGGTGCAATCGAGCTCCAAGTACATCCGCTCTGGGTCAAACGAACGATTGCGGGCTTGCCACGGCGTCGGGATCAGCCGACGACAGGAAACAATCCGCGCCTCAGGCGCTTGATAGCGCTGGGCGGCCAGCGACTTGAGCCCCTCGACCAGCAGCCGGAGTACTTGTTGATGCCGGGTGAACTGTTGTGCGTTTTCGGACAAGGCCTCCTCCAGCTCGCGCACGTTGACCGGGACAGCCCTGTCCCGGGCCGCATCGATCTCGGCCGACAACTCTCGTTGCGCTTCGCGGAACTGCGGGGCGCCGGCTACCGCCGCATCGGCGGCGCTCGAGAGCGACTCGCCCAACATGAACCAACGATGGTAGAGGAGTCGAGGCCAGACGCCGTCGCGGTCCGGCAATCGAATCGAGCGGGTCAGCTCACCACGGCCGATCACCAGCTTCAAGGTGTGCGTTGGCCCCGGTTCCGGAGCGAAAAACCGATAACCATGGTCAAGGAACAGAAGGGTGGCGTAGTCCCGGAACCAGGTCCAAGGACCTAGCAGCGCGGGATATCCCCCGCCCAACGTCAGCGGGGTATACAGCACCGCCGCCAAATGAAAAAGGAGTGCCGCGGAAGCAACCCGGCGGGCGGTGCGCGACCAACCACGCGTCGACGACGCGGCAGAATTCTGAGCGGGCTTCATCGCAGGTGTCGGGCGAGGATCGGATATCGCGTTGGTCCGCCGGGTCGAACGACCGGACGCCGCGCTAGATTATCGCGCCGCGCAGTCCTCGCCAAGGTCAAGCAAAGCAATAAAAAACCCTGACGCAACGTGATGTTGGTCAGGGTCCCAGGAGATCCGACGCAAGGTCGCCGGCCTAATTGGCCGCCACCGCCGTCGAGTCGAATTCGAAATTCAGTTCCAGAGAAGATCCAGCCACCAGGTCGATCGTCTTGGTTTGGGTGGTGCTCTCACCATCCCGTTCCCAAGTGACTTCGATCTCGTAGGCGTTCCAGGTTTGACCCGCCTTCAACGCTTTCGTCGAGAAATAACGGAACGGGCCGCCTGCCTGAGTCGCATTGCCGCCCAAGGAGACCCGGGCATCCGCCGGAACCGTAATCGACAGCGACGTCAGCACTTGTTCCGTGCGATCAAACTCGAAATTCAGATCGCGCTGCACGCCGCCCGACAAGTCGACCACTTTGGTCTGTGTCAGCGTCTGGCCGCCGCGGACCACCGACGCCTGAACTTCATAAGAATAAGCCCGATCGGATCGCAAGTTGCGCGAAACGAACTTGCGGGCGACACCCGGCGTCTTGGTCGCCTTGCCATTGATCGTCACCACACAGTCCTCGGGAACCTGCAGGAGCAACACCGCATCGTCCGTAGCGCCGGTCGTTGTTCCCGAGTCGCCCGGTTGGCCGTCGGCTGGAGCTTCCGGCACAGGCGGCTTGTTGGCATCCACTGGATTCGCCTGCCCCGCGGCCGGCTGATTCACCGGCGCGTTCGGATCGATGTAATACGCGCCCCCTTCCACGATCGGAGCCGAATACATTGCTCCCGGCTGGACATACGTCGAAACATAACCGCCGCTCGATCCGCCACTCGAGGCATAACCGCCGCTGGAGCCGTAGCCGCGCGAACCGCCGCTCGAACCACCCGACGATCCCCAATAGGCCACCGAACCGCCGCTCGATCCGCCGCGACTTCCCCAGCGACCACCGGACGATCCGCCACTGCTGCCGCCTCGCTGGTGATGCGAATGGATGTGAGCGATCAACCGCCGGATCGGGCCCACTCGGCCACCCGACG
>JBGSLW010000090.1:0-5499 GCA_041740495.1 Pirellulaceae bacterium
GCGGTCGCCACGACGGCGGCCCCCGGATCGATCAGTGCGAGACTCCCCTGGAGCGCCGGATCGGTTTCCAACACGATCGTCGCATACTGTCCCGCTTCCAAGTCGATCGTGAAGTCGTCGATGTCGACGCCCAACTGGATAATTCCGACTTCGCCCCCTTCGTATATCAAGGATCCCAACGGCAACACGGGGCTGAGCGGTGTGGGGATCGGCGTTCCGGTCGCATCGATCTGATAGGTCGCCAGGAAGGCCACGAAGTCAGGATTTCCATACGCGTCCTGAACGCTGTTGGCTGGCAGCGAGATATCGACCGTACCCTCGCGCGTGAACCCGGCCAGCGTGAACTGTGCGACCGTATTGCCCGGCAGGATGGTGAGGTTGGTGACCGTCCCTTCGCTCAAAATCAAATCGTCGAACGTCAACGTGGTCGGATCGATCGGCTCGTTGAACGTGATCTCGTACACCCACGAGGCGGCCGGCAGGATGAAGGCATCTCCCGGGGCCGGATTGGTCGTCACCACCGCCAACGGCAACGTGTCGTAATAATAGGTGGCGTCGTAGGGGAACAACCCCAGCCCGCCCGTGGAAAACACCGCGTCGGCGGCCATCGCAATCGTCTGCGGACCCTCCACCGTCACGGGGCTGACCAGAAAGGTAAACAGCGCCGACTGGAAGATCGGATCGTACGAAACCGAGTCCGCGGGGATCCCATTGACCGTCAGGTCGCTCGCCTGCAACGTGGTCAGGTCGATCGGCAGATTGAAGATCACGGTGACCGAACTGGTGGCGAACGCCGTGACGCTGTTGTGCGCAGGGAAGGACTCGTCCACCAGCAGCGTATCGATCGTGCTGAACAGCACCGGGTCGGACTCGATGCCGTTTGCGACCACGCGCAGTTCATAGACCCCATCCGGCACCGACGCCGGCACGATGAACTGGGTGGTCTCCGCCGCGGCGGCGGTCGCGACGTTGGGGGTCCAAAGGGTCGACCGGGCGTAGAAGACGTTGTTGCTGCCGTCGGTCGCCGTCAATTGGATCAAGGGGTAGTTGCTGTCCATTCGGGCTTCGTTGCCGTAGGCCGCGCCGCCGGAGAGGCCGGTCAGCTGCGTCCCGGTCAGTACGTATCCCCCCGCCCCGTTGTCGATCACGGAGGAGATCGTTGGCCGCCAGGCGTTGTCGGGAAGTCCGTCGGGCAAGAAGAAATACAGCTGGCCGGACAACACATTGTCGGGTGCGAACGCCATTTGACCCGACGGCAGCAAGAGCATTCGCCCTTTTTCGGCGGCGGTCAAATCGAGCTGCGTTTGGAGCGAGGCCGGCAGCGTTGCGGTGATATCCGTGTAGGTATCGGTTCCCGGGTTGTATTCGAACATCCGCGTGGGCGATGCAGCGACTGGCACATCGGCCGTAAACAGGATCAAGCCATCACGCGTCAAAGCCAGCGGCGCATTGTCCGCCCCCAGATTGCCCGGGATCGGCGCGGCGGACGACCAGGAATTTGTCGCGGGGTTGTAGTAGGCGGCGAGGGAATTTCCGCCCAGCTGAAAGACGCGGCCATCGGGCAACAGCAACCCGCCCCCCAGACGACTGTCGACCGCGGGAGTGCTGAGCAATGACGTCAGCATCCCGGCGTCTCCCCAGGTCCCCGTGGCAAAATCGTAGCGCTGGGCCTGGGCAATGCCCGTCGCGATACTGGCGTTGACGTCGTACGAGAGCACGTCGCCATCGGCGAGCAGAGTCCACGTTTCTTCGGCGTTGACATCGCCGTGTACCTTCGTTCCCGCCGCTGCCCAGCTGTCGCTCGCCGGCGTATAGCGGTAGGTCTCGAGGCTGGTCGGACTTCCCGCCAGAATCGTCCCGTCGGGCAACTGGACCAATGGGCCGTCGCCGAATTGGGCCTCGGGAAAATTGGCGATCGCCGACCAACTGTTGGCCACAGGGTCGTAGATTTCTCCCGTGTTGGTCTGATTTCCCGCGCTGCTGAACTCGCCTCCCAAGATCAAGACCCGGCCGTCCGGCAAGATCGCCGAACCGAAGTTCAGCCGCGAGGCGCTCATCGGGGCCAGCGCCGACCACGATCCACTGTCGTAATCCCCTTGGGAGTCCGGCGCCAGCCGAAACCAGGCGTTGGTTTGGCCGGTGGCGTGCGCCATGACGGTCCCGTCGGAAAGCAGCATCATCGTTCCCAAGCTGGCGGGCGTCCCCAGACTGCTCCAAGTTCCCGAGAGTAGCCACCGTGATTCCAATGGCTCGGCGTGCAAAACCTCCGGCGACGATTGGACCAAACGAGTCGCGCGCTGCCGCTGCCCCCGCCCCCGCATCTGTCCTTGCGGTGGAATTCCATGCGGTCCAGTGGGCCATGTGGAGCCAAGCCAAGTTCGTTTTGACGTCGAATGCATGATGTACCTCTATGTGCACCAGGTCGAATCAATTTCAGCCGACGGTGGGGAACATGCGAGCCAAGTTGACCGAGCGCGCGAGCCGGCGACGACGATTGAGCAATAAAACCGAGTCGGGACCCCCAAGGAGTAGGGACCGTTTGCGGGGGAACGTGGGCAACGTGAGACGGGACTCTTATTCTATTAGCAACCAGCCCTACTCGCAATGAACTCGTTGGACGCTTGTCGTATTAAACCTTCCTAATACAGGGGACGATCGCGCTCGAGCGGTTCGAAAGGCGTGGCACATCGATTTTCGGCGTTTCGGTTCGGCCGCACGCCGGTTTTCGCGCGAAAACGCCGATTCGCCAAGCGAATGACGTCGCCCGATTGCCAGGCGGAAAACGTGGTTCGGTTGATCGCGGTAATCGTTTAGGGTCCAATGACTCGCTGGCTCCGGGTTCCGAATACGACCGTGTTGAGGAAGGATGACAATGAACAGCATTTCCAGACAAGCTTGGCTGATTTTGGTAGCGGCAACATTGGTGTTGGGGGGCTGTCAGCCCGGCAACGAATCGAGCAGTTCCAAGGAGTCCCCGTCCAAAGGGTCCTCGTCGGCGGGGCAATCCGGCGGCGGTGCAAAGGCTGCCAAGCACGCGACCCCGGAGGCGGTGTTTACCGCGTTCGGCGAAGCCGCTTCGAAGAACGACGTCAAGGCATTCATGAGCTGCCTCACGAAGAAGTCTCAGGGGGACTTCGCGTTCATGACGATGATGATGAGCACCTTCGCGCCGATGAAATACATGAACGACCAGGCCAAGGCCGAAGCGCTCGGCAAAGAAATCGAGGGAGTGATGGCCAAGCATGGATTGACCGAAGAGGCCATGCCGATGGACGATCCGAGCGCCGAACCTGACGTCGAAAAAATCTTGGGCCCGGTGAAAGATCGGGGTGCATTTGTGGCGGATCTCTTTGCGATCATGTCCCGCGAAGACCCCGAGACGCCGCTGAAATCGATTTCCGGCGCCACGCTGAAGGACGTCGCGATGACGGGCGATGCGGCCAGCGGCAAGATCGTCATCGACGGGAGAGAAGAGAAGATCGAATTCAGTAAAGTCGATGGAGGCTGGCTGATCGTGATGCCGAAACCCGAAGGCCCCCCAGCGATGGATTTACCCCCGATGGACGCCCCTGGGGATGCTGGCGAACCTGCTCCTGGGAGCGATCAGAATTCGACCGGGGGCGGGAATTAGCGCGCTTCAGCGGTTTGGCGATAAATGACCTAGACGTCCGATGCGTCCGCAGGAGCAGGTGTGTCCGCAGGAGCAGATGTGTCCGCAGGAGCATTAGCCGATAGGCGCTAGCCTCGGTTCCTTCCCGCGTCGGAAACCGTGCGAGCGCCGAAGAAACCGAGGCTAGCGCCTATCGGCTGATCCGGGGAGAAGCCGAGGCTAGCGCCTATCGGCTGATCCGGGGAGATACTGAGGCTAGCGCCTTTCGGCTGATTCGGGGAGGCCGTTAGGCGGTCAAGCTGCAGCCGCCGATTTGATCTTTGATCTTGCGGAAGGCGGCCGATGTGGTGAACTGCCGGGAGAGGAGCTGGCGGCCGGTCGCGGTGTGGACTTGAATCGAGCGAACGGGTTGCAGCCCTTGTTCGCACAAGAACGAGACGCTTTTGGGAGTGATTTCGCGCACGGTCACTTCGTTGTTCTCAACCGCATAGGCGATCGAGAGCTCGACGTGCCGATTTTTTTCTTCGTCCTCCCACGTTACGTTGGCAATGTTCATTCGGAAATCTCCCAAGTTAAAAACATATGTTCACTGCGATGGAATGCGCATGTTGGTCGGCATCCTCCCCGCGAAAAGCTCAGCAATTCTTGGAAAAAAAGGGGCGGCGTCAAGGGTAATTCGGGCGGGAACCGCCGCTGGAGAAACGGGCCGGCGACGAAGCGAACGTATCTTCACCGCAACGAAGCTTGAGGGGGCAAATTTTCACCTTGAGGCGGTTTGCTACAATGGCCGGTATTCATAGTTATTTTTTGTTCATGGTCTGCGCCGCATGGCATTGCAGAAATTAGGCCCCTACGTCCTGGAATCGGTCTTGGGTCGCGGGGGCATGGGGACTGTCTATCGCGCCGTCGATACCGCCGGGCACGCCGTTGCGGTGAAGGCGCTCGCCCCGACCCTCTGTCTGGACGAGCATTTTCGGCAGCGTTTCGAGTCCGAGATCGAGACGATGCTGAAAATGGATCACCCCAACATCGTGCGACTATTGGGATTTGGCCAAGACGACGGCGTGATGTTTTTCGCGATGGACTTGGTGGATGGCAAGAGCTTGTTTGCCTTGCAAAAAGAAAAGGTCCTGTTCGACTGGCGGGCGGTGCTGCGGATCACGCTGGACGTTTGCGCCGGTTTGCAGCATGCGCACAACCGGGGGATCATCCATCGCGATCTGAAGCCGGGCAATTTGATTCGGGAGGGGAGCGGCAACGTCAAAATCACCGATTTCGGGATTGCCAAGTCCTTTGGCGGTTCCAACTTGACCGGAGAGGGGAGCGTGCTGGGGACGATGGATTTCATGGCCCCCGAGCAAGCTCGGACCGGCAAGGTCACGGTCCGCAGCGATTTGTATTCGCTGGGCGCCGTGATGTTCACGTTGTTGGCTCGCCGCCCGCCGTTGCGCGCCGATTCCATCGAGGAATCGCTGAAGAACTTGACGTCGGCGGCGCCTCCCGATATTCGGTCGCTGGTTCCTGGAATTCCTTCGCCGTTCGCCCAGACGATACACCGCCTGTTGGAGAAGGACCCGAATCGAAGATTCGCAACGGCGTTGGCCCTTTCCAAGCACTTGATCGATTTGCAACACGACTTGCGGGAAACGGCGGAGGCCAAGACCGAGACGGGGGATCCCGACGTGGGGATCGAGCGGACCTGGGTGGGCGATTCGGTTCGGACGCAAACCTCCGCGGTGCGCGAATCGCCGACGCCTCAGGACACGACGTCGTTCGAACTGACCGATAAGGCAACGGCCAACGCGGGGGGGGATCCCGTTCTGGCGGGGGAGCGGGAGACGGCCGCCTCCGGGGAGTCTGCATCCGCGGCGGGCCACACGGCGGCGACG
>JBGSLW010000091.1:0-29221 GCA_041740495.1 Pirellulaceae bacterium
GCGAGGCGCCTGGCGGGGCGACGATAGTCCCCAGGTACGGCTCGTAATCCTGCTCGATGGTGTTGACCGCTTCGAAGACGGCCAGCTGAACGATTGCGGCCCACCGCGCCTGGTAGTTGGCGTTGGTGGGCGCCGTTCCTACCGTCGTCTGCATGATCGCGTTCCAGTGGGTGACCGTGTCGTCCTGTGCGGGGGATGGCAAGGCCAGGGCCATCACCAGCGTCAGCGCGGCGGCCCCACGAAAGGGTGTGGAATATCTCATCGGATTGCTCCTTTTATTCGGTCTGCATTAAAATAAAAGGACATCGCTGTCGGCGCGCAGACCGTGCGCCGGAGCAGTGCCTGGCCGGTGAGGAACTTACCTGACCGTTAGGGCCTCACCGGCCGCTTGTTTGGGTAGCCATGAGCAAACGTCGCTCGGCTAGGGATCCTGTTTTGGCGGTTGTGGATTATTCGGCGACATGGGCGACTTCATCTCCAGTTCAGCCAACAACGACTTGAAATCGTCCCGCTCCCGCAACGCATCGAGGTCTGGATCTCGCCGCATGTTTTCGACGTCGTGGTATCCTGCGGCAACGGCTTTGCGCAGCCATTCCATCGCGAGGTCCGCTTGCTCCTGGGCGATCTGCTCTGACCCGGGCGTGAGAGTCTTGGGATCGTCGGGTATCACGAGGGCCGCGCAAATCGCTCGATAGCAACCGGTTTCGTACAAACCAATGTCATCACCCCGATTGAGTGATTCGAGCTCGACGGAGGCAGCCAGGCATCCCGCCGCGTCTTGGTTGGCCTGGGCCGTGCGTATCCGCGATACGCTCAGTTTCCAACGGAGCGCCTTCGCCTGCGATCCCGCTAGACGAAGATCGCACTCCAAGGCTTTTTCCCAATCGGGCACCGCTTCCGAGTACCGTCCCAGGAACTCGAACGCATCGGCTCGCCCGCAATAGCTATTTCGCAAAAACTCGTCACGATTAACATTGCGAGCCTCGTTCACCGCCACCGGATCGAGGGTCGCAATCGCTTTGTCGAACCACCCCAATGATTCCTCCGCGTCGCCGCCGCCTCGGATCAACATGCCGAAGTTGCAATAGCTGGCACCCAAGCCTATGGCGTTGTCGACCACATTGGGAGATTCCGAGAAGAGTTGCTCGTGAATGTCGAGGGCCCGGCGATACGCCGACTCCGCGTCGGCAGACTTCCCCTGTTCCGTCATTGCATTGCCCAAAGAGCTATGACAATCGGCCGCCAACCGCCGATGCTCCGGAACATCGGGGAAGTTGTCGGCAAGCTGTTCGCTGATTGCCACCGCCTCCCGAAATGCGGTTTCTGCCTCGAGGTGCTTCTGCTGAAACGAGAGCGCGACACCCAACCCCATATAGACGTTTAAGAGTTGCGTACGATGAACCGGGATCGACTTAAAGGTGCGTGCGAGCGGTTCCGCCACGATCAGGGCCTGGCGGAGGATGGCTTCCGCCTCCTCATGCCTTCCTTGGTTGTTCAACAACACGCTTAAGTTGTGATAATGCCTGGCAAGTTCCTGCTGGTGCGACGAGTTTTCGGGAAAACTGGCGGCCAGTTTTTCTTCGATGGCCAGGGCTTGGCGGCACAACGATTCCGCCTCTGTGAAATTGCCATTATTCTGCAACACCACGCTCAGGTTACTTTGGACTCCCGCAAGCGAATGGCGGTATATTGGCTGCGCAGGAAAATCGGCGGCGAGCTTCGCATGGCGGTCCATGGCATTCCGGTATTCCGTTTCCGCCTCGACGTCGTTTCCCAACAATGACGCCAAGATGCCCATTTGATTGTGGCAATCAGCCATTGAAACGCGGTACGCCAGCTCGTTCGGGATTGATGTTTCCAGTTTCTTCAGAATCGCCAATGCCTGGCGATTCGACGCCTCCGCTTCTGGCAATTTCTCTTGTTCGCGCTGGACAATACTCAGACGGTAATGGCTCTCTGCGAGCATTTGACGGTGCCTGGGCACAGCGGGGTATTCGGTGACAAGTTGGCCAAAGATCGCTTGCATCGCTTCAAGACTTTTCGTGGCTTCCAAATGCTCACCCATCGACGCCTGCAACAGGGCGAGTTGCAGGAAGGCCCAGCCTCGCCCTGCCTCGACTTCCGGATCGTCGCTATTTCCGACAGTGAGCTTTTGGAAAAATGGAATAGCGCTCTCGAGCAGCTTCTTGCGCAGTTGGCTGAAGTCGGATTGCTTCAAGTCCGGATCATTGGTGATGGTTCCGAGGTAAGTTTCGACTGCGTCTTTGGCCATTGCGAAATTGGCTTCGGCTCGTTCCTTGGCTCGCTGTTCCCCTTCGGCACGTCGGGCTTCCTCCGCCTGTGCCTGTTGGGCACGCTTCGCCTGCCACGCCGTACCGACAACCCCGGCCAACAGGGCGAGCAGTATTATCGCGGCGGCCACTACCGCACCCTTATTCCGACGCACAAGTTTGTGGAGGCGGTATAGGGCCGACGGCGGACAGGCCTGCACCGGCTCGTCAGCCAGGTAGCGCTGCACATCCAAAGCCAAACCGTTAATCGTTTCGTACCGCCGGTTTCGGTCCTTCTCGAGCGCCTTCATCACGATCCAATCCAACTCGCCGCGGACCAGTCTCGTCAGCTTGGCCGGCTCCGTAAGTCGCATGGCCGAAATCGAGGGGAGCGACTCACGCGAATCCGACAACCGCGTACTCGGCTTGGGTGGTTCCTCCTCGCGGATGATCCGCAGCATTTCATCCCAGGCGGCGGACCGCAAACGCTCCTTGTCAAACGGTGTGCTGCCCGTCAGCAGTTCGTACAACAGCACACCCAGCGAATAGACATCGCTCCGCGTGTCGATATCCAGTTGATTCACTTTGGCTTGTTCGGGGCTCATGTACTCGAGCGTCCCGACAACCTGGCCAAAGGCCGTAAACATCGTCTTTTCGGTCAAGGACTGACTGACCGCCTTGGCCACGCCGAAGTCGATGATCTTGGGGACCGCCTGCTGGTCGTATTCTGCCACCAAAATGTTCGACGGCTTGATGTCGCGGTGGATCACCCCCTTCTGATGGGCGTGCTGGATGGCATGGCAGACCGGAAGCAACAATTCCAGCCTGCGCCGCGGCGTCAGCTGGTGCTGGTCGCAGTACTGCGTGATCGGTTGCCCCTTGACCAGTTCCATCACAAAATACGGTCGACCCAGGTCGGTCGTCCCGGCGTCAAGCACCTTGGCGATATTCGGGTGGTCCATCAGCGACAGAGCCTGTCGCTCCGCTTCGAAGCGAGCCAGGACCTGTGCGGAGTCCATCCCCGGCTTGATAATCTTGAGAGCCACGCGGCGACGGACCGGTTCGTGCTGCTCGGCCAAGAACACGACCCCCATCCCCCCCACGCCGATTTCCTGCAGCAGCTTGTACGGGCCGATCAGTGAGCCTGCCTTTTCCATCGGAGGCTGATCGAGCGTCGGGGTGCCAAGGCCGCCAGGCGGCGATTCGAGAAAGCTCGCTTGCTCGTGGTACGCTTGCAGGAGCACCTCCACTCGCTCGAGCATTTCCGTATCGGGCCCGCAGACATGGCGCACATAGTCCAGCCGGGCAATTGGCGAATCGATCTGGCGGGCGACGTTAAAAATCGCCTTCTCATCGAGTTTTTCGCTGGGCATGTTCACCGATATTCCCGCTTCGTTGTTAGGTTGCTAGGTGTCAGTGCGAGAGTTCCCGACAAATGCTCTAACAAATTTCAGCAAGAATCTCGCCCGTCATCTGGAACCGGAATGTCGACTCAGGTCCGCTTTGAGCCATCCCTTGGCGTAGGCCCAGTCGTTGTCGGCCGTGGCAACCGAGATGCCGAGCGCTTCCGCCGCCTGAACGCGGGTCAACCCCGCAAAGAACCGCAGCTTGACCAACTCCGCGGCCCGCGAATCTTGGGCTTGCAACTTGTCAAGCGATTCGCTGAGACCCACCAGGTCGACGTCCGTTTCATCGACCTCCGCCGCCACGTCCGGAAGTTCGATCCGGCGGTGCCGCCCCCCTGCTTCCGGGCCGCTCTTTTTTCGCGCCTGTTCGACCAGAATCCGTCGCATCGCCTCTGCGGCCGCCCCGAAGAAATGCCCGCGGCTGTTCCAATGTTGGGCCTTCGCCACGTCCACCAATCGGATATAAGCGTCGTGGACGAGCGCCGTCGCTTGCAACGTCTGCCCCGGCCTCTCCTGTGCCAGTCTGGCCGCCGCCAGCTTCCGCAGTTCTTCGTAAACCAAAGGCAGCAACCCCGCCGCCGCCGACGGATCGCCGGATTCAATCTGCGACAAAATGCGGGTGACGTCGGACATTGGGTGGCCGGTGAAATCGTTGATTACGATGAAAAGATTTCATTGTAGTGCACGCGAATCGACATTGTCCTGAACTGCCTGTTGAAATGGCGAATGGTCACAAGCCCGAGTTGCAAGCGATGGACAAGTCGTGCGAGTCTGGTGGGTTGGAGTCCCCTCGCTCGCGGATCGGGCTTGTATTTCGCCTGGCTGCTGTGCCGACGCGGCGCTTCCCGATGAACCCGTGTTGCGTTAGAATGGCGGGCGTTTCCGTTCCAATTTCTCAGACCCAGCGTTGAACAATCCACTGTGACTGAACAAATTGCTTTGACGAAAATGACCACCGGCGGCGGCTGAGCGTGCAAGATTGGTCCGGAGGACCTGGCGCAGGTGCTGCGCCGCTTGCCCCCAATCGAAGACCCCGCGGTGCTGGTCGGCACGTCGACGGCGGATGATGCAGCGGCCTATCGGATCGATGCCCAGCGGGCCATCATCCAAACGGTCGACTTCATTACGCCGATCGTCGACGATCCGTACGACTACGGTCGCATCGCCGCAGCGAACTCGATCAGCGATGTCTACGCGATGGGGGGGCGCCCGCTCTTTGCGCTGAACATCGTCTGCTTCCCCTCCAAGAAACTGCCGCTGGAGGTGCTGGGTCGAATTCTTCAGGGGGGCGCGGATAAAGCTCGAGAGGCGGGTGTCGAAGTCGTCGGCGGGCACTCGGTCGACGACGCCGAACCGAAATACGGATTGGTGGTGACCGGGATCGCGCCGGCGGATCGCATTCTGACCAACGCCGGCGCGCAGCCCGGCGATCGCCTGGTGCTGACCAAGCCCTTGGGCTCAGGCATTCTGACCACCGCACTCAAACGCGGCCTGCTGTCCGACGCCGCCCGCGACGAAGTGGTCGAAGTGATGGCGACGCTCAACCGGGCCGCCGCCGAAGCGCTGGAAGGGTTGGAGGTGCACGCGCTCACCGACATCACGGGGTTCGGGCTGTTAGGACATCTTTTCGAAATGCTGAGCGGCGCTCGGGTCAGTGCGCGATTGGACTCGAACCAAGTTCCCTTGCTGGGCGGGGTCCGCGAATTCGCCGCTCAAGGGGTCCATCCGGGGGGCGCTAACCGCAATCTGGCGAGGGTCGACGGACAAGTGGACTGGCCCGATCAGTTTACCAATGACTGGAAAATCGCGCTGGCCGATCCGCAGACGTCCGGGGGATTGTTGATCGCGATCGCTCCAGAAGACTTGAGTCAATTGGTGGAACGCCTCGAGGCCGCTGGCGTCCTGGCTGCCGCCGTGATCGGAGAAATCACCGCCGGCGCGCCCGCCCGATTGCGAGTGGTCTAGGTTGAACGTGAGCGACCCCCGGGATAAACCCGGCGGCATCGGGTGAAGTACGCAGTGTACAGCGGCCGAGGTTAGGCGAAACGTGAGCAACCCCCGGGATGAACCCGGCGGCATCGGGGTCCGGCAGCAGCATGGGTCGGTGGCCGCTTATTCGACGGTGCGCCAGTAGTCGGGCAGATCGGGATGCGTGCCGAGTAAGATTTCGCGGATCGCTTCGCGCTCGTCGACCGACAGATGATCGAACGACTTGGTGGAATCCTGCCCGGTGAGGATCTCCCACAAGCGGCGATAGATCGGCTGTTTGACCGCATTCGGCAACTGCAGAAACGCGTCGGAATAAATCAAGTAGCTGCAGGGGTACTTGAACAGCCGGTGCTGCAAATCGAACTGCCGCAGCGAACGCCCTTGCGCATCAAACGGGCCCCGGGCCGCGAACTGATCGGCAAAGCCGGAGGTCCCCGCGATCGGATCGGTCAGCTCGATTTCATCGACGAACAGCAGGTACCGCACCAGCTTTTCGACGACGTTGGCAATCCGCCGCTGCGTCGTCTCGCTGACGTGGTCCGCCGGACGCTCGAGCGCCTGGTTCATGACCCCGTCGTGATGTTGGGCCAACCGAGTCTCGTAGTTGGCCAGCGTGATCCAATTGTGCATCTCGGTCTGATGCTCCAGCACCATCAGGGCGACGATGTCACTGTGGCTGGTCAAATAGCGATCCAGGTTGACCAGGTCGCGAAGCTCCGTCTGGTTCGCACCGGCCTCGACATCCAGCTGGTAAGGCGGCTCACGTTCGGTGGAAACGACGTTGCCCATATGGCGTTGCCGGCCATGCGTTCCGGTAACGTACCATCCGCCCCAGCGCTCTTTGAGCGGGCTGGCGTGATTCGTGTGAAAGGTCCCCGCACCGAAATGGGGTTGGCCGCTGGGGGCGGCGTACACGGAGCGAACCAAATGACCCGGCACCCCTTGGGTCCGAGACGAGGAATGGCAAGTCAGGCAGTTCCCTTGGTCGCGGAGGAACTTAGGATGCAAAGTCCGCGGCTGCCCCAACGTATAGAAGACCGCGCCCAACTGCGGATCGACCGCGGAGACTTCGATCACGTCGCCGTCCGGGACCCAACCGACATACATGTCATCGCTGAAATAGATCGCGCGGGGCGTCTCCGGAGCGATTCTTCGCAGTTGGAAACTGGTCTTGGAAAAGACCAGCATCTGGCTGGCCGGCGAGATTCCCAGCGCCTCAAGTACGGCGGGAAGATAACTGCGGTCCGGATCGTGGGCCAGCTGCCTGGCGCCGGCATCGAGTTGCTGCTGCAGTGCGGCGACACGATCGATCGGCGTGGCGGCAGCGTAATGGATCGGCTCCTGTTCATATTCCAACTGGGGCGACGACCAACCGGGTCGACCCTCGCCGATCAGCACCACGAAAGCAGCGCAGCACAAGATTCGCACGAAACAATTTGCGCGGGCCGTTTGTACGAGAGGGCGATCCAGCATAAGCAGTTGGTCCCTGGCAATTCCGCGAGGTCCACGCGAACATCCCCCCGCGGTGAACGCCCGCGGCGCAGAATGTGGACATTTGTGTCCAGTATACGCTCGGGCGCAGCGCGCGTAAAGCAGGATTCAGCCCATTCCGCATTCGCCATTAGACGCTCACGCCTTAGGCAGCGGGTCACTTCTCGGTGGCGCCGATCTGCACAGGCCGATAGCCCCCTTGGGCCTTGAAGTACAACAAGATCAGGAGATAAATCGCCGCCATCACCGCAGGGATCAACGAATCGGCGCGAAGCGTCTGTCGGTCGCCGGTGATGCTGGCCGCGTAAACCTTGCGTTCGGCTTCGTTCAATCGGCTAAGTGCCGCGTCCGGGTCCTTGTTGCCGGCTTTGGCGAGTTCCGTTCGCGAATCATTCAGTTTTTTCTGGATATCGCCGAACTTCTTTCCATCCAAGCCCGTCGATTCGGGGAACATCAGGAAGTGACTGTTCGTGGTCGACTTGTACGATTCGAACACGATCGGGTCAGTCGTTTGCAGGGCTTGCCCGGCGAACCGGTCTTTGGCGTACCCGAGTCCCGGGGAACCGATCAGCCCGGCCGACATCATGCCGATCCCTCCCATGATCGAGATCGCGATGGCGCCAGTTCGCGGGAATCGGTCGGAGGTCACGGCCAGCATGGTCGGCCAGAAAAACGTCTTGCCGACGGCGTACACCGTCAGCGCCAAAATGGCGCCGACAAACGTTTGGATGCCGCTGGCCAGATTGAGCCCGACGCACGCCAGTACCGAACAAACCAGGAGAATTCCGACGGGCGACAGTCCGATGCGCTTTTCGATAAAGTCGGCGCAGAATCGCAGCAGAAACATCAGCGCCGACGTGTAGACGAACAGAATCTTCCCCTGCGCCGGCGTCAGGATGTTCCCCGTGATGTTCTGAATCCAGCCATCCGTTCCCAGTTCGACCGCCCCCACCAAGGCATGGGTGACGAACAAGATGAACAGCAACCAAGCTCCCAAGGAAAAATTGGTCATGACCGCCACCACCACCAGCAACGCGCCGGCGATTGCATAACCTGCCCACTCCGGCAACCCCAAGGCGTTATTGAAAAACAGGGCCAGCAAGAAACACACGACGAGCGCGCCCATGATTCCGACATCTCGGAACATTTCACCCAAACTCAAGCCTCGTTGGGAGGCTTCGGACTTCGGCATGTGTTGTCCCAGGAACATCAACCCATAGAGCACGGTGGGAACCAGGAACAGTCCGAGCTGCATTTTCCAGGACCATTTCAATTGTTCGCCCAAGTACCAGCCAACCAGCCCGCCCAGCACCAAGCCCGCCGGCCAACTGGCGTGCAAGATGTTCAAGTAGTGGGTCCGATTCTTGGGGAACAATGTCGCGACCAACGGGTTGGCAACTGCCTCCAGCGTTCCGTTGGCGACCGCAAAAATAAAAGTCCCCCAGTACAGAAACCGGTAGGCCATGCCGGATTCCATCGCGGGCGATGCGCCGAAGGTGACGAACGCGGAGAGGACGTGGAACGCGAAGGCGGCGATCACCAGTTTGCCGTAGCCGAGTTTGTCGCAAACGATTCCGCCCACGATGATACCGAAGCAGAATCCGGTAAACCCGGCGCCGTTGATCGCCCCCAACTGTTCGGCTGTGAAGCCGAACTCGGCGCCCCAATTCGCCAGAATCCCGCCGCGAATACCGAACCCGACTCCGGCGGCGAGGATCGCAAAAAAACCGGCCCAGAGCAAACGTTTGGCATTGGGCAATATGGCTTCGTTGTTCGCGTGAAGCTGACTCATGAGTGGCACACCGTCAGGATAAGGGTAATCACTTGCAGCAATGCGGCGTATGGGAGTCGGATTCTAATCACCGGCCCCGACGGTTGGAACTATGCGCCCCGGTTCAAAACGCCACTTTCCGCCAAGTTGACCGGACGTGCCCAAGATTGCGAGCCGGGTACGGCTGAAATAAACTGGTGGTTTCGGCTGGCTGCCGGGGACGCTTCGCCTGCAAGCCGTTGAAATACAAGCACGCAGCGCGCCTAAGTGGGTCACGGACGACGAATTGCCGCGGATTGGGACCTGCTCGCTGGCGCGTCGTGCTGGTATTCCGGTTATTCAACGAGCGG
Source organism: Pirellulaceae bacterium (assembly GCA_041740495.1). GTDB lineage: Bacteria > Planctomycetota > Planctomycetia > Pirellulales > Pirellulaceae > JANMEB01. Next base: position 9,278 of record JBGSLW010000091.1, read on the forward strand.
GGAGGGGCGGGTCCGCCGGCGTCGCACCGCAGTGGCATGTAAATCGATGTGGAAAGGCGAGGGACCGATGTTTGGCTTGGGACGCAGTTGGGGGTACGGCATCGCCGCATGGATCGTCATCCAGCTGGGGGTTGCCGCCGCAGACGATTACGTGCTGCACAGTTTTCGGCCGATCCAGTTGACGGACACGTATTACTCTGAGGGGGCTAATTTCGGTGATTTGAACGGCGACGGGCAGCTCGACGCGATCCATGGTCCGTTCTGGTTCGCCGGTCCGGAATTTCAACAGCGCCGCGAAATTTACCCTCCCGTCGCCCAAAACCGCCAAGGCTACGCCGACAATTTTTTTTCCTGGGTCTACGATTTCAACGGCGATGGCCGGAACGACATCTTGACGGTCGGATTTCCGGGGACCCCAGCATTCGTCTACGAGAACCCGGGGGAGGAAAGCTGGGACAAGCATTGGCCAAAACACGAGATCTTCGATTGGGTTTCCAACGAGTCGCCACAGTTTCTGGATATCGTCGCGGACGAGCGGCCGGAGCTGGTATGCTCCCGCGACGGATACTTTGGCTATGCGACGATCGACTGGGACGAGCCTTGGGCGGCGTGGACCTTCCACAAGATTTCCGGCCAAGTCACCGACGGCAAATTCGGCCACGGCTTAGGTGTGGGCGACGTCGACGGTGACGGTCGGCAGGACGTGCTCACCCAGGACGGCTGGTTTCAACAACCGACCGCGTTGGCAGGTGACCCGCTTTGGTCGTTTCATCCCGTCGAATTCACCGCCGCCGGCGGCGCCGAAATGTACGCCTACGACGTCGACGGCGACGGGGACAACGACATCATTACCAGTCTGGCGGCCCACGATTACGGGCTGGCCTGGTTCGAACAAGTCCGCGACGGAGACCAACGCGCCTTCATCAAACATATCATCATGAACCAGCGTCCCGACGAGAATCGGTACGGGTTGGTGTTTACCGAGTTGCACTCGGTGAACCTCGTCGATATCGACGGCGACGGATTGAAAGACATCGTGACCGGCAAGACCTATTGGTCGCATCACACCAAGTCCCCGCTGTGGGATGCGGGCGCCGTGGTGTACTGGTTTCGCTTGGTCCGTGGTCCGGACGGTGTGGATTGGGTGCCCTATTTGATCAACGGCGACACGGGGATTGGCCGGCAAGTCTCGGTGGCCGATGCCAACGGCGATCAGCTGCCCGATATCGTGGTCGGAGGAATGAAAGGGGCCAGCGTACTGATGCACGAAGTGCAGAAGGTCGAGCGAGCGACCTATGAGGCGGCTCAGCCGCGGCCGGTGGTTCCGCTCCAGGCCGGCCTGGAACCCGAAGCCGCGGCCAAGAACATGACCGTACCCGGCGGCTTCCAAGTCATCCTGGCCGCGGGCGAACCGGATATCCACCAGCCGGTGGGGTTTTGCCTGGACGCCCGCGGACGGGTCTGGGTCGCCGAAGCCTACAACTACCCACTCCGCGCGCCGGAAGGGGAAGGAAAAGACAAGATCGTGATCCTGGAAGACACCGACCGCAACGGGACGCTCGACTCCCGCAAAGTCTTCATCGAAGGATTGAACCTGGTGAGTGGGCTGGAGGTCGGCTTCGGTGGAGTTTGGGTCGGGGCCGCACCGTACCTGATGTTCATCCCCGACGCCGACGGCAACGATCAACCGGACGGCCCTCCGCAGATCCTCTTGGATGGCTTCGGTTACGAGGATACGCATGAAACATTGAATGCCTTTATCTGGGGACCGGACGGCTGGTTGTACGGTTGCCACGGTGTCTTCACGCACTCGCGGGTGGGAAAGCCGGGGACCCCGGACGAGCAGCGAACGCCGATGAACGCCGCGGTCTGGCGTTACCATCCGCTGCAGCATCGGTTCGAGGTCTTCGCGTGGGGGACCAGCAATCCGTGGGGAGTCGACTTCAACGACCAGGGCCAGGCGTTTATCACCGCCTGCGTGATCCCACATCTTTGGCATGTCGTGCAAGGGGCTCGCTACCACCGCCAAGGGGGCGTGCACTTTGATCGCTACTTCTACGACGACATCAAAACGATCGCCGACCATTCGCATTATGTCGGCGATATTGGCGAGCACGCCTGGTGGGGGCACGAACCGCTGGCTCCGCCGGATACGCTGCGCGCCGGCGGTGGGCACGCCCATTGCGGCGCCATGATTTATCTGGGCGACAACTGGCCCTCCGAATACCGCAACCAGATTTTCATGAACAACATCCACGGCAATCGCGTGAACATGGATGTGCTGGAGCGGAACGGTTCCAGCTTCATCGGGCACCACGGCCCCGATTTCCTGCTCGCCAACGATCAGTGGTTCCGCGGAATCAATCTCAAATACGGCCCCGACGGTTCGGTGTATTTGATCGACTGGTACGACCGCAACGCCTGCCATCGCACCAACCCCGAGATCTGGGATCGCACCAACGGCCGAATCTACAACGTGGCCTACGGCGAGGTGGAACGCCGGGCCGTTGATTTGGAGAAGCACAGCGATTTGGAGTTGGCGGAATTGCAGCTCCACCCGAATGATTGGTACGTTCGCACGGCCAGGCGGATCCTGCAGCAGCGGGCTGCCAACAAGCCTTTGGATCGAGCGGCGATCGCTCGTTTGCAGGAGATCCTCCGCCAGCATCCCGATGTGACACGGCGCCTGCGGGCGATGTGGGTGCTCCAGGTCACCGGGCACCTGACCGACGCGCTGCGCCGCGAGTTGCTGGCAGACGACGAGGAATACCTGCGGGCCTGGGCGATTCAATTCGAGGCCGAGGACGGGGAGGTGGCGTCGGACGTCGCGGCGACCCTAGTGAAACTGGCGGCCAACGATCCATCTCCGGTGGTGCGGCTCTATCTGGCGTCGGCGGCGATGCGACTCCCCGAATCGATCCGCTGGTCGCTGGGCGAAACGCTGGTTCGCCAGGCCGCGGATGCGGACGACCACAACCTGCCGCTGATGGATTGGTACGTGCTCGAGCCGCTCCTGGCGGCCGAACCAGCCCGGGCCTTGAAGTTGGCACAGACTTGCCAGATCCCCACCGTCCAACGGTTTATCGTGCGGCGGGTCGCCGCCGACAGTGCCGGGCTAGAGCATGTTGTCGCCGCGCTGGGCCAGGCGTCTGAGCCTGGGCAGCAGATGTTTTACTTGAACGAGATTCTCAAGGCGTTCGAAGGGCGCTTGAATATTCCGATGCCCAAGGCTTGGGCGGCAACCTACGAGAAACTAACGGCGAGTTCGGACGTTGCCGTTCGCGATCGCGCCGACCAGATTGCGGTGGTGCTGGGAGACAAACGGGTCCATGCGCGGATCCGTCAATTGCTGGCCAGCGGCGATGCCCCGATCGAAAAGCGATTGGAGGCCTTGGACATCCTAGTGCGAGGGCAGGACCGCGACGCAGCCAAGACCTACCAGCAGGTGCTGTCCGACGAAAGGCTTCGCGGCCCCGCCTTGCGGGCGCTGGCCACGCTGGAGGACCCTCAAACCCCGGCGGCGATCCTGGGCATTTACGCCGGACTCGCCGAAAAGGAAAAGCGCGATGCGATTTCGACTCTGGTGGCGCGACCGAAATACGCCCAGGCCTTGCTGGACGCGATCGCTGCCGGCGCCGTTCCCCGCACCGATCTGCACGCCTACAACGTTCGCCAATTGGTCGAATTCAACGATGAGGCGCTGACGAAGCGACTCGCGGACGTTTGGGGAGAGATTCGTGGTGCTTCCGAGGATAGCCAGAAAATTATCGAACATTACAAAACGCTTCTGACATCGGAGTCGATGGCCAAGGCGAATCCGGCCAACGGCCGCCGAGTCTTCGATGCGACCTGCGCCTCCTGCCATATTCTGTTCGGTGAAGGAGGGAAGGTCGGGCCCGACATCACCGGGTCCAACCGCGCCAACCTGGACTATATCCTGGAGAATCTGGTCGACCCGAGCGCCGTACTCGGTAAGGATTACCGCATGACGATTATCGAGACGGTTGACGGTCGAGTCATCTCCGGACTGATCATGGGAGAAACCGAGAGCGCGGTCACGCTGAGAACGATCAACGAAGCCGAAGTATTGGTGGCCGTCGACGACATCGAATCGCGCCGGCTCTCCGATTTGTCGGTGATGCCCGAACGGCAACTCGATCAACTCCCCCCCGACGACGTGCGGGACCTGGTCGCTTACCTGGCCAGTCCGCACCAGGTGGCGCCCCGAGGTCCGCGCGCCCCAATCGATGAGTCAACTGGAGGCGTCCCCGGCGCGCTGGAAGGTGAAACACTGAAAGTCGTCGGCAAGACCGAGGGGACCGCCAAGAACCAGGATATGCAACCGTTCGCCAAGGACCGCTGGAGCGGGGCCGATCACCTCTGGTGGACCGGCGCCAAACCGGGCTCGAAATTGGAACTCGAGTTCGACGTGGCCGAGTCCGGCCTGTATGACGCTGAACTGGTCATGACACGCGCTCAAGACTACGGCATCGTGCAACTGGCGATCGACGGCATCCCGTTGGGCGGAGCGCTCGATCTGTACAACGCGCCCGATGTGGTCACCACCGGCGTGCTCGCGTTCCCAAGTCGCAGACTGGAGGCCGGCGCGCACAAACTGGAGGTGACCATTGTCGGCGCGAATCCGCAAGCCGTTCCGGCCTACATGTTCGGACTCGATTACTTGCGGCTAGTACCGAAATCAAACGATTGAGGACTTCGCAGCCCGGTGAAAGGCTAGCGCCATGCGGCGGATAGTTACGACGTATAGTCGTTCGACACTTGTAAGGAGAAACGAAGTGGCAAAGAAAAACGTCAATGTGGCGATGGTCGGTCTGGGATTCGGCGCGGAGTTCATTCCGATTTACCAGCGTCATCCTCAGGCAACCGTCCACGCGATCTGCCAAAGGAACGAGTCGAAACTCCACAAGATCGGCGATACGTTTTCTATCGGCCAGCGCTACACCAAGTTCGAGGATGTGCTGGCGGATCCGGCGGTCGACTTCGTCCATATCAACAGCCCGATTCCCGATCACGCCTGGATGTCGCTGGAGGCCCTTAAGGCGGGCAAACATGTGATGTGCACCGTGCCGATGGCGACCTCGATCGAGGAATGCGAGAAGATCTGCGACCTGGTGGCTCAGACCGGCCTGAAGTACATGATGGCGGAGACCGTGGTGTATAGCCGCGAATTCCTGTTCATTCAGGAGATGTTCCAGCGCGGGGATTTGGGAACGATCCAATACATGCAAGCCTCGCACCCGCAAGATATGGAAGGCTGGCCGGAGTATTGGGAACGGATGATTCCCATGCACTACGCCACGCATGTGGTCAGCCCGGTGTTGGGGCTGGTCAACGGTCGCGCCGAGTGCGTCTCCTGCTTCGGTTCGGGGACCATCAACCCAACGCTGGCCAAAAAATCGGGAAACAAGTACGCGGTCGAGTCGTGCCATATCAAGATTTTGAATTCGGACATCTCCGCCCATATCTGGCGGTTTCTGTTCGATACGGCTCGGCAATATCGTGAGTCCTTCGACGTGTACGGCACGAAGAAGTCGTTCGAGTGGGCGCTGGTCGAAGGGGAGTCGCACGTGCTGCATACCGCGAAACGACCCGAGCCGGAGATTCCAGAGCGGATCGAGGTCCCCGACTACGCACACCGGCTGCCGCAAGAAATCCGAGCGTTCACGCAATCGATCCAGGACGCCGACCACCTCTCGTTCATTCAAGGGGGAGGGCACGGCGGCTCGCATCCGCATCTGGCGAACGAGTTCGTCAGTGCGTTGCTGGAGGATCGCGACCCCTGGCCCAACGCCGTGACTAGCGCCAACTGGACCTGCGTCGGGATCTGCGCGCACCAGTCGACCAACCAAGGGGGCCAGATCGTGCGGTTGCCCGAGTTCACGCTGCACGGCGCTTAGAAAGTCAAAACCATTCGTTTAACGCCAAGCCGCAGGCGCCGGCTTTTGCAGCGCACGAGCGAAACGATGCAGCCGGCGCCTCTGGCTGGGCGTTAAACCAGGAAGCCGGCGCCTCTGGCTGGGCGTTAAACGAGGAGGCCGGCGCCTCTGGCTGGGCGTTAAACGAGGAAGCCGGCGCCTGCGGCTGGGCGTTAAACGAGGGGGCTGGCGCCTGCGGCGGGGCGTTCAACGATTAGGCGGTTGACGGCCCGTCGGATGCGGTCAGGATGGTATCGCGGGCGAAGCGGGCATCCGGCTGGGGAAAATCCGCGTTGAAGTGCAAGCCCCGACTTTCCTTGCGGCGCCGCGCGGATTCGACTACCAAATGCGCGACGAGCGCGATATTGCGCAGCTCGATCAAGTCGGACGTGACCAGAAAGTTCCAGTAGTACTCGCGAATCTCGTCGCGGATCAGTTCGATCCGCCGCCGCGCTCGTTCCAGCCGCTTGTTGGTCCGCACGATCCCGACGTAGTTCCACATGCAGCGGCGGATTTCGTCCCAGTTCTGGCTGACCACGACGGCCTCATCACTGGGGACCGCCGCGCCCGGTTGCCACGGTTCAACCGCGGCCGGAGCCGCTGCTGGAATATCGAGCGCAACGCGCGCCGCGCGAGCCCCATAGACCAAGGCCTCGAGCAGCGAATTGGAGGCGAGCCGGCAGGCGCCGTGCAAACCGCTGCAGGTCACTTCCCCCGCCGCCAACAGGTTCCGTACGGAGGTGCGACCCTGGGCGTCGACCACCAAACCGCCGCAGCAGTAGTGCGCCCCGGGCACGACCGGTATCGGCTGCCGCCGCATGTCGATCCCCAACTCCAGGCAGCGGGCGTGGATTCCCGGGAACCGCTCGACCAGATGCTCGGGCGGCAGGTGGGTCATGTCCAACAAGACGTGGTCTTGGCCCGTCCGTTTGAGTTCGTTGTCGATCGTGCGGGCCACGACATCCCGCGGGGCAAGCGACTTCAATTCATGAACCGAATCCATGAAGGGCGTCCCATCGATCAATCGGAGGATCCCCCCTTCTCCTCGCAGCGCCTCGGAGATCAAGAAATTCTTGGCCAGTGGGTGGTAGAGCAGGGTCGGGTGGAATTGGAAGAACTCCATGTTGGCCACCGTCGCCCCGGCCCGATAGCCCATGGCGATTCCATCCCCGCAGGCGACGTCGGGGTTCGACGTGTACAAGTAGACTTTGCCCGCTCCGCCAGCCGCCAACAAGACGCAGCGGGCGGCGAGCGGAAATATCTCGTCGGTCTGTTGTTGCAACACGTACGCGCCGAAACAAGCCTGTTGCGAGCCCCCGCGGTCGGCGATCAACAGGTCGATCGCCATATGGTCTTCCAGGATCTGGATGTTGGGATGCCGGTTGGCGGCCGCCAGCAGCGCGCGTTGGATCTCTTGGCCGGTCAGGTCTCCGGCGTGCACGACGCGACGATGGCTGTGTCCCCCCTCGCGACCCAAATCGAATTCGCCGCTGGGCTGACGCGAAAAATGTGCGCCCAGATTCGAGAGCGCCGCGACGTGTCGCGGACCTTCCTCGATCACCCCGCGCACGATTTCCTCATGGCAGAGCCCCGCCCCGACTCGCAACGTATCCGCGACGTGACTCGCGAACGAATCGGTCTCGGCAAAGACACTGGCGATTCCCCCTTGGGCGTAATTCGTGTTCGACTCGGACGAGTCTCTTTTTGTAACGATGGTGACATGGCCCCGGTCGGCCACATGCAGTGAGTAGTACAACCCCGCCAGGCCGCTGCCGATCACCAGGAAGTCAGTTGTTCTGCTGAGTGCCATTGTCATGATAATTCCAAGCCGCTGAATTTCAGGTAGTCCCAACTTCACTTGTCGGATGGTTGGCCGCAAGTGGGCGTGTGCACTCTTCAGGCTCTAACAGCCGGCCATTTCGAGTTGCAAAGGCGCCGAGCAAGGGTTGGACTGGGACCAGGTTGCGCAGACGGTGGCAGATTCGATCGCCGGGCGGCACGGCGGATTCCACGGGCAATCCCAGGATAGTGTACATTTGTACATGTATTGGCCAAGTGCAGTCCTTGTCGGCTGTCGCGTCGAAGATAACGGCGGTACGGTCGGGCTCATCGCAATTTGCCTCGGTCCGCTCACCCGGCCTTGTCCCTCGGAGGTCGTGTGCTGTTTTCGACTGAACCCTCCCGCGGGTAGTGAGGATTCCCCTTGGCCCGCGGCAGGGGAAGGTATCGTCGTCTTGATACTCGACCTGTTTCTTAGCCTATCTGAACGGTTTGCGGGAAGCCCTGGCGCGGACGGAGCTTTTGCCCATTCCATAAACTCTTCCGGATCGTTCGGCTTTAGCTGATCGCTACAAGTTGCCGATAATTCAATGGGCGTTCCTACGGGGATGGTAGTGCGCCTTTGGACCAACCGGCGGAGTTGTCCGCGCCAAAATAGTACCTTTTTCCCAGTTGTGACGCGAAATGGACCCCCCCAGCCAAACGACGGCGTGCTTCGGTTTAGCCTTGCGGCTAACGCAGGATTGCCGAATTTGCCTGGCCGTTGGGGGATTACTTGCCAGCATCATGTTTGCCAGCAAAGGTTCAGCGCAAGAGTCCGGGCGCACGCACAATCCCTCGTCCCCGAGACTCGGCGCTAGCACTCCGGCATTTTCGGAGCCGAATGATCGATGGCAAGAGCCCCCCGGCGTAACGAACGAGCTCATCGAGACGACGCCGCCGACGGAAACCGTCGCCGTCGACCAACCTCCTGGTGCAAACCAGAGTGCATCGTCTGGTTACCAATTGGATTCGGGTTACGACAACGGCTTATTCTGGCGGTGGACAAAGGAGGACGAGTCCTTTTTGTTGAGGTCGAACCTGCGGATCCAATTCCGCTACAGCGCCTTTGGCCGAAATGAGACGACGTGGACCGACAACGCGGGAATCGTTCGCCCCATCGAGAACCGACAGAATTTCGATATCGAGCGGGCGCGGATCCTGTTCTCGGGCCATGCGTTCACGCCGCAGCTCAAGTTCCTACTGCAAATGGACGGGGATACCGACAGTCGGCACGCGATCGCCATCTTGGACGGCTGGGTGGGCTGGCATTATTCGGATCTTGTGGAATTGCAGTTCGGCAAACGGAAAGTGCCGGGCGGTCGCAACTGGATGCTGGGCGCGTTTGATACTCGTCTGGCCGACCGTTCGATGGCCTGCGAATTCTTTCGGCCGAGCCGCACGGTAGGGATCTGGGCGGTGGGGGACCCCACGGAGCGTTCGCATTACGAGCTGATGATTGGTCAGGGGTACAACACCGAGGGGCTAGTTCCCTCAGAAACCGGCGACGATTTTGCGATCAGCGGAACGGGCTGGTGGGATCCGATCGGATCCTACGGACCGGGGCGACCGTGCGATTTCGAGTGGCACGACGAGTTGGCCGTCCGCATCGGGACCTCGTGGGTCATGTCGATCGAGGGAACTCCGGGACGGCAACTGGAAGAAGCGGATTTCTTGCGGTTGACCGATGGGACGCGAGTAACCGAAACGGGGGCCCTGGCGCCCGGAGCCACAGTGGAGAGCTTCAACGTCGCGTTGCTCGCCGTGGACGCGGCCTACAAGTACCGAGGCTGGAGTGCGAACGCCGAGTATTTCTGGCGAACGATTAGCGATGTGCAAGCCAACCTGCCAGTCCCTGATATCGGATTGCAACAGGGTTTCTACGTCGAGGGCGGCACGTTTCTGGCGCCGCAGCAGTTCGAGTGGAACACGCAGTATTCGTTCGTCACAGGTCAACAAGGTTCGGCCAACAGTTACGCGACCGGGTTCAGCTATTACCCGCGCAGGTCCCAATATCTCAAGTTGACGGTCGACGCCACGCTGGTCGACGGCAGTCCGGTCAATAGCACCGGCAGCGACATCCTGGTTGGCACGGACGGCGTCCTTCTGCGCACGCAGTTCCAAGCTCTGTACTAGGCTTTGTCCCACAACATCGGCCGACCGGTGCAGGGAAGCGGCGACGATGCTCGTTACCCTGCCATGATCGCCCGAATCTCTGCAGCTCGATTATCGACCGGGATGGTGGGGAGTTCACCGTGCGTTGCGGCCGGCAGGTCGCGCAGGTAGTCCATGATTGCCTGCCATTCTTTGATCTCACGAACCGCGCCCTGGTTTGCCGCGGTTGCTAGACTCTCCCGATCGATCGAGCCGCGCGGAGGGAGCAAATCCGGCGTGCTGCCGCGGGGCATCTCAAGCGCCTCGGTCCGGGACTTGAGTGGCTGGCCGTCTTTGTTCTTCGGAGTGAGAACCAGCTTGCCCTTCGTGTACTTCGGGATAGCCACGATAAACAAACCGAGATAAAGGGGGCAGGAGAGACTAAACAGTTGCTCGTCTTGTCCGGTGATGTCGATCCGGCGATAGCCGCGATCCAAATCGCCGATCTCGATGGCCGTCACCACATCGAACGGAGGGCGAGACTTGTCGTAGTAGTACCGCATGCCGGACGCGCGGGGGAAATACTCGCCGGGGTGCGCCGGGGTCTCGAGAAGGCAAAACTCGAGAATGGCCTTGAGTTCCGCCCCCGTAAACCAGGCGGTGACGAGTGCGCTGCCCGCGGTCGTATCCGCAATGCCATCGCCGAGCGGCGCCACCGCGAAGACATCATACACCGTTTGCACGCCGGACTTCCCTCGGCTCAACGGGGACCGCATCAGGCCGTTGGCCGTGAATCCGATGTCCGCTTTCGTCGCCATTCGGAACGAGTCGGTGACGAGGTTGGCGAGGAGAGTCCCGGCGGCGATATCCGTAAACGTGTTCGGCAGGTCGCGGGGGGCCACCGCCAACGGTTGATCGATGCGGTAACCGCGCGACGCGAACACGACCTCGGTGACGGTCTTCTTGAGTTTTTCGATCTCGTCCGCGATGGCCCGGTCGCCAGCAATGGAATCGTCGATTGGGTGCAGCTTGTACGACTCGACCTGCAGCTTGTCGCCATCCAAAGTGACCACCAGTTCGCCGAGATTTTCGCCGTACTTTCCGCTCTGAACTACGGGCGTGCGGCCGTTGACGAGGATCGGTTCTTTGAGTTCGGTGTGGGTGTGCCCACCGATCACGACATCAATGCCGGGCACGGACTTGGCCAGCCGCACGTCTTCTCCGTCGGTAAACCGTCCGTCGGTGCCCTGATCCAGTCCGCCGTGGCTCAGGCAGATGACCACATCGACCTTCTCCTTCTCGCGGAGCAGCTTCACCATCTCCTTGGCCGTCTCGACGGCATCGGGAAACGTCACGGCTCCCGCGCCGGCAGTGTAAAAGACAGCCTCTTTGCCAAGCAGCCCAAAGATGCCGAATCGCATGCCGCCGCGCTCAAGCACCAGGTGTCGGCGGATCACTCCCGCTTTGGCCAGACGTTGGAGGTCGGTCAGTTTGGCATCCTGAGCCGAAAAATCGGAATTCGAGGCGACGATCGCAGGGATCTGGCCCGACTCAACCGCCACTTCAATGGATTTCGACAAACCATCCGGCCCGAGGTCGAAATCGTGGTTGCCAAACGTGGTGGCGTCATAACCCATCCGTGACAACAGAAGTAGTTCGGCACCGGTCTCTCGGATGGCCGCGCCAAAAGCGGTCCCCATACTATAGTCGCCACCATCCAGAATCAGAACCGGACCGTGTGGCGAGCGGGCTTCTTTCCGTTGCGAGATCAGTGCGGCAAGTCGCGCGAATCCACCCCGGGTCTGGTCGTCGTGAAGTGCGAAAGCGGAGTAGTCCGAGGCGGGACTCATCCCGAGAAGATTCGAGTGCAAGTCGTTGGTGTGCAAGATCGTAAAGGTCTGCTTTCGGTCCGCTGCGGTGAGTTCAACCGAGAGGGCGATCGTGGCTCCGGCGATCACCGAGCTAGACAGAAACTCGCGACGGGAGACAGATTCGTTTGACATGAGAGATCCTCAAAGTTTGGTGGAAATCAAAGGCGGCGCCTCGCCCCCTTTGGAACCGGTGCGGCCGCCAGTCGGCGAAGCGACTTGAAACCAACGGAAAAGCGGTGGCGTCCTTGGGACACCACCGCCGAATGACATGTGGAAGTTCGATCCACGATGGATTGATCCGGCAAAGCCTATTTTGCGCCGCCGCTGCCCCCCTCTTGGAGTTTCTGAAGGACTTGGTCCAGATTGAAACTGCCCGGCTTTTGACGCGGCGGGAAGGCCTTGTACGTCTCCAGGTGTTGGCTGACGAAGGCGACTGCCGGCAACAGCACGAACGCGTGGTCCACTCGCCAACGGCCGTAGTCCCCGGCTTCGTGATCGGCCCGCTCATACGGGTCGGTCCGCAAACAGAACAATTTCGGGAAGCGAAGAGTTACCAGCGGATCCTGCCAGACATCCAGTCCGTGGGCCCGCTGTTCCATGAATACGATTTTCCACCGGTCGTATCGCAAATTGGCCAGGCTGCCGTCGTCGGTCCAATAGAAGAACTCTCGCCGCGGAGATTCCTTGACCTCGCCCTTGAAATACGGAATGAGGTTGTACCCATCCAGCTGGACTTTGAAATCCCTTCCATTGGCCTTGTGGCCTTTGACCAGCTTCTCTTTGATATCCGGCTCGCCCACCGCCGCCAACAGAGTCGGAAGCATGTCCTCATGCGAGCAAATTCCGTTATACACCGTCCCCGGTTTGATCACTCCCGGCCAGCGAATCATGCAGGGGACGCGGTAACCCCCTTCCCAGTTCGAGTTCTTTTCATTGCGGAACGGCGTGCTGCCGCCGTCCGGCCAAGAAAAACACTCCGCACCGTTGTCGGTCGAATACATCACGATCGTGTTGTCCGCGATACCCAGCTGGTCCAGTTGGTCCAGCAATTGACCGACATGCCCATCGTGTTCCACCATCCCATCGGGGTAGATTCCCAAGCCCGTCTTGCCTTCAGACTCTTTCTTCAAGTGAGTCCAGATGTGCATGCGGGTCGAATTCCACCAGAGAAAGAACGGCTTGTCGGCTTTCACAGACCGATCCACAAAGTCCATGGCGCCTCGGGTGATCTCTTCATCGATCGTCTTCATCCGCTCGATCGTGAGCGGTCCAGTGTCCGTGATCTGACCGTTCGCGAACGACTTGATGACCCCGCGAGGTCCAAACACCTTTTTCAGCTCTGGGTTCTTGAAGTAATCCGGGTGTTCCGGCTCCTGTTCCGCGTTCAAGTGGTACAGGTTGCCATAGAACTCGTCGAAGCCGTGATTCGAGGGCAAATGCGCATCGAGATCACCCAGGTGGTTCTTGCCGTATTGCGCGGTGACATACCCATGATTTTTCAGCAGTTCCGGGATGGTCGGATCCTTATCGGACAACCCTTCTTTCGCGCCCGGGAGGCCGACCTTCAGCAGCCCCGTGCGAAACGGGCTTTGACCGGTAATAAAGGCCGCCCGTCCCGCGGTGCACGATTGCTGTCCATACCAATCGGTGAACAATCCGCCCTCTCTGGCGACGCGATCGATGTTCGGGGTACTGTAGCCCATCATCCCGCGGTTGTACGCGCTGGGATTGTTCCAACCGATGTCATCCCCCCAAATGATGACGATGTTCGGTTTCTTCTGCTGCGCGTCGGCCGCATTGTTCCAGGGCAGCGCGCCCCACAATGCCACTCCGACGATCAGCCATACTCGAGCACAAACTCTTTGCATAAATTCCGGTCCTTTCAAAAACAGAGTCACCCCTTAACAATCCGGCGAGAGCGCCGCGCCCAAGGGCCGCAGAAAATTCCCTGGTTGTCCACCGCGTAACCGTAAACGAGCCGCCGGCCTAACGCGTTTTATTGCTGGTTCGAGAGATGCAACACGATAGAAAACACTTCAACACGAGTCGGACCCACTAGAACATGAGTCCACCAACGTACGACTTGTGCCTGCGAACGACCACCGCTTGCAACCATGTCCAGATCAAACGGACGCGATTCAAATGCCTCACGCCACCCTTGAGTATAAGCCATTGCGCGGGGCTTCACAATCAATCCGCCATACAGGGCGCACACCTCCCGCGCGATTCCCGTCGAGAATACATTGCATTCCCTGAAGGCATGACGGCGCGTTGAGCGCTCGGCCGAAACAACCAATCGGTAATGGCATGTTCGTCCAGCCCCGATAGAAAAAGGCCAACCAAAACGAAACGAAGGCCCGGGTTGCAGCGAGTGCTTCGGTCGCACGCGATGGACTTTCCATTCAAGTCTAGCGGACCCATCCCAACATATTTCGCAGAATGCACCATCGGGGCTGCATTGATTCCCCAGTCCGTCCCAGAATCCAGTAGTCATACAAGCGACGGAACTCGGGCGTATCGATCTTGAGCTCAATCCATTGGCTGACAAATTGAGCGAACTCGTCGTCCCAGGCGGCGACCGGATAGCCCAACGGCAGCCGTCGTTCATACGGCGCCGGCACCACCGGAGTAAATCCTGGATAAATCAACGACCAGGCGGAGCCCGATTCGGCGCTCAACAGCAAGGCGTCGGCGCCTAACTCTGGATTCTCGAAGAACTCCCTGGCCGAGCCAATGGTCACGACGTCGGCTTGTGGAAACAAACGATTCAATTCCTCGGTGAATCGCCGCGAGGGGAGCGTTGCGATCCGCAACTGCGACATGCGCTGGACCGACGCCAATTCATCGAACTCGCCGCGACGGTAGTCGGGGACGACTAAACTCAAGGTGACTCGCAAATAGGGCCGAGTAAATCGGGCGAGCTCCAATCGGTCGGTGGTCATCGCCATTCCCGACATGATCAGATCCACCTCGTCGCGCTCCAAAGCGGCAGCGGCCTGATCTGGCGTCAAAGAGACGAGCCAAAGTTCACACTCCAGTTCCGACGCCAACAAATGGGCCATATCGATATCAAAGCCGACGAGTTGTTCGCTCTCGTTGCGAAATGCAAAGGGGAGGCTGTCCGGAAAATACCCAACGCGCAACGCCCCCCGAGCTCGGATCCGCTGCAGGCGACTGCGCTCAGGATCGGCCGTCTCCGCGGGGTTTGGGGATGTCAGCTCCCGATGCGGCGCCGACACCACCGCCGTGTGCATGCCCAGCAAGACTTGCTTTTTGGTCGGCATACTCCGAACGACAGGCTCCAAAACCGCGCGCATCCCCAGAATGGCCAGAACCAGGACTCCCGCGGCGAATCCCATCCTCACCAAAGCTGCCGGCACCCGGATCGTCCAGCGACGCTGAATCAGAAAGGTCGTGAGGAGCGTAAAAGCCAAAAGACTGCAGACGCCCAGTCCGTCGCTGATCCGACCGCAGATCACTCCCGATGCGACAAATAATTGGAACATGTCCGACGGCAAACGGACTAAGTCCAAAAGGTACGAGATACCCGTCAG
Source organism: Pirellulaceae bacterium (assembly GCA_041740495.1). Taxonomy (GTDB): domain Bacteria; phylum Planctomycetota; class Planctomycetia; order Pirellulales; family Pirellulaceae; genus JANMEB01. The sequence continues at coordinate 24,551 of JBGSLW010000091.1, forward strand.
GGCATTGCCGAACATGGCCAGGAAGCCGGCGCCCAAGAATGTCGGAACGTCGGTCCAGTCCAGGGGCGCTCCGACAAACCAGGCCGAGAAAGGGATAAACAACAGCGCCAAGAGCTTGCCCAAATGCGGAAAGGGGTAACCCAGGGAGACCAACGCTTCGGGTTCGACTTGCGCCATCCCCTCGCGTTGGAAGGGCAACAGCAATTGAGCGGACCGTTCCGCGATCATCGGCAATACCACCATCGTCTTTCCCGTCGCCAAGGCCAACAGCAGGGGGCTCCCCACGGCCCGAAGAAACGCCCCGTACGTGATGGGGGTGAGCGTCGCTACCAGAAGCGGCAGCAAGACCAGCCCGACGAAAACGGCCCCGGCGAATTGCACCAGGACATAGGCCTGCAACTTCGCCAGCTCGTCCAAGCGGATCGTCCCTGCCGTCGCCGCCATGATCGCAAACACACCCAGCGGGGAGAGGCGGGCGACGAAATGATTGATGCTGCTCAGGGCACGCAACAATACCTGCAAATTGTCCAACAACGGCTGCTTGTTCTCCACGCCCATCAGCCCGACGCCGAGGCAGATACTGAAGAGCACCGCCGCTGGCACCACATTCTGGGCCAAGGCTTGAAACGGATTGGCAGGAATAAACATCCCCACGAAATCCGGCGGGGGGGGCGAGCTGAGCATGCCCACACTAAAAAAATTCCCCGAGTGCCACACGGGGAATGCCAGGGGCAAAAGCACCAGGACGATCGCCATCAACAGCCAGAGGATGCCGATGACCAACGCGGCAGCCCCCGCCAGCCGCCCAAACATCGCCCGGTTGAGCCTGCCCAGATTGACGATTAGCGAGACGACGACGTACGGCAGTACCGTCATCTGCAAGAGTCCAATATATATGTCGCCCACGATCGCCAGCGGCTTGCACCATTCCCCCGCTAAGACGCCGACCGCGATTCCGGCGGCCAGCCCCCAGCCCACCCCCCACGGCAAACCGATACGGCTCGATTTCGATCTCAGGCCTGCCATCGACGCTCACTTTTCTTGAACGAAGTGCCTAACCCAATGGGCCTCAGCCCCCGTACCGTGCACCCTCGCCCGCGGCGAGTGCTAGGGTAACGCAATATCCCTACGGAAACTGTTCGCAGCGAGAATTGTAGTCCATCTCGAATCCGAATCGATATCGCTCGGCCGCTTAACGCCAGCATGGACCAAGGCCATTTGCGGCGGTTTTCCCCCGCAAATCGCGATCATTGTCGCAATCCGACTCATCGGTCCTTTCATTTCAACCGATACTACAGACGTTGCTGTCAAGCGCCATTGGGTCTCGGTGAGCGTCAAGGAACCGTATTTATGTCGGGGCGACGTCTAGTTCGAATCGTGCCTTGGTTTGTCGCGTTGGTGTGGGCGGCCCCGTTTGGCAGCCTCGCATGGGGACAGTCGTTTGGCGTAGAAGCTCACAACACGACGATGCCAGCCTCGGGTGGGATGGGGGGCGTTAGCATCGCCCGCCCCCAAGATCTCGTCTCTGCCATTAGCGCCAATCCGGCCACTTTAACCCAGTACCGCGGCACGCAATTCACCTTTGCCGGATCGTGGGCAGAGGCGACGATGAATTTGACGCAGACAATTCCGCTCCCGTTGACCGGGGTCCAGCCGTTTTCCGGGAAGTCGCAGGCGCTGGGGGTATTGGGGGGAAACATCGGCGTCACCCAAAGCTTGGAAATGCTTGGGCTACCTGCCACTTTCGGGCTTGGATTTTTCACGGCCGCCGCCGGCGGCGCTGACTTTCGCCAGTTCCAGGAGAGCAACGGAACCAACTCGGCCTTGAGCGTCTTGCAGACGGCGTCGAGCTTCGGGATCAACCTGACCGACCGATTGTCGGTGGGGGCAAGCGCCGCGTTGGGCACCGCCATCTTCGACGGGCCGTTCGCCGATATCGGCGGTATGACCGTGGACTACGGTGTCCGCGGTACGTTCGGCGCAAGTTACATCCTGGATGACTTTCGCAACGTCGGGCTCTACTATCAGACCAAGCAAGCGTTTACTTTTGACGACGCGATCCGATTTCAAGGTCCGCTGAACACCTCCTTGGACATCAACATGGACCTTCCGGAGAATCTGGGCTTCGGTTACGCCGACAGCTCTTTGATGAACGGGCGGCTGTTGATCGCTTGCGATGTTTTGTACAAGCTCTGGGACAACGCGGCGCTATTCAGTACCGAATACGACAATCAATGGGTCTTTCAGCTCGGTACCCAATACGATCTCGGACGGATCCGCTTGCGGAGCGGGTACGTTTACGCGGAAAACCCACTCTCCGATGCGCCGTTCGGGGACGTCGGGGGGATTATTCCCCCTGGCGGAATCCCTTCGCTCCGCTACACCCAAGCCCTCCTGGCAGTCACCAGTCAACATCGGATTTCCGCCGGGGTCGGGATTTCCGATGTCCTTCCCAACTTGGACCTGGACTTGGCGGTTGGTGGAATGTTCCGCGATCACGCAGAACAAGGGGCGTTTACGTCGACGAACATCGAATCGTATTGGTTCGCCTTCGGCTTGACATGGCGGTACGGCGAGTGCTGTAACTCAACTTGCCAGACCTCTTGTTCGGCGAGGGATGCGGTACCGGTCAACACCATGCCGGTAGACGCGGTGCCGATCGTCACGGGCGGTTCGGCTCAATAGTCAGGCCCGCCGTAACTCGCAACTCGGCTCGACGAAGCGTTGACGGGCAACCTGGTCCGCGTCGATCACGTTGGTCACCGGGTGGAAGTAAACCCAGCCGTCGGCAAGCTGTCGACATTGTCTCCACTCGCCGCGGCAGTACGTTTGTCGCCGAGCTTCGTGCCAGACAAAACTAGGGATGAGTTTCTATTACCCCGTCCCTATTTCTTCCAGCGCTTCGATCCCTCGAACCCGGGAACCCCCAACCTCTGTTTCCTCTGTTCCCTCCTGTTCAAAATCCTCCTGACGCACCCACCGAGCTTGCCCCGGATTCGATTTGAACAGGAGGCAACGGAGGGAACGGAGAAAGAGGAAAGAGTCTTTATTTCTCCATCCCTATTTCTTCCAGCGCTTCGATCCCCCGAACCCGGGAACACCCAACCTCTGTTTCCTCTGTTCCCTCCTGTTCAAAATCCTCCTGACGCACCCAGCGGCCTTGCCCCGGATTCGAATTGTGCAGGAGGCAACGGAGAAAGAGGAAAGAGTCTTTATTTCCCCATCCCTATTTCTTCCAGCGCTCCGATCACCCGAATCCCGGGAACCCCCAACCTCTGTTACCTCCGTTCCCTCCTGTTCAAAATCCTCCGCAGGTTCTCGACGTCTTTGCCCCGGATTCGATTTGAACAGGAGGCAACGGAGGGAACGGAGAAAGAGGAAAGAGACTTTATTCCCCCATCCCTATTTCTTCCAGCGCTCCGATCCCCCGAACCCGGGAACCCCCAACCTCTGTTTCCTCTGTTCCCTCCTGTTCAAAATCGTCCTGACGCACCCAGCGGCCTTGCCCCGGATTCGATTTGGACAGGAGGCAACGGAGGGAACGGAGAAAGAGGAAAGAGTCTTTATTTCCCCATCCCTATTTCTTCGAGCGCTTCGATCCCCCGAACCCGGGAACACCCAATCTCTGTTTCCTCCGTTCCCTCCTGTTCAAAATCCTCCGCAAGGGCACGAATTCTTGCTTCCGAACGGAAATGAACTAGAAAATAACTAGTCTTAGGCTCTGTGCCGTCCGTTTCCTCCTGTTCTTATCAACTCCCGGTACAACCATGCACCGCTTGTTCCAGCAAGCTTCATCGCTCACTGAGATCATTATCGGTGGAGCCATTGAGGTGCACCGTGACAAGGGCCCCGGCCTCCTCGAATCGATTTACGAGTGGTGCCTACTGACTGAGATGGAAATCCGGCATCTTGAATGCATCAGTCAGAAGAGCGTCGAAGTCCGTTACAAAGGCTTCAGTCGCGAAGAGCCGCTCCGTTTTGACCTGTTGATTGAGGGTTGCGTATTGGTCGAAGCCAAAGCTGTTCAGCATGTCCTTCCCTTCCACAAGGCACAGCTTCTCAGCTACATGAAACTACTAGATGTTCCGATTGGCCTTTTGATCAATTTCAATGAACTGAAACTTGTTGAAGGCATCCACCGCCTGATCCTTCCAGGCGCGAACTCACCCTGAAAGATTTGAACAGGAGGCAACGGAGGGAACGGAGACGGAGGAAAGAGTCTTTATTCCCCCATCCCTATTTCTTCCAGCGCTTCGATCCTCCGAACCCGGGAACACCCAACCTCTGTTTCCTCTGTTCCCTCCTGTTCAAAATCCTCCGCAGGTTCTCGACGTCTTTGCCCCGGATTCGATTTGAACAGGAGGCAACGGAGGGAACGGAGAAAGAGGAAAGAACTTCCATTCCCCCAACCCTATTTCTTCCAGCGCTTCGATCCCCCGAACCCGGGAACCCCCAACCTCTGTTTCCTCTGTTCCCTCCTGTTCCAAATCCTCCCGACGCACCCAGCGGCCTTGCCGCGGATTCGATTTGAACAGGAGGCAACGGAGGGAACGGAGAAAGAGGAAAGAGTCTTTATTTCTCCATCCCTATTTCTTCCAGCGCTTCGATCCCCCGAACCCGGGAACCCCCAACCTCTGTTTCCTCTGTTCCCTCCTGTTCCAAATCCTCCCG